>CALWHE010000001.1 GCA_944380295.1 uncultured Christensenellaceae bacterium
CGCCAGCTTCTCTTCCCAATGTCGGGAGCGAAGAGGGCGGGAGCGTGCAGAAGAGATGGATCTGCGCGCTATTTGCGCCCCGGTGACGCAGATAATACTCTTGCGGTATTATCCAAGGCGCACCCCACGGAAAGAGGGGCGAGGCGCTCTTGCGATCATTCCGCCAACTTCTCTTCCCAATGTCGGGAGCGGAGAGGGCGGGAGCGTGCAGAAGAGATGGATCTGCGCGCTATTTGCGTCGAGGGTGGTGCAGATAATACTCTTGCGGTATTATCAAGACGCACTCGGCGGAAAGAGGGGCAGAGGCGCTCTTCTGCGCGTTCCCGCCCTCTTCGCTCACGACAATAAATAAAAAACGCCGTCCTTATGAGCATAAGGACGACGTTGAGCCGTGGTTCCACCTTATTTTACGGATAATATCCGCCTTATTTATGCGCTTGCGCCGCGCCGCGGTCCACTGCCGAGGCGGTATCTTCAAAGCGTCGGCAACCTTCCTTTCAGCCGGGGAGAAGGCTCTCTGTCTGCTGCGTTTTTCAAAGACGTGTCCACGGTTTGCCGCATGGCGGCAGGACTATGATAAACATATTATAACGCCGCAATTTACCGCTGTCAAGGGCTTGCAAAAAGTTTGCCGAAATTTTCCCGCGCGCCGCGTTTTAAGCGGCGGAATTTTTTTGTAAAAACCAGGTAAAGGACAAAAAAATCACTTGACATGCGCCGCCCTAGGAGAATATAATGGTGAAAATAATTTTTCGCGCGGGCGCGTTGTTTTTCACAGGGAAGGAAAACGGGGCTTCCGCAGCCGGAAAATTATCGCCCAAGGAGAGGGAGCGGCCGCAAAACCTTTGCGGCATTGCCAAAACGCATTTGCACAAAAGCAAGCGGAAGGACGCGCCTTAACACGAATCAAGCGGAAAATTTGCCCGCCGGGTGCGGGAGATGTGCGCCTATCGGCGATGTAATTTCGTTTGATTTTGCGGAAAGGCGGCGCAGGTAATACCTGTATGGTATTATCAAGACGCATTTGCACAAAAGCAAGCGGAAGGACGCGCCGAGAGACGCATCTCTCCCGACCCGGCGGGCAAAATAAAAAAAAGGAGGTAGCAAAGTATGAGCAAAATTCCCTACAAGATCTACATTAACGAAAAGGATATGCCCAAAGCATGGCTGAACGTGAAAGCGTTCATGAAAGAGCAGCATGCGCCGTTTTTGAATCCGGCAACGCTCAAACCTTGCACCGCCGACGACCTTCGTCCGGTCTTTTGTGACGCGGTGATAGAGCAGGAGCTGAACACCACGGACAAATTTATCGAGATCCCGGACGGCATACGCGAATTTTATCATATGTATCGTCCCTCGCCGCTGTGCCGCGCGTATTTTTTGGAAAAGGCTTTGGACACGCCCGCGCACATCTATTATAAGTTCGAGGGCAACAATACGTCCGGCTCGCACAAGCTCAATTCCGCCATCGCGCAGGTCTATTACGCCAAACAGCAGGGCATAACCTCGCTGACCACGGAAACGGGCGCGGGACAATGGGGCACGGCGCTTTCCATGGCGTGCGCGTTTTACGGCGTGGATCTGAAAGTTTATATGGTCAAAGTGTCCGCGCAGCAAAAGCCTTACCGCAAAGAAGTCATGCGCACATACGGCGCCGAGGTCATCGCCTCTCCGTCCGACACCACGGAAGTGGGGCGCAGGATACTTGCGCAGATGCCCGATACGGGCGGCAGCCTGGGCTGCGCCATCTCCGAGGCGGTGGAAACGGCGGTGAAAACGCCTAATTGCCGCTATGTGTTGGGCAGCGTGCTCGACCATGTGCTTTTGCACCAGAGCGTCATCGGTTTGGAGAGCAAGATAGCGCTCGACATGTTCGACGTTACGCCGGACATCGTGATCGGCTGCTGCGGCGGCGGATCCAACTTCGGCGGTTTGATAGCTCCCTTTATGGCGGACAGGCTGGAAGGCAAGACAAACACCGTCTTTATGGGCGTGGAACCGGCGTCCTGCCCCTCGCTCACGCGCGGCAAGTATGCTTACGACTTCTGCGACACGGGCAAAATGACTCCGCTTGCCAAGATGTATACGTTGGGCAGCGGCTTTATCCCTTCGCCCAACCATGCGGGCGGCTTGCGTTATCACGGCATGAGCCCCATCGTGTCCAAACTGTATCACGACGGGTATATCACCGCGCGCAGCGTTATGCAGACGGAAGTTTTCAAGGCGGCGGAACTCTTTGCGCGCACGGAAGGCACCTTCCCCGCGCCCGAATCTTCGCACGCCATTGCCGCGGCTATCGACGAGGCGCTCAAATGCAAGGAGAGCGGCGAGGCAAAGGACATTCTCTTCGGGCTGACCGGCACGGGTTACTTCGACATGGCTGCCTACAAGGCGTTCAACGACGGCACCATGACCGATTACGTGCCCACGGACGACGACCTGAAAGTGGGCTTCGATTCTCTGCCCAAGGTCTGAACCAAGCAAAAACAGGCGGGCAGGCGCGATAAAGCGCCTGCCTTTTTCTTTGCCGAGGCGGAACGGCGCCAAGGTGTGCGGGCATTTTACGCCTGTCGAGGGGCAAAATGCGGCGGGCGGCTTGCAAAAGAGCGGACTGCTCGCGGGCATAAAGGAAGAGCAGCGCTCCTGTCCGCAAAGATGAGGGCAAAGCAAATGCGGCTGCTGCCTGCAAAAAAACCGCCGGGCGGCGCCCGGCGGTCTGTTTTGTTGCTCTGAGTTTATCAGGCTATCGTTTTGAACTTTGCCGTCAGCATCAGGTGATCGGAAAGATCGGACTGCGTGTTGAAAACTTCTTCAAGCGTCAAAGTGTTTTTGCTGTAGATCACATTGTCGATATAGGCGGGTTTGTTTTGGTCGCCGTCCGTGAAGAAAGAGGCAACGGGGTTTTCCGGCGTGCTTGCCGGCGCATATTTATCGCTGTTCATAAAAACGGCAAAGTCGTCCCAGCCGCCCGCGTTGAAGTCGCCCGTGAGGATCTGATAGGGGCAGGTGTCGGAGAGCATCAGCTCATAGACGAACTGCATCTGCGCCAGCCGCAGCAGCGTGCCGTCCGGCATGGTGGTGCCCGTATAGTCCAGGTGGGTGTTGTAAGCCGCCACCTGCACGCCGTTGATGGTGATGAGCGAGCGCGTCACCACGCGCGGTTCGATCGTGGCGTTGAAGAGGGTCATGTGTTCGTAAGGATAAGGCAGGAAGAGGGAAAAGCTGCTTTCCATCTTGTGCCGCGAAGCGGTCATGATGCCGTAATCTTCCCCGAAGTAATAACTCATCGTGGGCGCAAAGAAATATTCCTTCATCGCTCCGGAAGTGAGCGTGGAGATCATCTTGTCGCCCGCGCGTCCGCTTCCGTCCCTGTCCACTTCCTGCAAGCCGGCGATGTCCGCGCCCGAGGCGTCTATCTGTTCGCGCGCTTTGTCCATCATATCCTGAGTGGCGCCGCCCGAATGCAGATTATAACTCACCACGGTGAACTCGATGTCGCCGCGCGCGCCGGTCACGCCCGCGTTGATGTCGTATTCGCCGCTTTTCGGCACGTCTTTGCAGGCGCAGAGGCAAAAAGTCAGAAGCGCCAAAAGCGCCGCCAAGCCTGCCGCAAGTTTTTTTCTCATAAAAATTCCTCCCGCAAGGTATTCGTTAATGATATTATAGCATACAAAATTTTTCTTCTCAATAGTAAAATCGTTTTCTCCATAAAAGCGGCTTGACAGGCAAAATATGGCAGTTAAGGGGACCACTTTTGCGATTTTGTCAAAAATGGACCCCTTAACTTGATTTTTTTATTGCAACATGGTATAATACAACCGTCCGAAAAAGGAGGGCGGCATATGAAATTGTTCACTCGTGAAAAGTATCTCAAAAAGATGCGCGGGTTTTATCATGATACGGAGATCATCAAGGTGATCACCGGCGTCAGACGTTCGGGAAAGTCCTGCCTGATGGAAATGGTCAGAGAGGAATTGCTGCAAAGCGGAGTTATGCCGGACAACATAATTTTCCTCGATTTAGACAGCAAGGCGCTTAGAAAAATCAAAACGGCGGATCGCTTGGAAGAAACCATCGACGCTTTGAGCGCGGCGCAAGGGAAGAAATACCTGTTTATCGACGAGATACAAAACGTGAAAGATTTTGAAGAGGTCGTCAATGCATTCCGCGGCAGCGGCGAATATTCGATTTTTATCACGGGTTCCAATTCCTATCTGCTCAGCGGCGAACTTGCCACCAAACTCACCGGCAGATATGTGGAATTTGAACTTTTTCCGCTCAGCTTTGACGAATATTTGGATATGAAGGCTTTTTTGGGAAAAGAGGTGAACGCCAACTTGCAGGTGGAATTGAATAATTATCTGCAAGAAGGCGGTTTTCCCAAGGCGTTGGAATATGACGATTTTGCCGACAAGCGCACTTATGTCAGATCCGTCATCGGCGAGATATTCGACAAGGATATAAAAAAGCGCGTCAAATTGCGCAACACGGAAACGTTTGATAACATCAGGAATTTTATCATCAACAATTTCGGCGCGACGATCAGCGTGAGAGGCTTGCAGAAAGCTTTGTCGAAAAACGGCATAGAGATAAAACGCCCCACGCTGGCAAGATATATGGAAGTGCTCACGCAAAGCAAAATATTATACAGGTGCGACCGCTTTGACATGAAGTCAAAACGGGCGCTCAGCGGCGAGAAAAAATATTATCTTGCGGATATTTCATTCTATTTTGCCACGAATACCGATAACCGCATCAATTACGGTCCCGCACTGGAAAACATGGTGTATATCTATGCAAGAAGCTTGGATTATGCGGTGAGCGTGGGCAGGATAGGTAAGTTGGAGTGCGATTTTATCATGCGCGACGTCATGCTGAATTATTCTTACGTCCAAGTTGCATACACGATAAGCGAAAGCAAAAAAACCGAAGACAGGGAATACGCGCCGCTTGAATCGATAGCGGACAATTACCCGAAATATGTTCTCACCACAGATTACTTGCTGCAAAACAGGAGCGGAGTGAAGCATGTGAATCTGCTTGAATTTATGAAAAGCCATTCCCGCTTTTGAGTAAAACGCCTGTGGCGGTCAGCCGCCCGGGGTAAAGTTTGATGAGCGTAAAAAAAGACAGGCAAACACCTGTCTTTTTTGTGCACTTTTTGGCAGCATTACTCGCTCAGCATCATGCTCATGTCATATTTGCCCGCGGGTTTTCCCGCCACATATTTGGCGGCGCGCACCGCGCCCACGGCAAAGATCATGCGGCTTTGCGCCTCGTGAGAGATGGTTATCACCTCGTCTTTGCCGATGAACATGACGTCGTGCTTGCCCACGATCGTGCCGCCGCGAATGGAATGTATGCCCATTTCCTGCACTTCACGGCGCTTGTTGTCCTCGTGTCTGCCGTAGACGAACTTTTTGCCGCCCTCGTATTGCGCCGCCACTTCCTTGGCGATGGTGACCGCCGTGCCGGAAGGGGCGTCCACTTTCATGTTGTGGTGCGCTTCCACTATCTCCACGTCATAGGCAAGCCCCAGCACGTTTGCCGCCCTTTTGGCAAGATCTATCAAAAGGTTTACGCCCAAAGAGAAGTTGCTTGCCTGGAAAACGGGCACTTTTGTGCTCATGGCGACTATTTTCTCTTGCTGCGCGGCGGAATAGCCGGTGGTTGCCAGCACCAGGGCGCAGCCTGACTTTTGCGCAAACGCCAGAATGTCTTCCAGTGCGTCGGGGCGGGAAAAGTCTATCAGCACGTCCACGTGCTCATGTGCGTTTTGTGCACTTTCATATACCGGGACTTTGACGGTGTCGGGAGAAAATTTGTCTACGCCGCACACCGCACGGATACCGTCCGCGTCTTTGAGGGCGGAGAGCACGTTTGCGCCCATCTTGCCGCCTATGCCGTAAATCAAAACGTCTATCATGGTAACTCCTGTCCAAAAGCCCCGCTGGGCGGGGCGGTTTGTTATTTTATCAGATCCAGCCCGCGCATGATAGCGGCGAGCTTTTCCGCGTTGCCCTCGCTCATGCGCGTGAGGGGCAGGCGCACCTCGTCCGAGCAGATGCCGAGCAGCGCGCACGCCTTTTTGGCGGGAATGGGGTTGACCTCGCAAAAGAGCGCGTCAAAGAAGGGTTGCAGCCTGAATTGCAGCGCGCGCCCCTTGTCGTAATCGCCCGCAAGGCAGGCGTCTACCAGCTGTTTGGTGAGGGCGGGGGCGGCGTTGGATGCAACGGAGATAAGTCCCTTGCCGCCGGCGGCAAAGATGGGCAGCGCCAAACCGTCGTCACCCGAATAAAGGGTCATGTTCGAACCTTCTATCAGGCGCGCCGTTTCCAAGATCTGCGCCATGTTGCCGCACGCTTCCTTCAAGCCGATGAGCCTTGGCAGTTCATCTGCCATTTTTGCCGCCGTTTCCGGCTTTATGTTCACGCCCGTCCTGCCGGGCACGTTATAAGCCAAAACGGGCAGGTCGGTGGCGTTGCAAGCCGCCCTATAATGCTCCAAAAGCCCTTCCTGCGTGCATTTGTTGTAATAAGGCGTGACCACCAAAAGCGCGTCAGCGCCGTGCTTGGCGCCGCGTTTGCACGCCTGCACCATGGAGGCGGTGGAGTTGCTCCCCGCGCCCACCAGAACGGGCACGCGGTGGTTTATCTCGCGCACGGCAAACTCTATCACCTTTTCCTTTTCCTCGTCGGAGAGGGTGGGGGGTTCGCCCGTGGTGCCCAGCACCAAAAGCGCGTCCGCGCCGCCGGCTATCTGATATTCCAGCAGGCGGGCATAAGCGTCGTAGTCCACTTCGCCCTGCGGGGTGAAGGGGGTTATCAAAGCGGTAGCAAGCCCTTGAAACAGCATAATTTACTCCTTACTTTGCGCCGTGGATGAGTTCGGGCGCTTCCTTTATCATATATTCCGCTATCTGCACGGCGTTGCTTGCCGCGCCCTTGCGGATGTTGTCTGCCACGCACCAGATGTTGCAGCCGCTCTCCACGGTGTCGTCCAGGCGCACTCTGCCCACGTAAACTTCGTCGTGACCGGTGGAGAGGATGGGCATGGGATAAACGTTGTGTGCGGTATCGTCCATGACCACAAGTCCTTTCTGACCCTTGAAGGCGTCGTATATGCCTTGCAGGGTGCAGGGCTTTTCAAACTCTACGTTGATGCTCTCGGAGTGGCTGTTGAGCACGGGCACGCGCACGGTGGTGGCGGTGACTTTTATCTTGTCGTCGCCCAGGATCTTTTTGGTTTCGTTGACCATTTTGATCTCCTCTTTGGTGTATCCGTTCTCCGTGAACACATCTATGTGCGGCAGGCAGTTATTGGCGATCTGGTAGGGGAATTTGACGGTTTTATACTCTTTTCCCGCCACAAACGCCTTCAAGCCTTCCAGCAGGTCGTTATAGCCGGCAACGCCCGCGCCGGACACTGCCTGGTATGTGGAATAAACCACTCTTTTGATGCCGAACTTGTCGTAGAGGGGTTTGAGCGCCACCATCGCCTGAATGGTGGAGCAGTTGGGGTTGGCGATGATGCCGTTGTGCCAAGTTATGTCGCCGGGGTTGACCTCGGGGACGACCAGGGGGACGTTTTTGTCCATACGCCACTGGGAGGAATTGTCTATCACCACGGCGCCGTGGGCGGCAAAGACGGGCGCAAAGCGCGCGCTTACGGAACCGCCTGCGGAGAAGAGAGCGATGTCGACGGGCTGTTTTTTGACGTTTTCTTCCGTCAGCTCTATGATGGTATGTTTTTTGCCCATGAAGTCCACCTGTTTGCCCGCGCTCTTGGCGGAGGCAAAGAGGTAATAGTTGTCTGCGGGCAAATTCTTTTCCGTGAGCACTTCCAAAAATTTGGAGCCGACCATGCCGGTTGCGCCTACGACGGCGATGTTGTATTTTTTCATAAATATCTCCTTTTTGTCCGCCGCCTTGCGCGGCGGAACGGGTATGCTTTTGAGGTGCGGAGGGCTTAAAGCCGCGCCGCGGAGGCTGCCTTCTGCGCGGCGCGAGGCGTAAAAAAACGCGCTCGGAAGGAGCGCGACGGTAAACTTTTTGCCGGCTTATAGTGCTCCATCCGCAGATGACAGTTGCAACGTTATTGGCGTTGCACCCAGCTTTCACCTCGTCGGGACGGCGGTAAAAACTTCGGCGGCTTTGCCTTTTTGCGGGGGATCCCGACCCCTTTTTCCGCATACTTTTCGCGGCCGCGCCTCTATAAGTAATTCGATGATAACACAATTTTACGCGCTTGTAAAGCGTTTGCCGCACATTTGGCGAAAAAGCGTGGGCAAATTTATTTGCTTTTGCGGAAAAAATGTTGTAATATCTTATTATCGCGTATAAGCCGCGCGGGAAAAAGCGCGCGGAGAGCGCGCATTAAATATTCGGAGAAAAATATGGCAAAAACAACGCAATATCTGGCATCCAAAATCGTCTTGCAGCGCGACCTGGCGCCCAAATCGGAAGACGCTCACGGCGCGAGATCGGCGCGTCTGCGTGAAGTTTTGAGCGGCAACACCGCCAAGATGTTCACGCTCAACATTCTGACGATCCTCTTTGCGCTGCCGCTCATCTGCGTGCTGATCATCTGGCTGCCCATCGAGGAGAGCAAAGCCGTTGCCGGCATGAATTTTTCCGCCAACCTGGGCATAGGATACGGCGCGGTGGACGAAACGCTCGAAGGCATACGCGCCATTTACGACCTCAGGCAGCTGTTTATTTTGTGTTCCGTCACGCCCGGATTTATGATAATGTCCATCGGCGTTGCCGGCGCCATGCATGTTTTGCGCAACTATATGTGGGGCGTGGACGTCAAGCTGCTGCGCCACTTCGGCAGGGGCATAGCCAAGCATTGGTTCAAATATCTGCCCGTGTTCACGCTGGGCGGACTTATTTCCACTTCCGCGGGCTATTCGCTGATAGAAGTGTTGAAGCGCGAGGCGCTGTTCGGCTCCGCCGGCGCGGGATATTACGTGTGGGTGGTGGTCTCCTTTTTGGCGCTGCTGTTTTTTGCCATGTTCCTGTTCGTATACATGCCCATGGCGGTGGCGTATCGCTTCAAGGCGGGTCAGCTGCTGAAAAACTGTTTTTATTCGGGGCTGATCGTCTTTGTCACCACGCTCATTCTGGTGCTTATTTTGGCGGGTATCCCGCTCATCGCCATTGCAAGCGAGATAGTCATGTATCTCATATACGGCTTTTTCCTGCTCTTCGGTTTCACGCTTTATCTGCTCATCATCACCGCATACGGGCAGTATGTGTGTGAAAATCTGATAGAAGCGCAGCTGGATCTGCAAGAGGAGCAGGAGGCTAAAAAGGCGGAGCAGGAGCGCAAAGCCGCGGCAAAGCAGCAGGCGGCAAAGCAGCCCGCGCAGAACAGGAGCGCCGTGGCGGCATACAAGAAAAACCGCAAGGCAAAGCAGCAAAGCGCCCGTCCCGCCGCGCCCGTGCAGACGGAAGGGCAGCCGGCTTTTATCACGGAAGAAGAGGCGCAAAAGCTGCGCGAGGAGCAGAAGGCGGCGCAAAAGCCCGTCTACAAGGGCGGACCTTACAACAAGGGTAAGAAAAAGCATTGATATACGATCGGCTTGCCAAGGTCTACGAAAAGCTCATCGGCTTCGATCATCGCGGATACACGGCGTTCATCGCGCCGTATCTGCACGGGGAGGGGATAGACCTTGCCTGCGGCAGCGGCGCGGCGACCCGTCTTTTGGCGGAGCGCGGCTTGAAGATGACGGGCGTGGATATCAGCGCGGAAATGCTGAAAGAGGCGGCGCGCCGCGGGGGAGCGCAATGGGTGTGCGCGGACATCTCCCGTCTGCGCCTGCCCGCGGAGAGTTATGATTTTGCCGTGTGCGTATGCGACGGCTTTAATTATCTTTCGCCGCGCGCTCTCGCGCGCACGATAGCGGGCGTGCGTTCGGCTTTGAAGCCGGGCGGGGTGCTGGCGTTTGACGTGAGCACGCCTTTCAAGCTGAAAAGTCTTTTGGGCAATAAAGACTTTTTTTACGAAGACGGCGGGATATACCTGGGCTGGAACAACTTTTTAGGGCGCGGCGCGTGCGACGTGCAGCTCACCTGGTTCGTGCCCGCGGGCGGCGGCAAGTTTGAAAAGCATGAAGAAGACCACCGACTTTACGCGCACGAAAAGGCGTTTTTGCAAAAACTTCTCAAAGGTTTTGAGATAAAAATATACGACGGAGAAAACTATGGCGCGGTAAAAGCCCGCTGCAAACGCTGGCTTTTTTTGTGCAAAAAGGTCTGATATGAAAGATGTGATGACACGCGCGCTGCTCTTTGACGGGGCGGCGAGCATAACCGTTTGGAACATAACGCAGGCGGCGCAGCAGGGCGCGCGGCTGCACGGCATGAGTGACGACGCGGCGGAAGTTTACGGCAAACTTCTCTCCGTCACCGCCTATATGAGCGCCGGTTTGAAGGCGGATACGGACAAGCTCACCGTCATCATGGAAGGGGACGGCAAGCTGGGCAGGGCGGTGGCTTGCGGCGCGGCGGGCGCCAAAGTGCGCGGCTATGTGTCTGAACCTCTGGCGCGTCTGCGCGCGGGCGAAACGCAGGCGGCAATGCTGGGCAGCGGCTTTATCAGCGTGATAAAGGACTTGGGCTTGCAGCAGCCTTACCGCGGCTGGGGAGAGATAGTCAAAGGCGACGTGACGGGCGATTTTGCCGGTTACTTCATGCTCTCGGAGCAAACGCCCACCGCGCTTTCACTGGCGTGCCGCTTTCAAAACGGCAGGTGCGCGGTGTGCGGCGGCGCGGCGGCGGCGCCTCTGCCCGGCTGCAAAGAAGAGCATCTGGTGGTGCTTGAAGACATCATGCGCAACTTCACCGATGCGGAAGCGGCGCTGGCGGGAGCGGAGCCGCGCGAGCTGATAGAAGAGCACTTCGGGCATTTTGCGCCCGCTTATCTGCCGGACGTATATCCCGCTTACGAATGCACTTGCAGCCGCGCGCGCAGTGCGGGCATGATCCGCGCGCTGGGCGCCAAGGAAGCGCGTTCCGTCCTTGCCGAAAACGGTCGAATAGAGGTAAAATGCGAGTTTTGCGGCAAAAAATACGTATTTAATGCACAAGATATCGATAAACTGTTTGCAGAGGAAAATAAATGATAGAAATACCGCGCAGCTGCCTTTATTATCTGGAAGCCTGCCGTGAGGCGGAGCTGAAAGAAGATCATCCCACCGCCTTGCGCATGCTGGGGCTGGCGCTGCATTATGCGGATAATTCCGACGACGAGTTCGAGTGCATGGCGGAAAAGCTGCGCATTTTCGATCTGTTGGGCGCGGACGTGCCCGCCGTGTGCTACGAATCCATCGCGCGGCGCGCGGACGGGGACGACATGTATATGGCGCTTTTCAACAACGCCGTGGTGCATAAAAACGCGGAACAGGCGGCTTATTATCTCGACATTTTGGAATCGGATGACGAAGTTCCGCTCATCACCGCCGTGGAGCACGGCAAAGCGAAAGAGGACGAAGGCTTGGCGCGCGTGAACAAGCTGATAGCGGGGCTGGAACGCGAATACCGCATGTCGGACATCGGCTTTGCCGACGCGGAAGAGGAATACGTGGGCAAGGTTTTGGAAAAAGCCGTATCCCTGCTCATCGCCTCGCACGGCAAGGAGATGAGCGGCGTGGAAGAGGCGCTGCAACTGCGCACAGACAGCCCCAAACTGAAAGAGAAGATCAACGAAGTGCTGGCGCAATGCGCGGAGATAGCGGCGGACAGGGCGGATACGCGCGGCATATACGAGCGGCTTTTGCCCCGCGCCTCTTCCCAGCTCACCGTGATGTGCGCGGGGTGCATGTCGCAGGCGGTGCGGGAAGACGAACGGTTGCTGAGCGCATATGAAGAGGCGCTCTGCGCCGCGGTGGAGGGCAAACAGCTCACCGCGCGCCAGAAGTGCATTGCCGGCTTCACCTTTTTGGAGCGCGGCAGGGCGCAAAAGGCGCTGGACATACTGGAAGGGTGCGACGTGTCCCTGGCGGACATCTTTGCGCGCCGCGTTTATATCGCCGCGCTCTTTGCGCTGGGCGAGGAGGAAAAGCGCGCGCTCGACATGTTGGAAGACACCCTGCTTTTGGAAGAATACGAAGACAGGCTGGTTTGGGAGTTTTATCACCACGCGGGCAGGGAAGCGTGCCTGAAATTCGGCGACAACATATATTCGTCCGTGCCGCGCGCGGCAATGGAAGAGGCGGAGTCGCTCACGGGCGCGGAGCTTAAAGCTCTGGTGAGCAGCCCTTACGGCAGATATTTGGCGGAGAGCGTGGCGCACATGTCGCCCCCGGGCTTTTTGCAGCGCGACGTATACAGGCACATTTTTTGCATTTACACCGATTTTCACCCGCGCGCGGCGCTCAAACTGCTCTACGACCACGAGGTAGATCTGACGGTGAAACGCGCCGTTCTGCACCGCTTTTTATATTGCAACGACGTGTATGAAGTGAAAAAGGCGGTGTTCATGACCTCGCCCGACCGCAACATCACCGTGGAAGACGAGGGCTACGTTTACCGCAACGACGTCATCTTTGACGAAGAATTCGACGAGTGGCCCGACCGCGTGCGCGCCGCCGCCTGTTCCGCGGCGGTGGACTGCTGTTTTTATAACAATTATCGGGAAGGGGAGATCTTTGCCGCGATCAAACAGGTCTATGAAAAAACGCGCCATATGCGCGGCGTGGTCACTTTCAACACCGTTTACCGCGCCGTTGTGCTCACGCTTAATCCCGATATAAGAGATTTTCTCTGCATCACCGGCATGGAGCGCTCGGAAATGCGCAAGATAGAGGCGGTGGCGAAAAAATTCGGGATAGAGATCAAGTGATGTCCTGCGCAAGGGCGCAATGAGCGATAAGCGAAGAAATGCGCCCTTGCTTCGGACGTGAAATTTTTGCGCAGATATAAGTGAGCGGTAAGCGAACATATCTTCTGCGCAAAAGTGAAATGTTTTTGCTTTATGAAGCAAAAACGTGAAATGTGCCCTCAAACCGCAAGCGACGAGAGGGCACGTGAAATGCACGACGATACAGCTCCGCGCTCGTCGTGCGTGGCGGCTGGGAGCGCGGGGCGCTCCATCCCTAATCAAGCCTTGAAGTAACTTGTTCGTCTATCCGGCTAATCTCTTCACAATGCTTACACAGCAAAATATAATAAAGCGCGGGCAGCGTGACGCTGCACCCTTTATATGCTTCGCAGTAACGGAACCGTCGGTTATCGAGGCTCTTCGAACTAATATTTGTTGGGTATATAACGATACTAACGGCATGACCATTCACACAATTATGCATTTGGAAATAAGGGTGCAGCGTCACGCTGCCCTGGCAGGCGCTGTTAAGGGTGCGCGGCTGTATCGACTTTCTGTCGCTCTTACTATGTTTATAACATTTAATTTGATGTGCCCACAGCACCGCAACGTCCGCGATGCGCCGTGCTATGCACGGCAGTATGAGCGGGCATTTCACGTGCTCTTTCGTCGCGGAGCGGTTTAAGAGCACATTTCACGTTTTTGCTTTGTAAAGCAAAAACATTTCACTTTTGCGCGGAAGTAATGTTCGCTAGCCGCTCACATATATCCGCGCAAAAATTTCACATCCGGAGCAAGGGCGCATTTCTTCGCTTATCGCTCATTGCGCCCTTGCGCAGGACATAAAGGGGTGCAGCGTCACGCTGCCCGGGCAGGCGCTGTTAAGGGTGCGCGGGAGAGTGATGGATTTGCGTGCAGGTTTGGACGGCGGGGGCGCAGGCAATACTCTTGCGGCTCATAATGATATGCTGTTTCGATAACTATTAATGCCGGGCAGGCGCTATTAAGGGTGCGCGGGAGAGTGATGGATTTGCGTGCAGGTTTGGACGGCAGGGGCGCAGGCAATACTCTTGCGGTATTGTCAAGCCCCCGCCGTTCAAAGATGTGCGTAAAGACGCACTCTCCCGCGTGCCCTTGATAGCGCCTGCCCGGCAAAAGAAAAAAACTTTTTCATTTCTCTTGACATTCGCTTTTATCTTATAGTATACTGTGCAAGACAGCAAAGCAGAAGCACTTTCTCACCTGCCGCGCGGGGCGCAGGCACGGTCAATAAAAAGCCATATCGGCGGTGAAAGTATTGTCTGCTTTTGCCGCCTATTTTATTACCTGAGGGAGGGACTACCTATCAAAGAGCTTGCTATTAACGGACAGATCCGTGCGCGTGAAGTGCGTCTTTTGGACAAAGACGGAAGCCAGCTGGGCATCATGTCTTCGTTGGAGGCGCTGAGGAGGGCGGAAGAACAAAATTTGGATCTGGTGCTCATATCGCCCGTTGCCAATCCGCCGGTGTGTAAGATCATGGATTACGGAAAATACAAATACGAAACCATGAAAAAGGAAAAGGAGAACAAGCGCAACCAAAAGGTAGTGGAAGTCAAGGAAGTGTGGCTGTCTGTGGTCATCGACGTGGGCGATCTGAACACAAAGGCGCGCCAGGCGGGCAAATTCCTTGAAAGCGGCAATAAGGTCAAGGTATCCATCCGCCTCAAAGGCAGGCAGCAGGCACGCCCGGAGATGGCGGTGAAGGTGCTGAACGATTTTTATGAGATGGAACAGATAAAAGAAGTGGCGCAAATGGACAAACCGCCCGTTGCAGAGGGCAGGAACGTGACCATGATGCTGCTTCCGATAAATAAAAAATAACTGCAAAGGAGTATAGAGTAATGCCTAAACAGAAATCTCACAGCGGCGCCAAAAAGCGTTTTACGCTCACCGGCGGCGGCAAGTTGAAAAGAGCAAAGATGAACAGGCGCCACATTCTCACCAAAAAGGCGTCCAAGAGAAAGCGCGGTTTGCGCAAGACCGCCTACGTTTCCGTAACGCAGGAAAAGACCATTAAGAACATGATAGGATAACAGGAGGCGCCATATGAGGATCAAAAGAGGTGTAAACGCAGTTAAAAAGCGCAGAAAGATATTAAAGCAAGCCAAGGGTTACCGCGGAGCCAAGTCCAAACTTTACAGGATAGCGCGCCAGGCGGTGATGAAGTCGGGCAATTACGCCTATGTGGGGCGCAAGCTGAAAAAGCGCGATTTCCGCAGCTTGTGGATAGCGCGTATCAACGCGGCGGCGAGAGCCAACGGACTTTCTTACAGCAAGTTCATGTTCGGACTGAAACAGGCGGGCATCATGCTCAACCGCAAGGTGCTGGCGGACATGGCGGTGAACGACGCAAACGCTTTCACCGCGCTGTGCGAACAGGCAAAAGCCAAGCTGGCTTAACGCAAAACACGGGGGCTGCGCGGCAGCCCCTTTTTTGTTTGGAATGGAACAATACATCACTTCGTCCGCGGGCGCGGGCGTGAAACGCGTAAAAAGGCTGATGGCGGAGCGGGCTTTCCGCAGGCAGGAAAACGCCGTGACGGCGGAAGGGGAGCGCCTCATCGCCGATCTTCCCGAGGACGTGGAGATAAGCGTTCTCTATATCGACGCGGAGAAAAAAGAAAAGTATGCCCGCCTGGCGCAGAGGGCGAAGCAGGTGATATACTGCACGTCCAACGTCATGCGCGCGCTCAGCGATACCGCCACGCCCTGCGGCGTGCTTGCCGTGACGGACATGCCGCACAAAAAGTTCAAAGAGGGCGCGCTGGTGATCGCCGACGGCGTGAGCGATCCGGGCAATCTGGGCGCCGTGATCAGAACGGCGGCGGCGTGCGGCGCGGGCGGCGTGCTTGCCGTGGAGGGGTGCGACGTGTTCTCTCCCAAGGTGGTGCGCGCTTCCATGGGCGGCGTTTTCCGCGTGCCGCTCATGCAGATAGGGCGGGAAGAATTGGGAGAATATACGCGCGGATATAAGGTATTCGCGCTTGATATGCACGGCGAAAACGTGTATAATATGAAAAAAGAGGATTTTTCGGGGCGTTTTGCCCTTGCCGTGGGCGGCGAGGCTTTCGGGCTGTCCGCGCAGGTGAGGGAAGCGGCGGAGAGGATAATATCCCTGCCCATGAGCGGCGATATGGAATCGCTCAATGCGGCGGTGAGCCTGTCCGTGGCGCTTTACACGGTGCTTTACGCCCTCAAATAAAATAATTTTCGGAGGAAACAGACATGTCCGGACACAGCAAATGGGCGAACATCAAAAATAAAAAGGGCGCCGCAGACGCCAAGCGCGGCGCGGTCTTTACCAAGATAGGCAGAGAGATAGCCGTGGCGGTCAAGGCGGGCGGACCCGATCCCGCGTCCAACTCCAAACTGCGCGACGCCATCGCCAAAGCCAAGGCTGCCAACATGCCCGGCGATAACATCGAGCGCAGCATAAAAAAAGCCAGCGGCGAACTCACCGCGGTCAACTATGAAGAAAACGTCTATGAAGGTTACGCGCAGGAAGGCGTGGCGGTCATCGTGGAAACGCTGACGGATAACACCAACCGCACTTCCGCGGACATCCGCCACATTTTCAGCAAATGCGGCGGCTCTTTGGGCACCACGGGCTGCGTGTCTTATATGTTCGACAAAAAAGGTCTGATAGTGGTGGACGGCAGCGGCGAAGATGAAGACGCGCTGATGATGGAAGCCCTGGAAGCGGGCGCTGACGACGTGGTGGCGCAAGACGGTTATTTTGAGATATACACCTCACCCGGCGATTTTTCCGCCGTGCGCGAGGCGATAGAGGCGAACAAGGATCACGTCATTTTGGAAGCGGACGTGCAGATGATCCCTTCCAACACGGTCAAACCCTCTGCGGAAGCGGAAGGCAAGATCCGCCGCCTTTTGGACATGCTCGAAGACAACGACGACGTGCAGAACGTCTATCACAACGCCGAACTTTCCGAAGAGGAAGAAGAGGAATAAAAGCCGCGCTCTTATGCGGCGGAGGTGGGATATGAGCTTGACGGTGGAACAGGTTTGCAAAGCGGCGCATGAGGCGCAATACGCCTTGGCGGGCGCAAGCGCGCAGAGCAAAAACGCAATGTTGCGCGCCGTTGCCGCGGCGCTCAGAGCTGGAGAAAAACACCTGCTTGAAGTGAATAAAACAGACGTGGAGGCGGCAAAAGCCTCCGGCATGTCCTTTGCCATGGTAGACAGGCTCACCTTAACGCCGGAGCGCATCGCGCTGATGGCGGAAGGCGTGGAGCAGGTGGCGGAACTGCCCGATCCGGTGGGGCAGGTGACGCGCGAGTGGACGGTGCCTTCCGGCTTGCATATCAAAAAGGTGCGCGTGCCGCTGGGCGTTATCGGCGTTATTTACGAATCCCGTCCCAACGTCACCGCGGACGTGGCGGCGCTCTGCCTCAAATCGGGCAACTGCGTGGTGCTGCGCGGCGGCAAAGACGCCATCAATTCCAACCGCGCCATTCACGAACTCATCGTTGCCGCTTTGAAAGAGAGCGGTTTTTCGCCCGCCTGCGTCGGATTTATCGACGACGTGACGCGCGAGGGCAGCTTTGCGCTCTTAAAGCAGGGCAAGTATGTGGACGTGGTGATCCCGCGCGGCGGTGACGGACTTAAACATTTTGTGCTGGAAAACGCCGTCATGCCCGTCATTGCCAGCGCGGGCGGCGTGTGCCACCTGTTCGTGGAAAAGAGCGCGCGCCTGGACAAGTGCGTGGCGGTGATAGAAAACGCCAAAATGCAGCGCCCTTCCACCTGCAACGCGCTCGAACAGCTGCTGGTGCAAAAAGAAGTGGCGGAAAAATTCCTGCCCGTGTGCATAAAAAATCTCACGGATAAGGGCTGCCGCATCACAGCCTGCCCGCAAGCCAAAGCCATTTTGGACAAGGCGGGGGTGCCTTGCTCTGCGGCAGACGAGGCGGACTTCAAAAAAGAGCACCAGGATTACGAGCTGACCGTGCGCGTGGTCAAAGACACAAGCGAGGCGATAGAGATAATAAACGCCAACAACACTTCCCACTCCGACGGCATTCTCTCCGAGGACAAGGCGGAGATAGCGCGCTTTGAAAAGGGCGTGGACGCGGCGTGCGTATACGTCAACGCTTCCACCCGTTTCACGGACGGGTTCCAATTCGGATTCGGGGCGGAGATAGGCATCTCCACGCAAAAGCTGCACGCGCGCGGACCGCTGGGGCTGGAACAGCTCACCAGTGAAAAATATATCGCCCAAGGCGATTACCTCAGCAGAAAATAATGCGTATCTTAGGCATAGACCCCGGACTTGCCATTGTCGGTTACGGCGTGATAGACAGTGAAAAGGGCAAAAACAGCGTGGTGGATTACGGCGTGATCACCACGCCCAAAGAGGAAAAACTGCCCGCGCGCCTGCACCTCATCTATGACGGTCTTTCCGCATTGATAGACAAATTCAAGCCCGACTGCATGGCGATAGAGGAGCTGTTTTTCACCAAAAACATCACCACGGGCATCGCCGTGGCGGAAGCGCGCGGCGTTATCCTGCTGTGCGCCACGCACAAGCTGGGGCACATCTTCGAGTATACGCCCAACCAGATCAAAGAAGCGCTCACCGGTTACGGCAAAGCCACCAAAACGCAGATGCAGTTCATGGTCACCCGCCTTTTGGGACTTACCGCCGTGCCCAAGCCGGACGATGCCGCCGACGCTTTGGCGGTGGCGCTCACGCAGGCGCAGACGGGGAGGTTATCGGGCATTTTCCGAGTTTAAGCGAAAAACAAAAGGGATAGGGCGGATATGGTTTTATGCCATATCTGCCCTTTTGTTTTTCGCTTGCTGAAAGACAACCCCGGCATTCGCAATCGATATTATCATTCCAACATACTTTTATTCAGGGTGCAGCACCGCACTGCTCCGCCTCTTTGCCGTGAGATCGATTGCTTGAGCCGCGGTTTTCTCTCTTTTTGCGGGCGGCGTAATCTCGTATCGCACTTGGTCTTACCGCAAAAATTCACTCTTTCCGCCGCCGCGGGCGCGGCGCGCAAGGCAGCCGCCTTGCCCAAGGTGCGCTCACCGAAAAGCGCGGTTTTCGGTGGCGGGATATTTGATAAGCGAAAGACAACCCCGGCATTCGCAATCGACATATCATTCCAACATACTTTTACTTGGTGTGCAGCGTTAAGCTGCCTCAGCCACTCTGCCATGAAATCGATTGCTTGAGCCGTGGTTTTCTCTCTTTTTGCGGAACGGAATAACGCTGTTGTGCGGAGAGATATGTATATTAAAGAATACGCTCTTGCAGGGGAATAAGACAGCGTGGTCACCACGCCACTCTTTCCGCCCTCATTCGCTTCACAAGTTCCGCTCATTCGGAAAATGCGCACGGCGCATTTTAGAGGTGACGCTTGGCAAAAGTGTGATTTTGCCGCGCTTTATTACACTTTATCAGGGTGCAGCGTTACGCTGCCGTTCCGCGCTCCGGGTGCAGCGCTATACTTTGATAGCGCCGCAGGCAACCGCCACGTTTGCGATGCGCCGCTTTGCGGCAGTATGAGCGGACATTTCACGTGCCCTCTCGTCGCTTGCGGATTGAGGGCACATTTCACGTTTTTGACAACGAGTTGGCAAAAACATTTCACTTTTGCGCAGCAGATATACATTCGCTTACCGCTCATTTATATCTGCGCAAAAATTTCACGTCCGGAGCGGCGGCGGATCTGCTTGGAATAATTGTTATTCCGCCGCCGCGCAGGATATCACTTGACATTCCCCCCGCTCTGTATTATCATAATATATATGTATTCTTACATAACGGGAACGCTTGCCGGCATGGAAGAGGGCAAGGTGATATTGGACAACAACGGGATAGGTTACGAGCTGAACGTATCCTCGTTCACCTTGTCGCGCGTCGGAGCATTGGGGAGCAGGGTGAAAATCTTCACGCACCTGGGCGTGACGGACGACGCCATGCGGCTTTACGGCTTTGCCACGGAAGAAGAGCGCGCCATGTTTTTGAAGCTGATCACGGTTTCCGGCATCGGACCCAAGGTGGCTTTGCAGATACTCTCGGGCATGGACGTGCGCACGCTGGCGCTTGCCATTGTCAATTCTGACGCCAAGGCGCTGGCGCGCATCAAGGGCATAGGCAAAAAAACCGCCGAACGCGTTATTCTGGAACTGCGCGAGCGGGTGGAGGAAGAGGCGGTAGACAGCGGTTCGCTCGCCGGCGTATCGGGGGCAAGTCCGATGGGTCAGGAAGCGGCGGCGGTGCTGGTTTCTCTGGGACTTTCGCGCACAGACGCGGTAAAAGCGGTGAACAACGTGCTCTCCGGCGGCAAAGCCAAAACGCTGGAAGAGGTGATAACCTTGGCGCTTAGGAGTGTGGACAAATAATGGACTTTATGCCCGAAGACGAAGAGCGGTTTTTATCTTCATACAATATCGAACGCGAAGGGGACAACGACGTATCGCTGCGCCCCAAGACCATGTCCGATTATGTGGGGCAGGAAAAGATCAAGCGCAATCTGGAAGTTTATATCCAAGCCGCCAAGGCGCGCGGCGAGGCGCTCGACCATGTGCTGCTTTACGGACCTCCCGGCTTGGGCAAGACCACGCTGGCGCACATCATTGCGGGGGAGATGAACTCGCAGATCCGCATAACTTCCGGGCCCGCCATAGAAAAAGCGGCGGATCTTGCCGCCATTCTCACCAATTTGGAACAGGGCGACGTGCTGTTTATCGACGAGATACACCGCCTTAACCGCGCGGTGGAAGAGATACTTTATCCCGCCATGGAAGATTTTGCTTTGGACTTTATGGTGGGCAAGGGACCTTCGGCAAAGAGCATACGTCTGCCGCTCAACCGTTTTACGCTCATCGGCGCCACCACCAAGGCGGGTATGCTCACCTCTCCGCTGCGCGACAGATTCGGCGTAAATTGCCGTTTGGAGCTTTACACGCCGCAGGAACTGGGCGTGATCGTGCGCCGTTCGGCGGGCATTTTGGGCGTGGAGATCACAGACGGCGGCGCGCAGGAGATAGCCTCGCGTTCGCGCGGCACGCCCCGCATAGCCAACCGTATCTTAAAGCGCGTGCGCGACTGGGCGCAGGTGCGCGGCAGTGGGGTGGTGGATCAAAAAGCGGCGGATGAAGCGCTTGCCGGCATGGAGATAGACAAGCGCGGCTTGGACAATATAGACAGGCTCATCCTCACCACCATGATAGACAAATTCGGCGGCGGCCCGGTGGGTCTGGATACGCTGGCGGCGGCGGTGGGGGAAGACTCCGGCACCATAGAAGACGTATACGAGCCTTATCTCATGCAGATCACGTTCATCGCGCGCACGCCGCGCGGCAGGATCTGCCTGCCGGACGCTTACAAGCACGTGGGCAGGAAATATTACGGTGCGCCCGGCGGACAGATGAGCATGTTCGACGCGGGCGGAGGGGAAGATGCTTAAAACTTCCGATTTTGATTATTATCTTCCTCCCGAACTCATCGCGCAGCACCCCTTGGAGCGGCGCGATTCTTCACGCCTTGCCGTTTTTCATAAAGACAGCGGAAAGATAGAGCACCGCGTTTTTTCCGACGTGGCGGAATATCTGCGCGCCGGGGACGTGCTGGTGCTCAACGATACGCGCGTGATACCCGCGCGCCTTTTGGGCGTGCGCATATCTTCCGCCGTGCCGCTCGAAAAGGCGCCCGAACACGAAAAAAATTGCGAAGCGCTGCTCTTAAAGCGGCTTTCGCTCACGCAGTGGGAATGCCTTGTGCGCCCGGGCAGAAAGCTGCTCACGGGTGCGCAGGTGTGGTTTTCGCCCCGCCTCAGCGCGCGCGTGCAAGAGGTGCGCGAAGAGGGCGTGAGGGTGCTGGAATTTGCGTGCGACGGCGTGTTCGAAGAGGTGCTTGAAGAGGTGGGAAGCATGCCGCTTCCGCCTTATATCACAGAAAAATTGCAGGATAACAGCCGTTATAACACCGTTTACGCGCAGGTGAACGGCTCTGCCGCCGCACCCACGGCGGGACTGCACTTCACACCGGAGCTGCTGCAAAAGCTGAAAGACAAGGGCGTGGCGATCGCGCCCGTGCTGCTGCACGTGGGCTTGGGCACTTTCCGTCCCGTCAAAGAAGAGGACGCGTCCAAACACAAAATGCACAGCGAATATTACGAGATCTCCGAGCAGAGCGCGCAAATCATCAACGCCGCGCGCAAAAACGGCGGCAGGGTGGTGTGCGTGGGCACCACGTCCGTGCGCACTCTGGAAAGCGCCGCCGCAGAAGACGGCACGCTCAGCGCCTGCCGCGGCAGCACGCAGATCTTTATCTATCCCGGCTATAAGTTCAAGTGCACAGACGCGCTCATCACCAACTTCCACCTGCCCAAATCGACCCTAATAATGCTCGTTTCCGCTTTTATCGGCAGAGAAAACACTTTGCGGCTTTATAACGAGGCGGTGAAGGAGAGGTATAGGTTTTTTTCGTTTGGGGATTCGACTCTTCTTATATAAGCGAAAGAGAAAAAGGATAAGGCGGGTCCCGTTTTCAACGGGATCTGCCTTTTCCTCTTTCGCTTGCTGAAAGACAACCCCGGCATTGGAGATAGGCGCCGAGTGAAAGTGCCGTGCGATAAAGCATTTTAATGTTCTAACGATATCGGCGCACAGCACTTTGCGCCTACGTGTGAGGGGCAAACCCGACACGCTCCGCTGCGGTTTTCCCCTCGTTTTGCGGCGAGATATAGGAAAGCGTGCAAGCCTTAGCCGCAAAACTTCACCCCTTTCCGCCGCCGCGGGAGCGGCGCGCAAGGCAGTCGCCTTGCCCAAGGTGCGCTCACCGAAAAGCGCGGTTTTCGGTGGCGGGAAGTTGCACTTTTAGTTTGGGGTGCAGCGGCACGCTGCCGCTCCACAAGTTCCGCTCAATCGGAAAATGCGCACGGCGCATTTTAGAGGTGTGCTCACCGAAAAGCGCGGTTTTCGGTGGCAGGATATTACAACATGTTTTTCAGTTTTTGGCAAGGGCGTTCTGTCCACTAAAGTGGACACTTCAAAAGGAGAGCAAAGGTATTGTCTGTTTATTAGATTTGTCCACTTTTGTGGACAGCTGTTTTTGTGGATAGCGGTATATTCCAATAGCGCCGCAGGCAGCCGCCACGCACGACGAGCGCGGAGCTGTATCGTCGTGCATTTCACGTGCCCTCTCGTCGCTTGCGGTTTGAGGGCACATTTCACGTTTTTGCCTTGCAAGGCAAAAACATTTCACTTTTGCGCGGAAGTTATGCTCGCTGGGCGCTCACATATATCCGCGCAAAAATTTCACGTCCGTAGCGGCACGGCGCACTTTCATTTATAGATTTTGCCGTGCCGAGCAGGACATAAAGGGGTGGAGCGCCCCGCGCTCCCGTCACGCTGCCGATTTTGTGGACAGCTGTTTTTGTGGATAGCGGTATATTTCAATAGCGCCGCAGGCAGCCGCCACGTCTGCGATGCGCCGTGCTGTGCGCGGCAGTATGAGCGGACATTTCACGTGCCCTCTCGTCGCTTTGCGGTTTGAGGGCACATTTCACGTTTTTGCCAATGTGTTGGCAAAAACATTTCACTTTTGCGCAGCAGTATACGTTCGCTTACCGCTCACTTGTATCTGCGCAAAAATTTCACGTCCGGAGCGGCACGGCACTCTCTCGCTTATAGATTTTGCCGTGCCGCGCAGGACATTTTTCTTTACTTTTTCCGCATTTTCCGTTAGAATGATATCGTTATGTTCAAGTATGAAGTTTTACACGTATGCAAGCAAAGCGGCGCGCGCGTGGGCAGGCTGACCACGCCGCACGGTGAGATTATCACGCCGGTATACATGCCCGTGGGCACCAATGCGGGCGTAAAAGGGCTGACTCCGGAGCAGGTGGAGCAGGCGGGCGCGCAGATCGTGCTTGCCAACACATATCATCTTTATCTGCGCCCGGGCAGCGGGATCGTGGAGCGTGCGGGCGGCTTGCACAAGTTCATGAATTGGAATAAGCCCATTTTGACGGACAGCGGCGGTTTTCAGGTGTTTTCTCTCTCGTCCATGCGCAAGGTGACGGACGAGGGGGTGAAGTTTTCTTCGTATTACGACGGTTCGGCGCACTATCTCACGCCGGAAGACGCCATCAAGATAGAAGAGCAGTTGGGCGCGGACATCGTGATGGCGTTTGACGAGTGCACAGCCGCGGGCACGAATTACCGCAAATCGGCGGCGGCGATGCAGCGCACTCTGCAATGGCTGGAACGCTGCAAAAATGCGCACAAGCGGGAAGATCAGATGCTTTTCCCCATCGTGCAGGGCAATCTTTTTGAGGATCTGCGCCTGGAAAGCGTGAAAGCCACCGCGCCTTACGCGCGCTGCGGCATGGCGATAGGCGGGCTGTCCGTGGGAGAGCCGAAAGAGGTCATGTATAAAATGCTGGACGTGATGCGCCCTTATTATCCGCAGGACCAGCCCATATATCTGATGGGCGTGGGTTCGCCCGACTGCATAGTGGAAGGGGTGCTGCGCGGCGTGGACATGTTCGACTGCGTGCTGGCAACGCGCATGGCGCGCAACGGCGCGGCGTTCACGCGCAGGGGCAACATCACGGTGCGCAACGGCAAATACAAGGAGGACTTTGCGCCGGTGGAAGAGGGGTGCGACTGTTATTGCTGCCGCAATTATTCGCGCGCCTATGTGCGGCATATGCTCAACGTGGGGGAGATAGGCGGCGGACAGCTCTTGTCCGTGCACAATATCCGCCACCTCACGCGGCTGACGGAAGAGATAAGGCAGGCGATATGGGAAGACAGGTTCGGCGACTTTGTGCGCGACTTCCGCGCCGGTTACGATTGGAGCGTAAAAGGCTGAGCGGGCGCGGATAATCGGCAAAAAGCGCGGATAGTGTATATAAAATGTAAGTCAATTTTACATTGCCGCGGAAAAAACAGTTGCAATTTACGCTTAAATACTATATCATAGGGATATAATTGCGTTATAGCGCAAAACAGGAGACATTTATGAAGAAAAAACTTTTGACGGCGCTTGCCGTGCTGGGCACTCTCGTCACGATGGTGGCGCTGCTTGCCGGCTGTGCGGGCACTACCGAGGAAAAAAATGAAAACAGCTGGGTGATGTTGGTGATCCTCGGCGTGATGGTGGTGTTCTTTGTGCTGATGTCCATTATCCCCAACCGGAAGAGGCAGAAAAAAGCCCAGGAGATGATGAACAGCATTCGTGTGGGCAGCAAGATCAAGACCATCGGCGGCTTTATCGGCGAGATCAAAGCCATCAATAACGACCGCAACGAATTTGTGGTGGACATTTCCGCCAACGGCGACAGCAGCATGCTGGTCACCATAGACAGGGCGGCGGTTTATACCGTGCTCAATCCCGCCACTCCCGCGCCCGAGACCGTTTCTGCGGCAGACGATCTGCAACAGGACATAAAGGCGGAGGAAAAAGCGGAAGAAAAAGCCGAAGAAAAGGCGGAGAAAAAGAAGAAGCGCGGCAAAAAGCACAGGGAAGAGGGCGTGGACATAGACTCTCTGCCCGCCGACGACGCCGAAGCGGAACGCTCCAGACGGCAGAAGAGGGAAGAAAAGGAGATCTTCGAACTCTCTTCCGACGCGCAAGAGGCGGAAACCGCTGCGGAAGCCAAGCCGGAAAACGACAAGCAGGACGAAAATCCCGATATGTGACAACAAACGAATTTATTCGGCAAAAGCGGCCTTCGGGTCGCTTTTTTGCTGCCCTGAGGCGTTCGGACAAGGCATATCCCGCTTTTGCGGCGCATATCTTAATAGCGCAAGGCGGCAGGCGCCGCCAAAGGAGGACAGGCTATGACCAAAATAGCAAAAACGGATATATTCGACTTGCTGCGCGCGCTGCTGATCGCGCTGCTCTTTTCCGTGGCGGGAGTGATAGTGCTCGCCGTGATCGCCAAATTCGCCGATCTGAGCGCGGGCGTGGTGGGCGGCGTCAATATCGCCGTCAGAATGCTGGCGCTGCTCACGGGCGTTTTGCTGGGCGTAAAGGGCGGACGCGCCGCGATCAAGGGCGTGCTGACGGGACTTTTGTTCGCGCTGTGCACTTATTTTATCTCCGTCATCGTGGCGGGCGGCTTTTCCGCCTCTTCCATGACCGTGTTCGACGCGCTCGCCTGCGCGCTAGCCGGGCTTATCAGCGGCGGGATAAAGGCGATGGCGTAGCGTGACGCTGCACTCTGATATGCTCTGAAATTGCAAAAAAATAGCAACGCATCATAACGCTTCGCACAAATAATATGTATTGACATGCGGACGTTTCACGTGCCTTTTCCGTGAGTGCGTAAGCGTTTTGCATTGCGGTCACATATATCGGGGTGGAGCGCCCTGCGCTCCCCGCCACGCACGACGAGCGCGGAGCTGTATCGTCTTTCTGTCGCTCTTGCTATGTTTTGTAACATTCTATTTAATGTGCCCACAGCACCGCCACGTCCGCGATGCGCCGTGCCGTGCACGGCTGTATGAGCGGACATTTCACGTGCCCTCTCGTCGCTTGCGGTTTGAGGGCACATTTCACGTTTTTGCCTTGTGAGGCAAAAACATTTCACTTTTGCGCGGAAGTAATGTTCGCTAGCCGCTCACATATATCCGCGCAAAAATTTCACGTCCGGAGCCGCCGAACACACTTGCGCTTATTTGATTTTGTTCGGCGGCGCAGGACATAAAAGGGTGCCCAGAAGGGCGATGGATTTGCGTGTGATTTTGGACAAAGGTGCCGCAGGCAATACTCTTGCGGTATTGTCAAGGCGCATTTGTGCAAAAGCGCGCGTAAAGACGCACTCTCATGCGTGCCCGCATAGCGTCTGCCCGGCAGAGAAAAAAATTCTTGCTTTTTTTCTTTATATCATTTATAATAATGGCAGAAAACAATAGGGAGGTGCGTTATGCATATCAATTCCATCGTTAAAAAGACCATTCGCAAAGAAGGCAAAATAGGTTGCGGCGAGTGCCAGTCCAGCTGCCAGTCCGCTTGCAAGACCAGTTGCACCGTGGGCAACCAGAGCTGCAAAAACAACGGCGAAAAGGTGAACGTCATCCGCAAGCCCCTCATCTGATGGTCCACACGTTTGATTTTACCTATCGGGGCAAAACGCATTATTTTGCCTGGGATACGGAAAGCGGCAGTCTGCACAATGTTGACAGGGTCGCTTTTCTTATCGTCCGCCGTCTTTACGGGCGCGAGCCTTTGAGCGCGGCGGAAGAGGCGGAGCTTGCCGCGGTAGACGGCGGGGAATACGAGGGCATTGTTTCCGAGCTGAAAAATCTGGAAGCGGAGGGCGCGCTCAACGCTCCTTGCACCACTTATGCGGAAAAAAAGCGCACGGGCGAGATCAAGGCGCTCTGCCTGAACGTGTGTTACGACTGCAATTTGCGCTGCAAGTATTGCTTTGCCGAGGAAGGCACATACCACACCGCCTCCCGCGCGCACATGAGCGCGGAAGTGGGCAGGGCGGCGATAGACTGGCTGATCGCAAAAAGCGGCGGACGGCATAATTTGGAAGTGGACTTTTTCGGCGGCGAACCGCTTTTGTGCTGGGACACGGTGCAAAAAACGGTGGAATACGCCCGTTCGCGCGAAAAGGAAACGGGCAAGACCTTTTCCTTTACCATGACCACCAACTGTCTGCTTTTGGACGAAGAAAAGGCAAAGTGGCTGGATGAGAACATGAGCAACGTGGTGCTCTCTCTTGACGGCAGGAAGGAAGTGCACAACCGCATGCGCCCCACGGCAAACGGCAAAGACGTTTATGAGCTGATCCGCAAAAACGCGCTTTACATGGCAAAGCTGCGCGGGAAGAAGTTTTATTACGTGCGCGGCACTTTCACGCACGAAAACCTTGATTTTGCCGACGACGTGCGCGCCATGGTGGAAGCGGGCTTTGACAGCGTGTCCGTGGAACCGGTGGTGACGGACATTCCCGGCATTGCCATCACGGAAGAAGATCTGCCCCGCATCAAGGAAGAATACGACAAGCTGGCGCGTTATTATCTGCAAAGGCGGGAAGAGGGCAGAGGCTTCACCTTTTTCCATTATTTCATCGATCTGCAAACTTCACCCTGCATGGTCAAGCGGCTCACCGGCTGCGGCAGCGGCTGCGAATACGTGGCGGTATCGCCCGAGGGCAGGATATATCCCTGCCACCAGTTCTGCGAGCAGGAAGAATATTGCATGGGCGACGTGTGGGGCGGCAGCGGCAAAGAGGGCGTGGAAGACTTTTTTGCCGGCAACATCGTCACGCGCAAGAGCGAGTGCAAAAACTGCTTTGCCAAATATTATTGCAGCGGCGGCTGCGCGGCAAACAACATCAAGTTCGGCGGCGGCATGGACAAGGTCACGCCGCTCACCTGCGAGATGATGAAAAAACGCTTGGAAAACGCGCTGTTCATCGCGGCGTTCGAGCTGAGCGGGGAATAAAAACTCTTGCGCGCGGCGCGCGTGTTTTTCCGCCGCGCGTTTCTGATTAAAATGCGCTTTTTTGCGCGGGTATTTTCGCTTTTTTTCGTTGACTTATATATATAAAAATATTATAATGATTATAACTATGTAGTAAAGGAGGCGATCCTCTTGGCAGGTTCTAAGGGAAAAGACGTCAAAAAGAGGAGATCGGGCGCCGCGGAGGGCGGAAAAGGCAAGTCCAAGCGCACCAGATCCATCGTATTTTTGACCGTTCTTTCTGTTTTGATAGTATTTGCCGCGGTGTTTGCGTTCGTATCTTTCGACCTCAACGCCACGGACGAATATCACGGCTATGTGAACACCATTTCGCTGGGCTTGGATCTGAGCGGCGGCGTTTATGCCGTTTATAACGTAGACACGGATTCAGAAGAATACACTTCCATGACCGCAGACGAGCAAAAAGCCGCCATCAACGGCACGGCGGAGACCATGCAGCGTCTGCTCTTCAACCGCGGTTACACGGAAGCGCAGGTCACCGTTTACAACAACACCATTCGTGTGGAAGTGCCGGACGTGGAAGATCCGGAGCGCATTTTCGATCTGGTGGGACGTCCGGCGTCTTTGTGGTTGCAGGGCAGCTCTTCCCAGCTTTCCGACAGCAGCGCTTACGACGAGGACGCTGACGGCATGGACGGCAGCCACATTGCCAATGCCGGTCTGAGCCTTGACAGCTCCACGGGCGAATACGTGGTGGTGCTGGAATTCGACGACGAGGGCACGCAGATGTTCTCCGATCTGACCACCGATTATTCCGGTAAATACATCGGCATTTTCGTCAACCGCGAACTGCTCATCTGCCCCAGCGTGAACGAAGCCATCACTTCCGGTCAGTGCACCATCACCGGCGGCTGGACGGGCACGGAAGGCTATCAGAGCGCATACGAGCTGGCGGTGCAGATCATGGCAGGCTCTTTCGCCGTGCCGCTCGACATGGCTGAAAGCGGCGTTATCTCCGCCACGCTGGGCAGCAGCGCCATCACGGCAGGTATCATCTCCGGCGCGGTGGGCTTGGCGCTTATCGTCATATACATGATAATTTTGTATCGCATGATGGGCGTTGCCTCTGCGCTTTCGCTCATTTATTATTCATTCACTTATCTCTTCTTCCTGGCGGTGTTCCCCTGGGTGCAGCTTACGCTCTCCGGTATTGCGGGCGTGTTGCTCTCCATAGGCATGGCGGTGGACGCCAACGTGATCATCTTTGAAAGGATAAAGGAAGAAAGCGCCACGGGCAAGGCTTTGCAAACGGCGTGCTCTTTGGGCTTCAAGCGTTCCGCCGGCGCCATCATAGACGGCAACGTGACCACCATTTTCGGCGCGATCATTCTGATAGTGGTGGGTTCGTTCGGCGCTTCCGCGCTGCAAGGCTTCGGTATCACGCTGCTCATCGGTATCGTGCTCTCGCTTTTGTGCTCCATGCTGCTCACCAGGGTGATCCTGGCGGCGATCCGCATCCTCACGGAAGGGGACGAGGACAAGCTCAAAGCCAAAGACGAAAAATACGCCGGCTATGCGGAAAGGCTGTTCGGCGTGCACAGGGGCAAGCCTGTGAGTGAAGAAGAACTGCTTGCCGAAAATCTTGCAAAGGAGGCGGAATAATGGCGAACAATAAGAACAAGAACTATCAGCCGCCTTACAAAAAGAAAAAGACTCAAAAGCCCGCGCCCGCGGAAGAGCTCTTGCAGGCGCAGGACGTGACCGCGGCGGAAGAGAGCGCCGCCGAGGCGCCCGCGGAAAACATCGCTCCCGTGGCGGGACCCGCGGAAAACATCGCTCCCGCAGAGCAAGCGCCCGCGGAAAAAGCCGCAGAGCAGGCGCCCGCGGAAGCCGCCGAGCAAGCCGCACCGCAGGAAGCCGCGGCTGCCGGCAAGCCGCTCAAAGGCGGCAGTCTGGCAGACAAGTGGAGCCGCTTCCGTCTGACCTCTTTCTGGCGCATTTGGGTGAGCATACCCTTTGTGGTGATAGCCATCGCCATCATCTGTTTCGGCGCTTACGCCGGGCAGGGCGGCGCGTTTGAAAACGGTATCAATATCGGTATCGACTTCAAGGGCGGCACCATCATCACCACCAAACTGGGCGAAGACATCGTGCAGAACGATTACGACGAATATTACGACATTATCGAGGGTGCCATCAACGATGCGGCGATAGCGGACGAGGTGATCGCATACGCGCAGGAAAACGAAATATCTTCCTCGCTCACGCAGAACGTGGTGATCCCCAACATCAACTATACGCAGACTTCCGGCGTGGGAGAAGAGATGGCTATCGTGTTCAAGATAGACAACATCTCCTCTTCTTTCGACAACGAAGCCAACGACATCACTCGTTACCGCAACGGGCTTATCCTGGAAAAGATAGCCGCGGACATCAACGCGCGTTTCGGGGAAAAAGAGGTGTCCGACCGCGTTTACGTGAACGAAGACATCACGTCCGAATATATCGGCGCTTCCGCAAGTTCGCGTCTGCTCATGCTGGGCGGTATCGCGCTTTTGGTGGCGATCGTGGTGATACTTGTTTACGTCATGATCAGGTTCGAAGTGTTCAGCGGTCTGTCCGCGGTGATAGCGCTGATACATGACGTTGCCATCATGTTCTGCATCACCATCATCTTCCGCATCCAGGTGAACGCGGCGTTCGTATCGGCGATAATCACCATCGTGGCTTACTCCATCAACAATACGATAGTCATTTTCGACCGCGTGCGTGAGAACAACAAGATAGCCAAAAAGCTGGCGGAGAACAACGCCGCGCTGAGCGCGTCTTCCACGCTGCGCCCCCTGGTGGACAGGTCGGTGCGCGAAACCACTCTGCGCAACTTCAACTCCACGATAACCACCTTGGTGATGATCTTGCTCTTCTCCATCATCGGCACTTCTTCCGTGCGCGAGTTCGGCGTGCCGGTCATAGCGGGACTGGTGGGCGGTTTCTATTCGTCCATGTTCCTCTCTCCTTCGCTCTATATCCTGATGAAGGAAGCGGACGAAAAACGCAAAGCCAAAAAGGCGGCGAAAAAGGCAGCCGCTCCAACGGCGCAAAAAGCAAAGGCTTGACAAAAAAGCGGCGCGAGCCGCTTTTTTTGTCCTGCGCGGCACGGCAATGAGCGTAAGCGAAAGGATGCCGTGCCGCTCCGGACGCGATATATTTTGCCTTTGCAATCATTTACATAAGTCAAACACTCCTAACGGCAAAATGCGATATGTCGGCTTTGCCGACGCGATATGTCCTGCGCGGCGGCGGAATAACATTTGCCCCATCGGATCCGCCGCCGCTCCGGACGCGATATATTTTGCCGTGCCAAACATTTAGAATAAGCGTAAAAGCACCAAACGGCAAAATGCGGCGGTATCTTGCGGCATTCTGCCGCAAATCAAAATCATATATTGTTGTTGCGAAGAGTAACGCTTATCGGTATTTTATATTGCTGCGAAGCATATCAAGGGTGCAGCGTCACGCTGCTTGTTGTTGCGAAGAGTAACGCTTATCGGTATTTTATATTGCTGCGAAGCATATCAAGGGTGCAGCGTCACGCTGCCGCCGCAGGCAGCCATTACATTTTGCCGTTGACATATCTTATGTGCTTGTTTATGATGATAATTATGCCGGACAGGCGCTATGCGGGCACGCAGTAGAGCGCGGCTTTACGCACATCTTTGGACGGTGGGGTATTCAAATAGCGCCGCAGGCAGCCGCCACGTCCGCGATGCGCAGTGCTATGCACGGCAGTATGAGCGGACATTTCACGTGCCCTCTCGTCGCTTGCGGATTGAGGGCACATTTCACGTTTTTGCCTTGCTAGGCAAAAACATTTCACTTTTCGGCAGAAAGAGTAGCGGCGCTTGTGCAACCGCTATATCTGCCGAAAAATTTCACGTCCGGAGCGGCGGCGGATTTGTTTGGAATATTGTTTTTCCGCCGCCGAGCAGGACATAACGCCGCCTTGCATTCGGCGGAGATTTGTGTTAGAATATATATAATTTATGGAAAGCGCAAGAGAAAGAGAGATAATAAACAGCCTGCTGGCGGAGCGGGGGATAAAGAGCGAGGAAGAAAAGATAAATTTCTTTTCCCCGTCGCTCGGCGCGCTCACGCCGCTCAAAGCGTATCAGGGCTTGGCGCAGGCGGCGGAGCGGGTGAAGCAGGCGCTGGACGAGCGGCAAAAGATAGTCATATACGGCGATTACGACTGCGACGGGCTGTGCGCCACCGCCATTTTATACGAATATCTCACTTCCCGCGGCGCGGACTGCGGCTACTATATCCCCAACCGGCACACAGAGGGATACGGGCTTAATTTCGACGCGCTGGCGGACATAGCGGAGCGCGAATTTCCCGATCTCATCATCAGCGTGGACTGCGGCGTGACCTCTGTGGACGAGGTGCGCTTTGCCGTGGAGGATCTGGGCATGGACGTGGTGGTGACCGACCATCATGAGCCGGGCGCGGAGCTGCCGGACTGCGTGGTGTTCGACCCCAAACTCAGTGAAAACGTCTGCCGCGATCTGTGCGGCGCGGGCGTGGCGCTCAGGCTGGTGGAAGCGCTGGGCGGACGCGCGGCGGCGGAGAATTTTTTGGACATTGCCGCCATCGCCACGGTGGCGGACGTGGTGCCGCTCACGGGCGACAACCGGGTGATAACCTCTTTGGGGCTGGTGCAGCTGAACAAGCGGCGCAGGCGCGGGCTGAACATGCTCATGGACAGCTGCGTGAAAGGGCGGGTCACCGCGCGTGACATCGCCTTTAAGCTGGGACCGCGCATAAACGCCACGGGCAGGGTGGACACGGCATATGAAACGGTGGCGCTCTTTTATGAAAAAGACGCCTTTGTGCTGGAAACGCTGGTCAAGAACATCAACGAATGCAACGAGCGGCGCAAGCAGTTCACGCGCGATCTGACGGCGGCATGCATAGAAAAACTGCAAGAAGAAGACATTTCGCAGCGGCGCGTGCTGGTGCTCTACGACCCTTATTGGGACGACGGCGTGCTGGGCATAACCGCCTCGCGCCTGGTGGAGCTTTACGACCGCCCCGTGATCCTCATCACAGACAGCGGCAAAGAAGCGAAAGGCTCCGGCAGGAGCGTTGAAGGCATAGACATCCTCAAATGCGTGAGTGCCTGTTCCTCTTATCTGATCCGTTGCGGCGGGCACAAGCGCGCCTGCGGACTGACGATAAAAAAGTCGCTCATCAAGGAATTTGCCTACATCCTCGACCGTTTTATCGCCACGGAATATCCGCATTTTCAGCCGCACTTCAAGCGCCGCACGGGCATAGAACTTGACTTGCCCGTGAGCGCGGAATTTGCCTTGCAGCTGCAACGCTTCGAGCCGTGCGGCGAGGGAAATCCGCGCCCCGTGTTCAGCGCCTGTTTGGAGCGCGGCGCGTTCACGCGCATGGGCGGCGGCGCGCACCTCAAAGAAAACGTGGGCGAGGGGTGCGAGATGGTGCACTTTTTTGCCGGAGAAAACGTGCAGTGGTATAACAGCGCGGCAAAAAAGGATTTTGTGTTCAACGTGGAGTATTCCCTCTTCAACAATATGGAGCGCGCCACGCTGGACGTGACGGCGGCATATCCTCTGCAAGCGCCGCCCGGACAGCTGCTGCTGCTTTCTCATCTGGCTTTGAGCGCGGGCGGAGAGGAGAGTTCCGTGTTCGAGCCGCAGCCGATAGGGGCGGAGGAGATAGCCGCGCTTAAAGGCGGAGTCTGCCTGCTGGCATGCTCGCAGGAGGGCGCGCAGGCGGCGGAGCGCTTTGCCGGGCAGTTTATCCGCGCCGTGGGTAAGCCTTATACGCCTTGCCCTTACGACACCGTTTTATACTGTCCCGACCCGCAGGCGGATCTTGCCGGGTTCGCGCACGTGGTCTTTATGCAAAAACCGCTGCTTGCGGGCGGCATAGACCTGATGAAATTGGGCAAAAACTGCCGCGTGCATTATCTGGACGTCAAGCCGCGCGGCTTGCTCGTCCCGTCCTATGCGGAGCTGGGGGAGGCATACAAAGGCGTGCGCGCGGCGCTGCGCGTGAAGGCGGGCGCGAGCGCGGCGGGGCTTTACAACGCGGCGGGAAAAGCGCTGGGCTGGGAAAAATTTATCGCCGCCTTGTTTACCTTTGTCGATTTAGGTATTATAATATATAAAGAAGGCGGCTTCGAGCTGCCCGAACAAGTGCAAAAACGCGAATTGTCCGCAAGCAGGTTATTCAGGCGTTTGCAAGAGGAATACGATGGATAAGCAGGAATTTCTCGAAAAAGCCAAAGAGGTCTACAAGCCGGCATCCTACGCGCGCATAGTCAAAGCCTTTGAGTATGCGGAGGAGCGGCACAAGGACCAATACCGCCTCTCGGGTGAGCCTTATATAGCCCACCCCGTGGAAGTTGCCGCCATTCTGATGGATCTGGGCATGGACAAAAACAGCATCATCGCCGCGCTTTTGCACGACGTGGTGGAAGACACCGGCGCCAAGGAAGGGGAGATAAAGGAGCACTTCGGCAGCACGGTGGCGTCACTGGTGCACGGCGTGACCAAGCTGAGCATGCTCAACTTCAAATCCAAAGAAGAGGCGCAGGCGGAAAATTACCGCCGCATGTTCCTTGCCATGTCCAACGATATCCGCGTCATCATCATCAAGCTGGCGGACAGGCTGCACAACATGCGCACGCTTTCCTTCAAAGATCCCGCCTCGCAGCTGCGCATAGCGCAGGAAACGCTGGACATCTATGCGCCCATCGCCGCCCGCCTGGGTATCGCGGGCATAAAAGGCGAGCTGGAAGATCTTTCGCTCAAATATCTGCACCCGCAGGACTTCAAATATATCACTTCTAAGGTGGCTGCCACCAGGGACGAGCGCGTGCAATTCGTCAATCGCATCATTGCGCGCATAGACGCCAAGTTAAAAGAGCTGGGCATAAAAGCGGAGATAAACGGGCGTCCCAAGCATTATTACAGCATTTGGCGCAAGATGCAAAAGGGCAAATCTTTTGAAGAGATATACGATCTGCACGCCATCCGCATCATCGTGGACACGGTCAAGGACTGTTACGAGGTGCTGGGGACGATCCACACCATGTGGAAGCCCCTGCCTTACCGCTTCAAGGATTATATCTCCGTGCCCAAAGCCAACCTTTATCAGTCTTTGCACACCACGGTGCTCAGCAGCGTGGGCGTGCCCTTTGAGATACAGATACGCACACACGAGATGCACCGCGTTGCCGAATACGGTATTGCGGCGCATTGGAAGTATAAGCAGGGCGAGAAGTTCTCCACCGACTCCAACGACCGCAAACTGGCGTGGATACGCAACGTGATGGAGCTGCAAAGCGAGGTGGACGACTCTTCCGAATTTTTGGACATGCTCAAACTCGACCTTTATCAGGATCAGGTGTATGTGTTCACGCCGGCGGGGGATGTGGTCAACCTGCCCAGCGGTTCCACGGGCATAGACTTTGCTTACAGCGTGCACAGCGAGGTGGGCAACAAGTGCGTGGGCATCAAGATAAATTCCAAGATGGCGCACCTCAACACCAAGCTGGAAAACGGCGACGTGGTGGAAGTGATCACGTCGAGCGCGTCCCGCGGACCTTCGCGCGACTGGCTCAACTTTGTGGTCACGCCGGGCGCCAAATCCAAGATACGCGCCTTCTTCAAAAAGGAGATGAAGGAAGAAAACGAGCGCCGCGGCAAAGACATGCTGGAAAAAGAGGTCAAGCGGCGCGGTTACAATCTCTCCGAGCTTTTGTCCTGCGACGACTGGAAGAGCTATATCCTCAAAAAGTATAACACCACGCGTCAGGAAGAGATCTTCGCCATGATAGGTTACGGCGGTCTGACCACCAACCAGGTGGCGGTGAAGATGATAGACTGCTTCAAAAACCAGATGTCCAAAGAAAACGTTTTGGACATCAAGCCCGTGCAGGCGCAGGGGGCGGAAGGGGGCGGCAGCGGCGTGCTCATCAAGGGCTACGACGGCTTTCTCATCCGCTTTTCACACTGCTGCAACCCTCTGCCGGGCGACAAAATTGTGGGCTATGTGTCGCGCGGGCGCGGCGTTTCCATTCACAGGGCAGACTGTCCCAACGTGGCTGGTTATGAGCCGGAGCGGCTGATAGAGGCGTCCTGGCCGGCGGGGATCGGAGAAAAGTTCACCGCTTCCGTCAACATAGAAGGGGACGACCGCACCGGACTGTTCAGCGACGTTGCCACCGCGCTCAACAACATGAAGATATACATGACGGGCATTTCCGCCAAGGCGGACAAAGAGGTGGGCACTGCCGTGGTCACCGTCACCATGGAAGTGGACAATCTGGAAACGCTCGACCACGTCATCAACAAACTGCGCTCGGTCAAGGGCGTTTACAAAGTGTATAGGAAGAGCAAATAATGCGGGCGATCGTGCAGAGGATAAACCGTTGCGCGCTGAGTGTGGACGGCAAGCAGATAAGTTCCTGCGGCTTCGGCTATCTGGTGCTGGTGGGCTTCACGCAGGGGGACACGCGCGAGCAGGCGGACTACATCGTGCGCCGCATCGTCAACATGCGCATTTTCCGCGACGGGGAGGGCAAACTCAACCTCTCGCTGGCGGACGTGGGCGGGCAGGTGATGTGCGTGTCCAACTTCACCATATATGCCGACCCTTCCACGGGCAGAAGACCCAATTTTGCGCATGCGCTCGCCCACGACGAGGCGCTGCCCCTTTACGAGTATACGGTAAACAAATTCAAGGAGTTGCTGGGCGAATGCGCGCAGGGCGCCTTCGGGGAGCACATGCACCTCGACTGCGATCTGGACGGTCCGGTGACGGTGGTGTTTGAAAAATGATAGAAGTCAAAACTCTCACGCTCGGTTTTATGGCGGTGAATTGTTATGTGGTGCGGCGGGAAGAGAGCCGCGAATGCGTGGTGATAGATCCCGGAGACAGGTTTTCCAAGATCAAAAAATTTATAGACGAAACGGGACTCTCCGTGCGCGGCATTTTGCTCACGCACGGGCATTTCGACCACATCGGCGCCTGCGCCGCGCTGCGCGAGGAAACGGGCGCCAAGGTGTATATCCACGCCCTTGACGCCGACAAACTTGCCGATCCGCAAAAGTCCCTGGCGGCTTATTCCATGGCAAAGTGCCCGCCTTTTGAAGCGGACGTGCTGCTCAAAGGCGGAGAAACGCTTGACCTTGCCGGCATGCGGATAGAGGTGCTGCACACGCCCGGGCACTCCGCCGGCGGAGCGACTTATTTCATAGAAGAGAGCGCCTTTTGCGGCGACACGCTCTTCTGCGGTTCCTTCGGCAGATACGATTTTTACGACGGCGACCTGTCCGCGCTCGTATCTTCCGTGCAGAACATTTTGGCGCGGGAAGGGGACTTTGACATTTATCCCGGGCACGGGCAGAAGAGCAGCGCAAGTTTTGAACGGGCGCAAAACCCGCTGAGGAAAAGATGAAGTTTTATTGCAACATAGAAAATTTCACCGCGGACATCGCGGAGGTGATCCGCGCCTTTACGCCCCGCGCCTTGGAAGAAGAGGGTGGCGGAGAGCTTTTTTTGCAAATTTTGCAGCGGGAGGACAATTCCGCCGCCATAACGCTGACTTTTCAAGGCGAAAAAGGGCGTCAGACCTCTGAAAAAACCCTCGGCAGCGCGGAATTTTCCGACCCTTTGGAGCAGACAAGGCGCGTAAAACGCGCCGCCAAAGTGCTGGTCTACGACTTTATGAGCGCGCATTGCGGCGCCACTTTGCCATACGGTTCGCTCACGGGCGTGCGCCCCACCAAACTTTTTCACGACCTTACGGCAAGGGGAGAAGACGCTTTTGCCCTCTTCACCCGCGATTTGCGCGTGAGTGAAGACAAGGCAAAACTCATCCAAAGCGTGTGCCGCGCCCAGCAGGGCTTGAAGAGGGAGCGGAATGACAGCGCGGACATCTTTGTCAACATCCCTTTCTGCACCACGCGGTGCAGTTACTGCTCCTTCATCTCCGCGGAGATAGGCAGGGTCAAGCGCTTTATCCCCGCTTACGTGGAGCTACTTGTCAGGGAGATAGAAGCCGCGCGGGAGATAATAAGAGAGCGCGGTTTCACCCTGCGCGCCGTGTATGTGGGCGGCGGCACGCCCACCTCGCTCTCCGATGAAGACTTTGCCCGCGTGCTGGGTGCGCTCAAAGGCTTGGACGCGGAGTTCACCGTGGAGGCGGGCAGACCGGATACCATCTGCGCGTCCAAGCTGGACATTATGGACAAAACGGGGGTGACGCGCATTTCCGTCAATCCCCAGTCACTCAACGATAAGACGATCGCGCTCATCGGCAGGAAGCACACCGCAAAAGACTTTCTCCGCGCATATGACTTGGCGCGGAAGTATCCGTTCGACGTCAACTGCGACCTCATCGCCGGGCTGCCCGGAGAGGACGAGGCGGACTTTGCCCGCAGCGCGGACGGCGTTTTCCGCTTGCTGCCGGACAACGTGACCGTGCACACGCTGGCGCTGAAAAAGGGCTCGGGGCTGAAACTCGCCGGCTTTGACAATTCCTCGGGCGCCACCGCCGGCATGGTGGACTATGCCCGCGCGCTGGCGGAAAGGCGGGGCTATATCCCTTACTACATGTATCGGCAGAAGTATATGAGCGGCAATCTGGAAAACGCGGGATACTGCCTGCCCGGCAAGCAGTGCTTATACAATATAGACGTCATGGAAGAGTGCGCCAACATCATCGCCTGCGGCGCGGGCGGGATCAGCAAACTTTATCTGCCCGAGCAAAACCGTCTGGAACGGCTCGCCGACCCCAAGGGCTTGGACGTATATCTCGAACGCGGAGAGCGGCTCATTGCCGCCAAGCGGGCGTTTTTCGGGCTGTGAGGCGGGGCGATTTTTGAAAAACCGCGCGGCAGGGCGCGGTTTTTTCTGCCGCGCGGGCGCAAAATTCTTTTATCCGCCTTTATTTTTTCGATTTTTATGCGTTTTTTCTTAAAGGCGGCGGGGCGCGCGCAGGGCAGCAGTGCAAAGTTTGAGTAAAATTTTTTTGCTCCGAACCGCATTTATCCCCACAAATGCCCGAAATTACTATTGACATTTATTTTTGCGTATAATATAATTATATTAACGTGGGGACAGGACCGCGTAGTTTATGTTAAGAGGTTCGATTATGAGGGAAAGCGTAAAGTTGCATTCGTCTTTCAAATTCGTGGTGGCGATGATTTTGGTGGCCGCGCTTTGCGTCGCGGCTTTTTCTCCGCTCTTCGCGCCCGCGTCCGCCGCGGCGGAAGCCTGGCAGGGCACGGCGACGTATCAGCTCGGCAACGGCTACACACAGGATACAGTCATTCCCGGCGCGTATAAAGTGGTATGCGACGGCGTTACATACGATTCCGGCGTGCCCGAAGTCTTGGGCGAGATAGCGCCGAATGCGGGCTATAAATTCGTCGGCTTCCAAGATAACGGCGGCACTTTGGTGGCTGAGTTCGACGGCGACGATACCTTTACCGTGACGGAAGCGTTCATCAATGCGACCGGCACTTATACTCTGATCCCCGCCTTCGAAGTGATAGAATACAAAATAACTTACGATCTGAACGTGCCGAGCGGCGTGACGGCGCAGCCCTCCAACCCCAACACGGCAAAAACTTACACGGTCGAGGATAACCCCGTCGCTTTGGCGGTGCCCACGCTGGCGGGCTGGGAATTCGGCGGCTGGCAGCTGCCGAACGACGACATCGTGCAGCAGATAGACTCTTCCCTGATAGCTGCTCTGACAGCGGACGGCGAGCTGCCCGGTAACGAGTTGGTTCTTACGGCGCAGTGGGCGGAACAGACCTTCACGCTCACCGTGATGATAGATCAGACCAAAATAGAATACGAAGCCATCCCCGGCGTGTCGATCGGTAACTATATCGGCGCTCTCACTCCCGAAGACAAGGGCGACTCCGAACAATTTTTGGGCTGGGAGATGGACGGCAAGATCATCGATGTGATGACCACGCTCATGCCTGAGAAAAACACCACGGTCAACGCCAAATTCGGCATTCCCTCAGTTCACGTGAGCTTTATCGTTAAAAAAGCCACGGTGGAAGACGCAAACAAGTTCGATACAAAAAATGATATATTTATCGAAGTCACGGAAGGAACATATACTCCCGAAGCGCTTGCCGCGCAAGCGGGTAGCAAGCTTAACTATACCGGATTCACCCGCACGTCGGTCACCTGGGAAGACGGCACCGATGCAGCCAAAGAGGTGAGCGGTTCGTGCTCCGTAGTGTGCATTTATGAGCGCGACCAATGCAATCTGCTCATCCATTATCGTTACGACCTCAACGGCGACGGCATTCCCGACGACATAGACGGCGACGGCGAGGCGGACATCGCGGCGTTCGATGTGCGTGACAGCGGCGTTTACGGCGACAGATACGAAAAGTCTTCTCCGCAGATAAAGGGCATGCAGGCGCTCACGGGCACGGTGGCGGGCATATATGACAGAGATTTCACGGAAGTGACCGTGCTTTACACCACCGCTCCGGACAAGCGCAAGGCGGAACTGGGCGGCATAGGCGGCACGGTCACCAATGACGAAGGCGGCTTGATAGACGCCGCCGTCAGCGTCACCTGGGATCCGGCGGCTGCGGGCGCGCACAGTGCCATGGCGGCAGGCACGGGCAACGAAGCTTACGGCGTGCTCTCCGTGGAGATAGCGGAAGCGGAAGGCGCGGTGTTCGGCGCCCGCGGCGTTTACACTCTCACCGTGGACCTGGGCGAGAGCATGGCGGACAAGACTTATTATAATGTATATAAAATAAATGACGACGGCACATACGCGCCCATCTCCGTCAGATACAGCGGCAGCACTCTGGTGCTCACGGTAGACGCCGCCGGCGATTATCTGGTCACCGGCACGCCCGTGCAGGACAACACGCTGCTTTGGGTGCTCATCGCGCTACTCATCCTGCTGCTCATCCTGCTGATAGTGCTGTTGCTCGTCCTGTTGCTGCTGAGCAAAAAGACGGTCAGCTTTGAAGTGAACGGCGGCGAAGAAGTGGATAAGATAAAAGCCAAGAAGGGCAACGTGATAGAACTGCCTCTGCCCGAACGCGAAGGTTACGAATTTGCCGGCTGGTATCTGGACGAAGAGTGCACGATCCCCGCGCCGCTCGAACCGGGAGAGGCGGACAAAGACGAAGCGCCCGCCGAGGACAAAAAGGGCAAAAAGGATAAAAAAGCCAAAAAGGACAAGAAAGGCAAAAAGGCGGCGCCCGTAGAAGCGCCCGCGGAAGAAGCCCCTGCGCAAGAAGCCCCTGCGGAAGAAACGCCGGCAGAGGAAGCGCCCGCGGCAGAAGCCCCGGCGGACGAGGCTCCGGCAGAGGAAACCCCTGCCGAAGAAGCTCCCGTGGAAGCGCCTGCGGAAGAAGCCCCGGCAGAAGCGCCTGCGGAAGAAGCCCCGGCAGAAGCGCCTGCGGAAGAAGCCCCGGCGGAAGCGCCTGCGGAAGAAGCCCCGGCGGAAGCGCCTGCGGAAGAAGCCCCGGCGGAAGCGCCTGCGGAAGAAGCCTCGGCAGACGAGGCTCCCGCAGAGGAAGCGCCCGCGCAAGAGCAAAGCGAAGAGATCAGGATATATGACGAGCCGGACGGCAAAGACGTCACCGACGAACAAAAAGGAGGAGGCACCACCGATACCATGAGTTCCAAACGCGCCAAAAAGGCAAAAAACAATAAGCCGGCGGCTCCCGCCGCGGCAGAGGAACAAGCCCCTGCGGAAACTCCCGCCGAGGAAGTCCCTGCCCAAGCGCCCGCGGAAGAAACTCCCGCAGAGGACGCCCCCGCGGCAGACGCGCCCGTGGAAGAAACTCCCGCCGAGGACGCCCCCGCGGCAGACGCTCCCGTCGAGGAAGTCCCCGCGGAAGAAGCGCCGGCGGAAGTCCCCGCGGAAGAAGTTCCCGCAGCTGACGCCCCCGCAGAAGCTCCTGCGGAAGACGCTCCCGCAGCGCCCGCTGAATTTGTGTTGCCGGAGGTCATGCGCTTCAAGGTGACGGGCAGCGTAAAACTTTACGCCAAGTGGAAAGAGATAGTGCCGGAAGAGGCGCACGCGGTCAACTTTGTCGCCTGCGGCGTTATCCAGAGCACGGTCAAAACGATGGGCAAAGAGCCTGTTGCCGTGCCCGCGGCGCCCGCGTTGCCCGGATACGCCTTTGCCCGCTGGATCTTCAAGGACAAAAAGGGAGAAGAGGTCGCCTTTACGGAAAGCACGCTGGCGGACAAATATCTGCTGGAAGATCTCAACGTCATCGCCGATTACATCAAGGTGGTGCCCAAGATCAGATTTTATGCCTGCGGCGTGTTGCAGCGCACGCTGGAAGTGCAGGGCATCTGCGCCGTGCAGCTTCCCGAAGCGCCCGCGCTGGAAGAATACCGCTTCTGCAACTGGTATACCCTGCAAAACGGCGCGCAGGTGCCGTTCACGGGCAGAGAGACCGCGCAGAGTTATCTGACGGAAGATCTGAACGTCTATGCCGAATATATCAAGCCGGTGCCCGTGGCGGAAGCGCCCGAACCTCACCTCATCACCTTTATGGCGGACGGCGAGGTGGTGGCTACCATAGAAACCGCCGGCAGGGACGCGCTCGATCTGCCCGCCGCGCCCGTCAAGGAAGGCTTTGTCTTCCGCGGCTGGTTCACGGACGAAGAAAAGCACAACGAGGTGGTGGAAGAGAGCAGTTATGTGGATAAGGATCTTGAAGAGGATCTGATCCTTTACGCCTTCTATGAAGAAGAGAAGGAGCCGGAAAAGGAAGAAGATTTTGCCGCGGCTGCCATCTTGCCGGAAGAAGACGATGAAGAGCCGGAGGAAGAGCCGGAAGAAGAGGACGAAACCCCCGAAGTGGAAGAGAAAGAAGACGACGAAGAAGAGCCGGAAGAAGAGCTCGAACCGGGCGCGCCCAGGATGATCACGGCGGCGGACGCCATCAAGCGCCGCACGTCCACCATGCGCGGACGTCTGAGATACGGTTCGGACGTGAACAAAGCCATATACGAAGAGCTGGTCAACCACCTGTTGCAGTTCAAGAACGTGTCCCGTTCGCTCACCAACAGGGCGGACAACTTCAAGAGCAAGGGCGCGCTGCTTGCCAAGATCACGCTCACGGGCAAAACGCTCAAACTCTATCTGCCTCTGGACGCTGAGCAATACGATTACGACAAGTATCATCAGCTCATCACGGAAAAGAAGGGCTATGAAGAAGTGCCTTTCACCATCAAGGTCAAATCCAACCGCGGCTTGAAATATGCCAAGGAACTGATAGACGAAGCCATGGCGCAGGCGGGCGTGGAACGCAAGAAGAAGGCGGGCGAGAAGAAGAGCTTCAAGGAGCTGATCCTGCTGCAAAAGGGCAGCCTGCTCATCAAGAACAAAAAGACGGAAAAGCTGCGCTCGCGCGTAGACTCGCAGGACGCCAACGCCCAGCTCACGGACGCGGAGGCGCAGGAGCTGATCAGGATCAAATACGTGCCCGTGTCCGACGAGGTGAAAAAGACGGCTTTCGTGGGCTTGGACAAGATAGAAGATCTTTACAACGACTGCGACATGGTCAACATCAAAACGCTGCGCAAGCGCGGGCTGGTCAAAGACGAGCATAACCGCGTGAAGATAATCGGCGGCGGCACGCTGACCAAATCGCTCAAAGTTTATGCGGACGAATATTCGCTCACGGCGGTCAAGATGATCGTGCTTTTGGGCGGCAAAGTGGTCAAAAACGTGGAAGAAAGCGTGGAAAAACCGGAAGAGGGCAAGCAATAAGCAGCTTGTGAAGGAGAGGAAAGCCCGCCGCCGAGGCGGGCTTTTTTCACGCCGCGATTTTGCGCCGCGCGGGGTAAAGCGCGCACTTTACCCCTTCAATTTGCTTGCATAAACTTTTTTATTGTGTTAAAATAACATACGTACCTGCGGCTGGGTCTTGCAAACACTCCGATGTATCACTCGGCGGCAGGCAAATAAATTTTCCGACGGAGGTAAAAACAATGGAAAAAATGGAGAAGAAGGACATCATCGCCACATACGGCGTCAAGGAAGGCGACACCGGCTCGCCCGAAGTGCAGATAGCGTTGCTCACCGCGCGCATAGAGCTGCTCAACGAGCACCTCAAACAGCACCCCAACGATCTTCACTCCAAGAGAGGACTTCTCAAACTGGTCAGCAGAAGGCGCAGAATGCAGAATTATCTGAAAAAGAACGATATCGAGCGTTATCGTGCCATCAACGCCAAGCTGGAATTGAGAAAGTAAGCATAAGGCGGCGTTTTTGCCGCCTTATTTTTAACGGTCACAAAAAAAAGAGAATATATTCACACATTGAACGGAGGTATAGTGATCTGATGGAAAGACACGTGTTCAAAACCACCATCGGCGGCAGAGAAGTTGTCGTGCAGTCGGGCGCATATTGCGGTCAGGCGGGCGGCAGCTGCATGGTGCAATGCGGAGATACGGTGGTGATGGTCAATGCGACCATGGCAAAACAACCCCGCGACGGGATAGACTTTTTCCCGCTCGGCGTGGATTTTGAAGAAAAAATGTATTCCGTGGGCAAGATCCCCGGAGGCTTTAAGAAGAGAGAAGGCCGTCCCAGCGACAAGGCTATCCTCACTTCTCGTCTGATAGACAGACCCCTGCGCCCGCTCTTCCCCAAGGGCTTTTATAACGACGTGGCGGTGGTCGCCACCTGCCTTTCGGTAGACCCGGACATTCCCCCGGAGATCTATGCGATGATAGGCAGTTCCGTGGCGCTGAGCATATCGGAGATCCCCTTTGCCGGTCCCACCGGTTCCGTGGTCGTGGGCATGGTAGACGGCGAATACGTCATCAACCCCAACTCCGAACAGCGCGACAGGAGCAGACTGCACCTTTCTCTGAGCGGCACCAAAGAGGCTATCCTGATGGTGGAAGCCGGCGCCAACGAAGTCACGGAAGAAGAGATGATAGGCGCCATCTTGTTCGGTCATGAAGAGATCAAAAAGATAGTCACCTTTATCGAAGGCATTCAGGCGGAGATAGGCAAAAAGAAGATAGATCCGGAGCTTTATCACCCCGCCGCCGACGTGGAAGAAGCCGTCAAGGCATACGCGGACGCCAAGATGGACAAGGTCTTGGAAAATTACGACCGCCAGGAGCGTGAAAAGGCGGAAGAAGAGCTGGAAGCCGACGTATACGATCATTTTGCCGAGGAATTCCCCGAGGGCAGAAAAGACATAGGCGAAGTGCTTTACGCCATGAAAAAAGCCAAAGTGCGCAGCAAGATACTGGACAAGGGCATTCGTCCCGACGGCAGGAGCCTGACGGAGATCCGTCCCATCTGGTGCGAAGCGGGCATACTCCCCCGCGTGCACGGCAGCGGCGTGTTCACCCGCGGTCAGACGCAGGTGCTCACCACCTGCACGCTCGGCAGCATTTCCGAAGTGCAAAAGCTGGAAGGCTTGGACGATGAGATGTTCAAGAGGTATATCCATCATTACAACATGCCCCCTTACAGCACGGGCGAAGCCAAGCCCATGCGCAGCCCCGGCAGGCGTGAGATAGGTCACGGCGCCCTGGCAGAGCGCGCCTTGGAGCCTATGCTGCCCAGTGAAGAGGCGTTCCCTTACGCCATCCGCACCGTGTCCGAAGTGCTGTCCAGTAACGGTTCCACTTCCCAGGCGAGCGTGTGCGGTTCCACCCTGGCGCTCATGGACGCCGGCGTGCCCATCAAGCGTCCCGTGGCGGGCGTTGCCATGGGTCTTATCTCCAATGAAGACAAGAGCAAGATAGCCGTGCTCACGGATATCCAGGGCTTGGAAGACTTCTTCGGCGACATGGACTTCAAAGTTGCCGGCACCACGGAAGGCATCACCGCCATCCAGATGGACATCAAGATCAAGGGCATCAACGAAGAGATCCTGCGCAAAGCGCTGGCTCAGGCGCATGACGGCAGAATGTTCATTTTGGGCAAGATGCTGGAAGTGCTGCCCAAATACCGCGATCATCTCTCGCAATACGCGCCCAAGATAGAGTCCTTCAAGATAAATCCCGACAAGATAAAAGACGTGATCGGCAGCGGCGGCAAGACCATCAATAAGATAATCGACGCCACCGGCGTGAAGATAGACATCAGCGATAACGGCGACGTGTTCATCGCGGGCGTAGATCCGGAAATGCTGGACAAGGCAAAGAAGATGATCGAACTCATCGTCAACGATCCCGCCATCGGCGAAGTGCTGGAAGGCACGGTGGTGCGCACCATCGCCTGCGGCGCGTTCGTGGAATTCTGCCCCGGCAAAGACGGCATGATCCACATCTCCAAGCTCGCCAATAAAAAGGTGGACAAGGTGGAAGACGTGGTCAACATCGGCGACAAAGTCAAAGTGGAAGTGCTGAAAATCGACGCCAAGGGCATCGGCTTGAAGCTTTTGGAAAAGCTCGACTGAGCGCCAAAATCACAATAACAGGCAGAGCGGTCCGGCAACGGACCGCTTTTTGTTTGCCGCCCGGCGAGCAAAAGCCCTGTGGTAAACGACATATGCGTCAAAATAAACGGGCAAGAAAAGCCTTATTTATCGCAAATGCGACATGCCCGTCCGCTAAGGCGGACAAGCAATAGTAAAACGCATTTAAGCGTAAACGGTAAAACCGTCCGCAAAAGCGGACAAAAGCAAAATGAGCAAGTGTTTTTTCGGCGTAAATATATCGCAGGCAAAGCGCCAAGGCGTTCAAGACGGAACAAAAACGGTGGGCGTCACGCAAGGGAGAGAGCGTGGCTTTCAAAGAGAGTTATCACGTCTTCCAGGCTGTCGCAGACGGCAAAGAGGTTCTCGCGCAGATAGGGGGTGGGCGGAGTGAGATCGGGGACCATCACGCCGATAAAGCCGCCGTTGACGGCAGCTTCGTTGCCTTGCAGGCTGTCTTCCAGCACAAGGCAGTTTTGCGGCTTTTCACCCAATTTTTCCGCCGCCAGCAAAAAGATGTCGGGGGCGGGCTTGCCGCGGGAAACCATGTCGCCGTAAACGCAGAGGCGGAAAAAATTCTTGGTATTTGAGCGTTCCAGATTGCCTTGCGTCCATTCGCGGCTGGAAGAGGTGGCAACGGCGGCGGGAACATCGTGCGCTTTCAGATAAGAGAGCAGTTCCTTCAAACCCTTTTTGACGGGTATGCCGAACTTGTTCACGTATTCGTAAGTGCGGCGGCGCTTTTCCATGTTCATCTCGTCAAAGGGGGCGTCTTGACCGTAATGCGCCAAAAAGGCGGCTTTGATCTCCGCCACGCTTCTGCCGCGCACGCTTTTGAGAAAATCTTCGTTCACGTCGTAACCGAATTTTTTGCCGGCATAAGCCCAGCCTTCGGCAACCAGACGTTCGCTGTCGAACATCAAGCCGTCTTGATCGAATATCACCGCTTTGACAAGTTTTTTCATATGCACCTCGCTATATATAATATATTTTCCGCGCTTATAAGTCAAGAAAACGGCGGCAAAAGCGGCTTGCTAAATCATGCCGCTTTCGGCATATGTGCGGCGCGATAAGTGCGGCAAAAGCGCGTTTTCATAATATACGCGCACAGGGCATAAGATGTGATATGAAAGAGAGAAAAAGATCTGAAAAAGCGCCCTTGAAAGTGCGGCGCTTCCGCCGCGTGAGCAATGTGCTGATCGTGTGCACCTTGGTTGCGTTGGTGGCGGTGACCATGGGCGCGGGCGGCGCGGGCGGCGTGCTTGCCATGAACAGGGAGGACGTCTATTACTCGGGCAGGACAGACACCTCTTCCGTGGCGGTGATGATAAACGTGTATTGGGGAGAAGAATATCTGCCGCAGATCTTGCAGACGCTGCAAGACGCAGGCGCCAAAGCCACGTTTTTTATCGGCGGCAGTTGGGCGGACGACCACAACGGGGAGCTTTTGAGCATTGTTAGGGCGGGTCACGAAGTGGGAAGCCACGGTTATTTCCACAAAGACGGCAACAAGTTGGACTTGCAGGGGAACTTGCGAGAGGTGCGCTCTGCCAACGCGCTTTTGCAGGCGATCACGGGAGAAAAGCCGCAATTATTCGCGCCGCCCTCCGGCGCATACGGAGAAGACACCTTGCAGGCGTGCCGGCAGGAGGGCATGAAGGTGATCATGTGGAGCAAAGACACCATCGACTGGCGCGATAAAGACGAGGAACTGGTCTATGCACGGGCAACGGATGGAGTGAAGGCGGGAGATCTGATCCTCATGCACCCCACCGCGCACACGGCAAACGCGCTGCCGCGCATTTTGCGTGCCTATGAGCGGGCGGGGCTGAAAGCGGTGACGGTGAGCGAGCTTGTGGACATAAAAATATAATGTATGTTTTATGCACTTGCATGTGCGCCGGCGCCACTCGCCTGCCGGCGGCGGGGAGATAAAGCCGCGCGCCTTTTTTGTTCGGCGTGCGGACAAAGCGCTGCAATGTGCAGGCGTTGCACGGCAAAATGCGCTGCATATATCCGAATAATTTCGCCATGCGCTCCGATAAAGGGCGGTAAAGCGCTTTGCGGAGCGGCGCGCCGATATGCTTGCGGAGGAGCGCCGCTTACACTGCAAGTGCAGATAACATACACTTTTTTGCCGTTTTCTTTTCCCCGCCGCACCCTGCGGCATAAAAACATTTTATTCGCATTATTAAAATAAAGGTAATATTTGGGCGCATAATATAATTTAAGGGCAACTTTCTTGACATTCTGTCGAAAAAAGTATATATTATCGGTAAGGGAAAATGAATGCGATAATAGCCGACTTCGGTTGGATAATAAAAAGTCCTTATAGTTTGCTCGTGCTCACGGCATTGTGCGTCTGCTTCAAAGATACGCTTGCCGATATGTTTTCGAGCGTCTTTTCTTTTACAAAATCATTTCTCTGTGTCGTTTTCAGGCTCTGCATGGTCGCTCTCGCCGTTATGGCAGGCGCCATGGCGCTCGCCTTCGGACAAAGTTTCGTGCATTTTACGGATAAGCTGATCGCCGCCCTGGTGATAGCCTTTCTCATCGTGCTGGTGGACATGTTCGTTCTGCTTGCAAAAAGAGTGCTGATGTTGTTCATCGGCGGCTTTATGAGAAGGGAAAGGGCGGAACAAGCGCGTGAATTTACCGTCGGCACACCCGTATTTGCGGCGGCGGGCACCCGGTTCGCGGGGCTGAGAATGAGGCAGTAAGATCCTTTTTCCACCCGCTCGTGCGGGACAAATAAAGGAAAAAGGAGAATAATATGTTAAGACTTGAAAATATCACCAAAGACTATGTGGTGGAGAAAAACGTTACCCATGCCCTCAAAGGCATAAACATAGAGTTCAGACCCGGCGAATTCGTGGCGGTGCTCGGTCCTTCCGGCTGCGGCAAGACCACGCTTTTGAACATCATCGGCGGTTTGGACAGATACACGGACGGCGATCTTTATGTGAACGGCCGTTCCACCAAGGAATACGAAGATTACGACTGGGACCGTTACCGCAACAAGACCATCGGTTTCATCTTCCAAAATTACAATCTCATCATGCACCAGACCATCCTCTCCAATGTGGAGCTGGCGCTCACGCTCATCGGCGTGGGCAGGGCGGAGCGCAAGCGGCGCGCCATGGCGGCGTTGGAAAGCGTGGGACTTGCCGACCAGGTCTACAAAAGGCCCAACCAGCTCTCCGGCGGTCAGATGCAGCGTGTGGCGATCGCGCGCGCCATCGTCAACGATCCCAAGATACTTCTGGCAGACGAACCCACCGGCGCGCTGGACAGTGAAAGCTCCAAGCAGGTGATGGACATTCTCAAAGATTTGTCCAAAGACAGGCTGGTCATCATGGTCACGCACAACGACGATCTGGCGGAACAATACGCAGACAGGATAGTGCGCATAAAAGACGGGGTGGTGCAGAGCGATTCCAACCCTTACGAAAGCGGCATAGAACCCGAACCCGCCAAGCCGCGCGAAAAAAATCTCATCAAGCGCATACAAAACTTTTTCAAGCACGACAAGGCGGAAAAACACACGTCGATGTCCTATGAGAGCGCGATCCGCCTTTCGGCAAACAACCTTTCCACCAAAAAGATGCGCACGGCGCTCACCTCGTTTGCCGGCAGCATAGGCATAATCGGCATAGCGATAGTTTTGTCGCTCTCTTCCGGTTTTTCCGGTTACATAGCTTCGATGGAAGAGGGCGCGCTGGCGTCTTATCCCATCGTGGTGGGCGCGGAATCGGGCTTCAACCTGCAACAGGCGATGAGTTCCGTGCTGCAAAGTTCAAACCAAAAAGAAGAAGATCTGCCGCCGCTGTTCTCCGACATGGACGATCTGTATATCCAAAACGTGTTGGGCGTGGTGGGCATGCAATATCTGACCGATTCTTTGACGGGCAAGAACACCGATCTGACCGATTTCACCAAATATTTGGACGAGAATTGGGACGCGAGCCTGGGGTATTACAAGTATAATTACAACGTGGGCTTGCAGCTTTGGTCGGACAACGTGAGGAACGCGGACGGCACGCAGATCAAAGACGGCAATTACACGCGCATATATCCCTTTGCGGACCTGATGGAAGGGACGGATTTCGAATCTTATATAGACATGGTATCCAACATGACCGTGATAGAAGAGATGCCGTCGAGCGAAACCATGAACGCGCAATACGACGTCATATACGGGCGCATGCCGAGCGAAGAAGCCGCCGACGAAGTGGTGCTGTTTGTGGACAGCCGCAACCAGATAGTGGACTTCATGCTGTTGGCGCTGGGCATCGTGGAGATAGACACCAACACGTCCGTGTTCAAAATAGCCACGGAACTGGACAAATTCAAAGACGGGCTGGACTTTGAAAACCTGGTCTTTGACGGAGAAGGGGACAAGGCATATTTGGAATACAAAGTGACCACCACCGGCGACGGTTATGCGCGCGCGGCGGGGGATCAGGAGAGATTCGTGCTCAAAGACGAGTCCCTGCGCGCGTCCGAGGCGGCGGGCAGTGAAATGACGCTCAGAGTCGTGGGCGTGGCGCGCGTGAAAGACGGTGTGGAAAACACTTCCATGTCCGGTGTGCTGGGATATACCAACAAATTGACCGAATGGCTGATAACGCATAATAACGCCACGGAAGTGGTGCAGGCGCAGCTTGCCAGCAAAGGCAGGAGCGTGATCTATTCCACCAACAGCGACGGTTATTGGACGAACGAAGAAACCAAGCAGACCGATTACGAAAACGCTTTGGCAACGCTGGGTTATTCCATTTACGGCAAGCCTTCCACGATCAACATCTTTGCCGCTTCCATAGACAGCAAGGATAAGATCATCGCCATGATAGACGGGTATAACGACGGCGCTTTGAACGAAAAAGGTCGTGAAGCCATTCCGTATACCGACATGCTCGGAGAAATGATGGAATTCATCAACAGCCTCTCCGACACCGTCACCTATGTGCTGGTGGGCTTCTCCGCCATCTCGCTGATAGTGTCGTGTATCATGATAGGCATCATCACTTACATCTCCGTGCTCGAACGCACCAAAGAAATAGGTATATTGCGCAGCATAGGCGCGCGCAAACGCGACATCGCGCGCGTATTCAATGCGGAAACCTTTATGATAGGTCTGCTCTCCGGCATCATCGGCGTGGTGTTCACCTGCATAGTTTACTTCCCCGCCAACGCCATTCTCAACGCCGTGCTGGGCATAGCCAACCTCTTCCAACTGGTGTGGTGGCAGCTGGTGGGACTTGTCATCATCAGCGTGGTGCTTACGCTCATCTCCGGCTTTATCCCGGCGCATATGGCGGCAAAGAAGGATCCGGTGATCGCGCTGAGAAGCGAATAAGAATAAGCGAAAAACAAAAGGGATAGGGCGGATATGGTTTTATGCCATATCTGCCCTTTCGTTTTTCGCTTGTTTGAGGGGACACCCCGCCATTCAAAAATAAAACGAACAAGCGGAGATATAGGCGCAATATATCGCCGTTTTATTTTTTTGAGGCGTAGTTTCCCCTCTTTTTGCGGGCGGCATAATCTCGTATCGCACTTGGTCTTACCGCAAAAATTCACCCTTTCCGCCCTCATTCGCTCCGCGTGCTCCGCTCACTCGGAAAATGCGCACGGCGCATTTTAGAGGTGACGCTTGGCAAAAGTGTGATTTTGCCGCGCTTTATTACACTTTATTGTGTAAGCATTGCAAAGAGTTCAGCTGAAAATACGGAAAAGTTACTTCAAGGCTTTATCAGGGATGGAGCGCCCCGCGCTCCGGGTGCAGCGTCACGCTGCCGCTCGTCCAAAAGTGCGATTTTGGACGGCGGGATATTACACTTTATCGTGTAAGTATTGCAGAGAGATTAGCCGGAAAACGAACAAGTTACTTCGAGGCACGATCGGGGGTGGAGCGCCCCGCGCTCCCCGCCACGCACGACGAGCGCGTAGCTGTATCGTCGTGCATTTCACGTGCCCCTCTGTGAGCGCGCAAGTTCTTCACATTGCGGTCACATATGATCGGGGTGCAGCGTCACGCTGCTTTGAGGGCACATTTCACGTTTTTGCCAATGTGTTGGCAAAAACATTTCACTTTTCGGCGTTTGTCATGTTCGCTTTTCGCTCACATTGGCAACGCCGAAAAATTTCACGTCCTGAACAAGGGCGCACACTTTCGTTTATCGCTCATTGCGCCCTTGTGCAGGACATTTCTTGACTTTTTCCCGCATTGCATATAATATATCTGTTATGGAAAAGAATTTTTACACATTCCCGGACGGGCTTAAATTGGTGCATTGCAGGGCGGACGGCGTTTATTCCGCCGCGCTCACCGTGATGACGGGGGCGGGCAGCGGTAACGAAACCGCGGAGAACAACGGCATTTCCCATTGCGTGGAGCACATGCTCTTCAAGGGCACGGGCAGGCGCACGGCGTTTGAGATCAGCAACGACATAGACAAGCTGGGCGCGCAGTCCAACGCCTTCACTTCCAAACTTGCCACCGGTTATTACACGGTGGGGCTTGCCGAGCATTTGGAAGAGTGCGCGGACGTTTTATCCGACATACTCACAAACAGCACTTTCGATGACAAGGAGTTGGACAAAGAGCGCAAGGTGATAGACGAAGAGATCTCCATGAGCGAAGACGACGGCGCGGATCTGTGCCTGGACGAACTTTCGCGCGTTTATTTCGGCGATCACGCCTTGGGGCGCACCATTTTGGGACCGCGCGAAAACGTGGCGCGCTTCAAGGGCGCGGATCTGAGAAAATACGTTGCGGAGAATTACGCGTCCGACAGCACGGTGGTGTGCATTGCCGGCAATGTGGAGTTCGAGCGCGCCAAGGCGGTGGCGGAGCGCTATTTTGCGGGAAAACTGCCGCGCCTGGGGCGCAGATGGCAGGACGAAAAGGCGCAGACCAAGCCCGGGCGCTTTGTGCGTGAAAAAGCGGACGAGCAGGCGCACCTCGGCATGGCTTTTCCCTCGCTGCCTTATAAGCACGAAAAAGACGCGGCGCTGGCGGTGTTCAACGCGGTGCTCGGGGGCAGCATGAGCAGCAGACTTTTCCAGGAAGTGCGGGAAAAAGAGGGCTTGGCATACAGCGTTTTTTCCGCCATGTCCACCTATATAAATAACGGCTATATGTGCGTTTACGCGGGCATAAATCCCGCCAATGCGGAAAGGGCGGCGCACACGATAGCGCGCGTGATCAAGGAGATAAAAACCACCCGTCCCATCACCCGGGAAGAGCTGGAGAGGGGCAAGGAACAGATAAAAACCGCTTACGCGCTCTCCGGAGAAAACATGGGCGGCTGCGCTTCGCTCTACTCTAGATACGCCCTCTATACCGGCGAACTTTTGGACACGGGCAGGGAGATAGAGCGCGTGCAAAAGGTGACTTTGGACGATATGGCTTGGCTGGCGGAACACATTTTGCGCCCTGAAGCGGCAAGCATATCTTACGTGGGCAAAAACGCCGAGGGGAAAGGGGAAAGGTTGTCCTGCGCGGCACGGCAATGGCGATAAGCGAAAGTGTGCCGTGCCGCTCCGGACGTGAATTTTTCTCTGCCGGACAGACGCTATGCGGGCACGCAGTAGAGCGCGGCTTTACGCACGCCTTTGCACAAATGCGCCTTGACAATACCGCAAGAGTATTGCCTGCGGCACCTTTGTCCAAATCCGCACGCAAATCCATCGCCCTCCCGCGCACCCTTATAGACGTCTGTCCGGCATAATTATCATCATAAACAAACACATAAGATATACCAACTTCGCAAAAGTGAAATGTTTTGCCTGCAAGGCAAAACGTGAAATGTGCTCTTAAACCGCTCCGCGACGAAAGAGCACGTGAAATGCACGACGATACAGCTCCGCGCTCGTCGTGCGTGGCGGTGCTGTGGGCACATTAAATAAAGTGTTATAAAACATAGCAAGAGCGACAGAAAGACGATACAGCTGCACGCTCGTCGTGCGTGGCGGGCAGCGTGCCACTGCACCCCCAATCGTGCCTTGAAGTCACTTTTCCGTTTGTTCGGCTTACCTCTTCGCAATGCTTACACGATAAAGTGTAATAAAGCGCCTCAGGCAGCCTTTACATTTTGCCGTTCGGCACAGTGCGGTTACTCAATACGTTTGTTACGGCAAAATATATCGCGTCCGGAGCCGCCGAACATTTTTATCGCTATTCGCTTTTGTTCGGTGGCGCAGGACATATCGCGTCGGCGCAGCCGACATATCGCTTTTGCGCAGCAGATATAAGTTTGCTAGCCGCTCACATATATCTGCGCAAAAATATCGCGTCCGGAGCGGCACGGCACACTTTCGCTTATCGCCATTGCCGTGCCGCGCAGGACATAAAATATTATTTATTATATACTTGTATTTTCCCGCACGTATGTGTTATAATTTTTATACACAATTAAAGCAGGGAGTATAGCCCGTTGAAAAGAAAAGATCCTAACAACACACAACCGCAGGAAGAAAAGCAGGAAAAGGAGATAAGCAACTCTCTCTTCACCGCGCTCATTTGTTTGGGCGTGTCCGTGCTTTGCATGCTCATCTTGTTCGGAGCGTTCGGCAGGGCGGGCGATTACGTCAACAGATATTTCTTTTTGGGGATATTCGGTTTTGCCTCATACGGCGCGGCGGTGGCGCTGTTTGTCGTGGGCATTCTCAAATTGTTCAAGGTGCGCGTGAAGGTTTCTCTCGGTATGACGGCTTTGTATATCGTCACGCTTTGCGTGGTGATCCTCATGTGTCACCTTGCCACGGCGCGCGGACACGCGACCATGGACGAAAGCCGCAGCTGGGGCGATTACATCAAAAATTGTTATCTTGGCGCGGATACGGCGGGCGGAGTGCTGTTTTCTCTGCTCACATATCCCTTGCTGCTGTCCGATTTCATGTATATTTTCAGCATGGTGGTGCTGGGACTTGTGGTGGGCGGACTGGTCGCGCTCATCGTGGTGTGCATGTTCAACCTGGACAAGCTGGTGGCGCAGCGCCGCGCGGCAAAGCTGGGCAAGATAAGCTCCGCGGGCGACTACATGACTTACGAAAAGCCCGAGCAGGACGGCTTGCGCAGCGTGGGCACAGAGATGTATAACGGCACGGTGTCGGGCAAAAAGCTGGAAGACACCTTCCGCACCGGCTGGTTCAAGCGTCCCACGGACGTCAAACCGATAGAAAAACTGGACGAAAACGCTCCGCAGGAAGATCCCGTGCCCGACGTGCGGGGGACGGTGGAGATGTATAAAGGTCTGGACAGGGCGCAGGCGATGGGGCTGTTATACGGCGAGCGCGAGCCGCGCGAGGCGGCGGAGCGCCGCGAAGTGACGCGTGACGACGCGGGCAGGATCTTATACGGTAAAGAGGAAGAAGCGCCCGCGCCTCCGCCTTACGAAAAGCCCGCGGGCATAGACATGGATCTGTATTTCACCGCCACGCGTGAAGAAAACCTCAAACGCAACCTGGAAAAGATGTATTCCGGCAGGGAAGAGGAAAAGAGCGATTCGGACAGGGAGATAGACGAATTCATCAACAATGCCGTGCACGGCGCATTCGGCGCGAAAAAGGAGCAAACACCGCCCGAAGAGCCGCAGGACAAGGCGGAGGAACCGGAGGACAAGTCCGACCGCAGCGAGCGCGTTTTTGAAGATTTTTCCGAGCTGTTCGGCAAGAACAAAAAAGCGGAAACTCCCGAACCGCCCGCGCCCGAACCGCCCGCGCCGGAGCCTGTCAAGCCGGAGCCGGTCAAGCCCGCGCCCCAGCCCAAACCGGAGCCGGTCAGACCCGAACCGGTAAAGCCGGCGTTCACGCCGCCCGAACCTTCCAAGCCCGTCAAGGCGGAGGAGAAGAAGGAAGAAAAAGAAGAAGACGACGCCAACAAATTCAACGGCATACCTATCTTTGTGCCGGTGCGCACGCGCAAATACGTGCCGCCCAAGCTGGAATTGATGGCGGACTATGAAGAAAAGGTGAGCAATAACGTCAATTTCAGCGCCATGGTGGAAGAGCTTGAACGCACGCTGGAAGACTTCAAGGTGCCCGCCAAGGTGGTCAACATCGTGCAGGGACCGGCGTTTTCGCGCTTTGAGCTGCAAATGCCGCGTTCGGTGTCCGTCAAGGAGATACCCAAGCTGGAAGAGGACATACGCGCCTGCCTGATGGTGGACAGCATTCGTATCGAAGCGCCCATTCGCGGCAAAAACCTGGTGGGCATAGAAGTGCCCAACAAGGCGAGAGGCAAGGTGGGCTTGAAGAGCGTGATAAACTCCACGGAATTTATCCGCGCGGACAAGAATAAGGGGCTTTATTTTGCATTGGGCAAAGACATAGACAACGTCAATTACGTGTGCAACATCTGCGACTTCCCGCACGCGTTGGTGGCGGGCTCGAGCGGTTCGGGCAAGAGCGTGTTCCTCAACTGCCTCTTGTGCAGCATGGTGTATAAGTATTCTCCGCAGGACGTGCGCTTTTTGCTGATAGACCCCAAGGTGGTGGAATTCAAGCGTTATTCGGGCTTGCCGCACATGCTTTTGCCCTATGCGCTTTCCGACGAGCGCATGGCTATCAAGGCGTTGGAATGGCTGGTCAACGAGATGGAATACCGCTACTCGCTCTTCGGCGACAGCATGGTGAGCAATCTCACGGAATACAACGCCGCGCACCCGGAGGGCAAACTGCCCAGCATAGTGCTGATAGTGGACGAGGTGGGCGACATCATGTCCTCGCCGGTGAGCAAGGACTTTGAGATACTCATCAAGCGCCTGGCGCAAAAGGCGCGCGCCGCGGGCATCAGTATTATTTTGGCGACCCAGCGCCCCTCCGTGGACGTGATCACGGGCACGATAAAAGCCAACCTGCCCACGCGCATCGCCTTTGCCGTTACCTCCGCGGTGGACTCCAAGACCATTTTGGACACGGTGGGCGCGGAAAAGCTGCTGCGTTACGGCGACATGCTTTATAAAGAGGGCAGTAAGCCCAACATGGTCAGGGTGCAGGGCGCGCTGATCCAGAACAGCGAAATAAACGCCATCGTGGACGACGTCAAGGCGCACAACGAGGCAAAGTTCGACGCGGAGATAGAAAAATACATCACCACGGTGGAAGAAGAAAAGCCCGCCGCCTCTGCCGACGGGGCGGACGCGAACGCCTCGCCCGCGGACGATCCTTACTTTGTGCGCGTGCTCAAATATGCGGTGGAAGCGGGCAGCATATCCACTTCCAAGGTGCAGCGCGTGTTCGGTTTGGGATATCCGCGCGCGGCAAAGCTGGTGGATATGATGATCGCCCAGGGCTATGTGGAAGCCACCAGCACGGGCAATAAAGAAAAGGGCGTGCTCATCACCTTGGAGCAGTTCAAAGCCCTTTACGGAGAAGACGATGCAAGCTGAAACAAAAAAGTTGGGCGTCATCTCCCTGGGGTGCGATAAAAACCGCGTGGACACGGAAAACGCCTTGGCGTATTTTGCGGACGCGGGCTGGGCGGCGGTATCCGATCTGTCGCAGGCGGACGCCATTTTGGTCAACACCTGCGCCTTTATAGACCCGGCAAAGCAGGAGAGCATAGACGCCGTTTTGGAAGCGGCGGAATATAAAAAGAGCGACAAGTGCAAGGTGCTTGCCGTGAGCGGTTGTCTGCCGCAGCGTTACTTTGCGCAGCTCAAAGAGGGCTTGCCGGAGATAGACGTGCTTGCCGGCACGGACAGATACAAAGATCTGCCCGCGGCGGTGGAGGCGGCGCTGGCGGGCAGCGGCGGCGCGGAGCTTGCCAACGATAAAAACTCCCGCAGCTTCACCTGCAAGCGCGTGCTCACCACGCCCCGGCATTACGCCTATTTGAAGATAGCGGAAGGCTGTTCCAACCGCTGCACTTATTGCGCGATCCCCGCCATCCGCGGCGATTACACTTCGCGCGCGGAAGAGGAACTGACGGCGGAGGCGCGCACGCTCGCGCAGGAGTGGGGCGTGAAAGAACTGATCCTGGTGGCGCAGGACGTTTCCCGTTACGGCACGGACGGGGGAGAAAAGCGGCTGATCCCGCTTTTGGACAAACTCTCCGCGCTGCCGTTTGAACGCATTCGTCTTTTGTATCTCTACCCGGAGCAGGTGGACGACGAATTGATCGAATACATTGCAAAAAATGACAAAATTTGCAAATATGTTGACATACCTTTGCAACATATAAGCGATAAGATATTAAAGAGGATGGGCAGGCGCGTGAACGGCGCCTACATCAGAGAGCTTACGGAAAAGCTGCGCGCCAAGGGCATATTCATGCGTTCGGCGTTCATCGTGGGCTTTCCGGGGGAGAGCGAAGAGGACTTTGAGGAGTTGCTCGGCTTTTTGCGGGAAGCGCGGCTTTACGCCTGCGGATTTTTTGCCTATTCCAAAGAAGACGGCACCGCCGCGGCGCGTTTGGACGGGCAGCTGCCGGAGCGGGTGAAAAAGGCGCGGCGCAAGCGCGCTTATCAGGTGCAGGCGCAGGTTTCCGCAAGAAGCAAAGCCGAACTCATCGGCAAGGTGTTCGACGTCATCTATGAAGACATAGATTACGAAAAGCAGCTCTTCTGCGGCAGGACGGGTTTTCAGACCCCGGACGTAGACGGAGTTACATATTTCACTTCCGGGCAGCCGTTGGACGTGGGCGGCACATACCGCGTGCGCATAACGGGCGTGTCGGGTGAAGATCTGTTGGGAGAGGTAACGGAGTAAAATGGGAAAGATACATATCAATTTACCCACAAAGATAACGATAGCGCGCCTGGCGCTCATACCGCTGATCATCGCGGCTTATTGCGTGCAGGAGGCGTTCAAGGCGGAGTCAAACTGGCTGTGCGCCGTCACGGCGGGGCTGTTCTGCCTGGCGGGGTGGACGGACTTTTTTGACGGTTACATCGCGCGCAAATACCACATGGTCACGGACCTGGGCAAGTTTTTGGACCCCATCGCGGACAAGATCCTGGTAATCGCGGGGCTTGCCTTTGTGATGGACGGGCAGTATTTTGCCGCCATCGGCGTGCCCTATGCGGCGATGATATGTTCCGTGATCATCATCGCGCGCGAATTCATCATCGGACTTTTGCGGCAGATAGCGGCGCTCAAAAGTTTTGTGATAGCGGCAGACAAGATGGGCAAGCTCAAAACCATCGCCACGCTCTCCGCGCTCACCACGCTTCTGTTTTCGCCGCTGCACGTGGTGATATGCTGGCTGGGCTTTGCGGAGCTTTTGGTGGCAACGCTGCTCACCGTCATCTCCGGCGCGCATTATATTTACAAAAACCGCGCCCTTTTTGCGGAAGACAGAGGGGCGGAGCAAGGCGCCGCGGCGGAAAACGATTTGAACGGGGCGGAAAGTTCCGCGCATGATAAGGAGGAATAAAACATGATGGAAGAAGAGGACTTTCGCAATTATTGCGTGATAAAGACCTTCGGGGTGAGGACGAGCGACATGCAGCCTTACCTGCAAACGGGCGGCGTGAGCGTGGAGTTTACCGAGGACTGCCTCGACGGCACCGTGCGCGTGGTCAACACGGAAGGGGACAGAGAGCAGTTCAACGCCGTGGTGGCGGAGATAACCGCGGCTTTCAAAGACAAGGTATACGCGGAGGGGGAAACCTCTCTGGCGGAGAGGCTGGTGGAAGAGTGCCGCAACAGGGGTATCACGCTGGCGGTGGCGGAATCGCTCACGGGCGGCATGATCTGTTCTGCCATCGTGGACGTGCCGGGAGCCAGCGCCGTGCTCAGCGAGGGCTTTGTCACATACACCAACGCGGCAAAGGTGAGGCGTCTGCACGTCAGACTTTCCACCATAGAGAGCGAGGGCGCCGTTTCCGCCAAAACCGCGGGCGAGATGGCAAAGGGACTTATCGAAGACAGGACGGCGGACGTGGCGATATCCACCACCGGCTGCGCCGGTCCGGACAGCGACGAAAACGATACGCCCGTAGGACTGGCGTTTGTGGGCGTGACCACGCGCACGGGCGGCAAGGTGTATCGGCTTAATTTGTCGGGAGAGCGGAATTACATCAGAAAATGCGTGGCGAACACCGCCATGTTTTATGCGCTGAAATGCGTGGAGAACAAAGACAAGGAGATTTGATATGGCAAACGAAGAGCCTAAGAAGAGCAAGGATAAGAGCGATCTGCTGGATGAGGCGATCGCCAAGATAGAAAAGCAATACGGCAAGGGCGCCATCATGAAGTTGGGCGACGAGAACGTGGAACCGATAGAGGTCATCAGCACCGACTGTCTGACCTTAGACTTTGCCCTGGGCGTGGGCGGCTTGCCCCGCGGCAGGATAGTGGAGATATACGGACCGGAATCTTCCGGCAAGACCACGGTGGCGCTGCACGCGATAGCGTCCTGCCAGCGCGGCGGCGGCACGGCGGCGTTCATAGACGCGGAGCACGCGCTCGATCCCGTTTATGCGGAAAATCTGGGCGTGAACATACGCGATCTTTACGTGTCCCAGCCGGACAACGGCGAACAGGCGCTGGACATTGCGGAAATGCTGGTGCGCAGCAACGCGGTGGACATCATCGTCATCGACTCCGTGGCGGCGCTCACTCCGCGCGTGGAGATAGAGGGTGAGATGGATCAATCCACCGTGGGCGCGCAGGCGAGGCTGATGTCCAAGGCGCTGCGCAAGCTCACCGGCATCGTGAACAAGGCAAAGACCTGCATCATCTTCATCAACCAGCTGCGCGAAAAGGTGGGCGTGATGTTCGGCAATCCGGAAACCACCACGGGCGGCAGGGCGCTCAAATTTTATTCGAGCGTGCGCATAGAGATACGCAAGGGCGACACCATCAAAAACGGTTCGGAGATCGTGGGCAGCCGCACGCGCGCCAAGGTGGTGAAAAACAAGCTGGCTCCGCCCTTCAAAACGGCGGAATTCGACATCATCTTCGGCAAAGGCATCTCCGCAAACGGCTGTCTGATAGACCTGGCGCAGGAGAAGGGCGTGGTGGTCAAATCCGGCTCCTGGTTCAGCTATAACGGCGACAAGATAGGACAGGGCAGAGAAAAGACCATCCAATTCTTGGACGACAATCCGGAAGTTGCGGCGGAGATCAAGGGAAAGCTGGTGGAGCTGATGAAGCAGCAATGAGCGGCGTTTGCGCAAAATAAGGCGCGCAAAAAGCGGTTTTTCGCAAAAGTTATTGAAAAAGCGGCGGTTTTGCCGCTTTTTCTTTTGCTTTTCCGCCGGAAGGGCGCGGACGCACGGCGGGCGCGGGAAAAGGGCGCGTTTTCTTTTTTCCAAATGCCTTGACATATCTGTTCAGTTAATATATAATAATTATAATGTAATAAGTGCAGGCGCCCGCGCGCTTGCGCAGAACATTATAACAACAATATAAAGCGCCGCTTCGGCGGCGTTCAACGGGAGGAATCGAAATGTTTAATTCGTTAAGCTTTCTCCTTGGTAGTGTCTCAACCGGCGGCGTCATCGGACTCGCCGTAGGCATACCGGCAGCACTCATCTTGGGTGCGGTCGTGGGTTACGTAATATTCAGATACGGCGCGCGCAAAAAGCTCGGCTCCATCAAGGAAGAGTGCGCGCGGCTTTTGGACAGCGCAAGATCCAACGCGGACACTTACTTGAAGGAAGCAAGGCTGGAGATCAAAGAAGAACAGCACAAAATGCGTTCCGATCTGGACAAAGAATCCAGGGAGCGCAGAGCGGAATTGCAGCGCACGGAAAACAGGCTTTCCCAGAGGGAAGATCAGCTCTCTTCCAGAGAGCTGCTGTTGGACAAGAAGTCCGCTTATTTGGACGATCGCAAAAAGGCGATAGAAGTCAAAGAACAGCAGGTGGGCGAGTTGCAGACCGAACTTTCGCGCGCGCATGACAAGATGATAGAGCAGCTGGAAAAAGCCGCTCAGCTCACGCAGGAAGAGGCAAAGGCGCAGCTGATGGAACAGCTGCTCGACCAGGTGCGCAAAGACGCGGGCGAAAAGGCGCGCGAAATTGAGCAGACCGCCAAAGACGAGGCGGAAAAGAAAGCCAAAAACATCGTGGGGCTTGCCGTGCAGCGCTGTGCGGCGGATCACGCCTCGGAGATAGCCGTATCCACCGTGGCGTTGCCCAGCGATGAGATGAAAGGGCGCCTGATAGGCAGAGTGGGGCGCAACATCCGTTCGATAGAAAACTGCACGGGCGTGGACCTCATCATAGACGACACCCCGGACGTGGTCACGGTGTCCGCCTTCGACCCGGTGCGCAGAGAAGTTGCCAAGCTGGCGATAGAGCGCCTGGTGGCGGACGGACGCATCCACCCCGCACGCATAGAAGAAACGGTGGAAAAGGTCAGGCGCGAACTGGACAACCAGATGAAGGAAGCGGCGGAAAACGCGGCGTTCGACGCGGGCGTTTACGGCTTGCACCCGGAAGTCATCAAGCTGCTGGGCAGGCTCAAATACCGCACCAGTTACGGGCAGAACGTGCTCAAACACTCGCTTGAAGTCAGTTATCTCGCCGGCGCCATGGCGTCGGAGCTGGGCGCGGACTTCAAGGTGTGCAGAAGGGCGGGACTTTTGCACGACATCGGCAAGGCGGTGGACCATGAAGTGGAGGGCACGCACGTGTCCATCGGCGTGGAGATATTAAAGCGCTTCAAAGAATCTCCCGCGGTCATCCACGCGGTGGAAGCGCACCATAACGACGTGGAACCTGCCACCATAGAGGCGATCATCGTGCAGGCGGCGGACTCCATCTCCGGCGCACGTCCCGGCGCGAGAAGGGAATCGATAGAAAATTACGTCAAGCGTCTGGAAAAGATAGAAAACGTGGCAAATTCCTTTGCCGGCGTGGAGCAGTCTTATGCCATTCAGGCGGGCAGAGAGATCCGCGTGATGGTCAAACCGGACGAAGTGGACGACGCAGCCACCATGTTTATGGCAAAAGAGATAGCAAGCAAGCTGGAAGCGGAGCTCGATTATCCCGGACAGATAAAAGTCAACGTCATCAGAGAACTGCGCAGCGTGGAATACGCCAAGTGAAAAGCAGAGCTTTTCGCGCCCGCCTCAAAGCGGGCGCTTTTTTTTTGCCTTTGCGGCAAAAAGATCCGTTCTTGACTCACGCGCGCATATATAGTATCATATAATCAAGGTTTTGCGCCGCGCGTGCGGCGAAGAGGGAAATTATGAAAGAAAAACTTCAAAACATGTGGCTGACCGTCCGCCGTTATTGGCAGCGCCCGCAAAAGGGCGAAACGGTGGCATACAAGGAAGTGGCGGCATACTCCGTGGGCGCGATGGGCGTGAAATCGTTCGGCTCTTTGCTCACTTACATACAGATGGCGCCCACCTGCCTTTTGATCGCCTCCGTTTACGGGCTTAGTCCCACAGACATCATGTGGCTGTTCATCGTCACCAACGTGGTGGGCGTGATAAAAACGCCCTTTGTGAGCATGTTGCAGGACAACACAAACACGCCTCTGGGCAAATTCCGCCCTTACATGCTGTGGGCGGGCATCCCCTGCGTGATCAGCACGGTGGCGCTCACCTGGCTGATCCCGTGCAACGCCTCGGTCATTCCCTTTGACGTATCGCAGATGGATCCGGAAACGGTGCGTATCCTCAAAATCGTGCTCATCGCCGTCTTTTTCAACCTGTTCAGCATCGCCCAGCCGCTGCTCACCAATGCGTTCACGGCGATCTCGCAGGTGATAAGCCCCAACTCCAAAGAGCGCACGCGCGTGATGGGCATTTCGGAATTTTTGGGCAATCTGGGACCCAGTATCGTTCAATTCCTGCTGCCCACGCTGGGGCTTATCTGCTTTGGCAGCGAATCGTTGGAAAACATCTGGACTTACCGCATATTCATGCCCATTCTGGCGCTGACAGGCTTTTTGCTCGGGCTTTTGGTGATGACCGGCTCGCACGAGCGGGTGGTGCTGCCCAAGAGTTACGTGAACAAGGTCAAGTTCACGGACGGCATGAGGATACTTGCCAAAAACAAGGAGTTCTGGCTGATGACCATGACCAAGTTTTTCGGCGGGTTCCAGGGCGTGCTCACCACGCTTTTGCCTTGGGTGTGCGCTTATCAGCTGGGCAACAGCGGACTTACCGGCATTGTGCAGACCATCACTTCCGTGGGCTTTACGCCCGGCATCATCCTTGCCCCGATCATCATCGCCAAACTGGGCGCGCGCAAGGGCGGTTTCATCTTTGCCATGGGCAACGCCGTGGCGGCGGCGATCATGTTTTTCACCTTCCGGCAGGGCTTTGCCTTTTTTGTCATCTCGCTGTTCATCTATAATTTTGCGCTGGGACCGCAATATATCATGCAGACCACGGTCATGTCGGACGGCTTCGACGCCCAGCAGCTGAAAGAGGACGCCAGGATAGAAGGTTTTGCCAACAACTTCCAGGTGATGATCACCACCATCGGCAGCATCATCTCCACCGTGGTGTTCACCTTTGTCTATGAAAGCAACGGACTGGTGGCGGACGAGGTGACGGGCGTCACCGATTACACGGTGCTCACCAACCCGGAGATACGTGAACCCATCATTTCCACGCTGATCTTGATAGTCATCGGCGCCAGCGTGCTCACCGCGCTGCCTTATCTGTTCGTCACGCTGAACGCGGAAAAGATGAAGGGCATACGCGCGCAGCTCGAACGCAAAAAGTTCATCACGGACAACGGACTGCAAGAGGCGGGTGAAGAGGAGATAGAGAGGGCATACGGCGCCTTCCTGGCGGAAAAGGAGAAAGAAGAAGAGGCGGCGGCGCAGCAGGCGCGCAGAGAAAAGCAGGAGCTGGCGGAGAAACAAAAGCGGGAGCGTGAAGCGCAAGCGGCGCTTGCCGCGGAAAAGCGGGCGATCTACGACAACGTTTTGGCGCGCGGCGGCAGCGCGGGCGAAGCGCGGCGTGCGGCGGCGCAGCCGGAGAAGCGGGAAAAGGCGCGTAAAAAGGCGGAGCGCAGGGCGATGATGAACAAGCTCAAAGAGGACTATCGGGCGTTGCGCGCGCGTAAAAAAGCCTTTTGCGCGGAGTGGATAGCCGCCGCCAAAGCGGAAGGCAAAAAGAAGTGGCTCAGAGTGCTCGCCTCGGAAGCCTTTGCCGATCTTTTGGCGCAGGAGAGCCTGCGTGAAGCGGAAAAAGAAAGCGGAGAGCGCGGTCAAAGCCGGCTGAGCGGAAACGCACATTGAGCGAAAGGGAGCGCCGACGCGCTCCCTTTTAAGCATAAAGCAAGCGGCGCGCTTGTCTGCCGCGCGTGTTTTTGTTAACATATAGCGGGAGGAAATCATGAAAAGCGTTTGGAAAAAGATATGGCCGCTCGTCATTGCGGCGGTCATCGCATGCTCGATGCTGATATTTTACGGCGCGGCGTTCGCGCAACGCTGCTTTTCACCCCTTATAATTTACAGTTGGCGGCGCCTGCTGCCAATCTGCAAAACATCTCCACGATAAATCTTATCCTGCTCATCTTTTTGGGCGCGGTAAATTGCGCGCTGCTCGTGTGCGCGGTGGGCGCGCACATCGCCGAATATATGAAAGACGGCGTGCTCGCTCCGTTGGTGGCGGTGGCTGTGTGCGCGGCAGCGGCGGCAACGCTGGCTCTGCTTGTGGCAAAATACGACTGGCGTTTTCCCGTCTGTTCGGGCGTGTATGCAGGCGTGCTCTTTGTCCTCGGCACATCGGGCGGCTTTTGCCTCAAAGAAGAGGAAGCGCGCACGGACGCTCCCGTCAAGGATACGCGCGTTGCCGTCGTCTGCGCCGTAGTCATCGCCCTCACCGTGGGCGTGGCGGCGGGAGGTTACTTCCTGTGAACGGACGACCTCGCGGTCTGCGCGGATAAAAATAAGAGCGCCCCTTGCGGAGCGCCTTTTTTCTGCCTTATTGCTTTGCCGGCCCTTTACGCCTTGTCCTCGCTTGAAGAGGGCGCCCGGCTTGCCTCGCTGTCCGGCTGCGCGCCTTCCGGCGCTTTCCGATCGCCGTTTTCTTGCATATCTTCTTGCGCGGCGCCTTCTTCCGTATCTTCCGGCGCGCCGCCTTCTTCCGGCGCGTTTTCGCCGTTTTGCGTGCCGTCGTCGTTGCTCGTATCGCCGCTATCCGGAGCGCCTTTTTTGCGCTTGAAACGGGCAAACAGCGCCGCCCATTTGCTCGGCGGCAGGGCGGGGAGTTCTTCCACCGTCACGTTGTCCGCCTTTTCTTCCACCTGCGCCAGCACCTTGTCCGGATCGAAGTCCGCCGGGGCGGGCTCCGGCTGCGGCTCGCCCTTTTTGCGCCGTTTGAGCAGGTCGTATATCACCGGGATAAAGAAGAGGGTCACCACGGTGGCGTAAAGCAGTCCGCCTATGGAAGTTATCGCCATGGGTTGCAGCATTTTGCCCGTGGCGCTGCCGTCGCAGGCGGTGATGATCAGTCCCACGATGGTGGTGAGCGCGGTGACCAGGATGGGGCGCAGTCTGGTGGCGCCGGCGGTGATGAGCGCGGTGCGCTTGTCCACGCCCTCTTTGATGAGCTTGTCTGCAAGCTCCACAAAGATGATGCCGTTGTTCACCACCACGCCCATCAGCATGATCAGTCCCAGCACCGCCACCACGGAGATGCCCACGCCCGTGATAAAGAGCAACAGCAGGCTGCCCGTGAAGGCGAGGGGAATGGTGAACATGATGATAAACGGCGTTTTCAGCGAGCCGAACTGCGCCGCCATCACCAGATAGACCAGCACAATCGCCACGCCCAGGACGATATAGAGGGTGGTGTATATCTCTTCCACTTCCGCGGTTTGGCGCACAAATTCCACGCTCACGCCCGAATCGGGGCGGGAGGATTCGAAGGCGGAGATGAGCGCCTCTATCTGTTCGCCCACCTTGACGGAAGAGGCGCCCGATTCCAGGCACACGGTTATGGCGGAATATCTTCTGCCGTCTTTTCTGTCTATGGAAACCATGCCTTCTTCCGTTTTGAGGTTGCCGTTTTCGTCGAAAGAAACGCTTGTGAGCAGCTCGCGCAGGGGCACGGTGCCGCTCTGAGTGCCGCCGATATGTCCGTTCAGGGTATAACTTATCTCTATGTCGGCGATGTTGCCGTTCACGGAAGTATCGCCGAAGTATTCCTCGCTCACATCCGCCTTATAAGCGCCGCCGTTCAGAGATAGCAAGCCGTTTTCGTCATAGACGTAAGCGCCGCTTGCGGTGGCGTCCGGCGCGAGGTAAGTGACGTTGCCCTGCGCGTCGAGGACGTAATATTTGCGCAGCACGGAGTAAGACGCGCTCTCTTTGCGGTATTCGTCGCGGTAGTAGACGTCGATCGCCTCATCGCCCGCAAAGCCCCTGTGCCAGGTGCGCAGGGTGTAGAAGTAATCGTAGATAAGCACGTCGTAAACGCCTTCTTCGCCACCGTCCGTCACGGAAAGGGAAGCGGCGGGCGTGAGCGTGACGTCGGCAAGGCGGCGGGAGAGTTGCAGATAGATCTCGCCGGCGGTCAAGCCGTATTCCATCGCCTTGTCGCGGTCTATCTGCAAGGTGTAAGAAACGCCCGTGCCGCTCGTGTTGTCAGAGGTGTAAGACACTCCTTCAAGCTGCGCTATGGAAGTCGAGAGCGTGTTTACCGCCGCTTTGAGCGCCTGCGTATCGTCGCCGAACACGTTCACGGTGAGGTTGTCGGAAGCCACGGCGGTGTCGATCACCGTGCCGGTGGAGCACTCCGCCTTGCAATATTTCGCGTAAGAGAATTTTTCCGTATCGGCAAGCTCGTTTGTCAGCCTGTCGCATAGCTTTTTGGCGCTGTCGCGCTTTTCCTCCGTCAGCCGCACCATGGCGGAGATGTTGTCCGCGCCAATGTCCAAGCCCTCGGCGGAGATGTCGTAACCGGCGATGTTCACGTTGCTTGAAATGGTCATGCTCACGTGTTCCGTTTCCGGCATGGCAAGCAGGAAGGCGGTCAGCTCGCTTGTCACTTCCTCGCGTACGCGCTCGTGATCCAAGCCGTCCTCGTTTACTTTCTGCGCGTCAATGGTCATGTTCACGGTGAGGGAGCCGGTATCCGTTTCCGGGAAAAAGCGGCTGTCCATAAAAAAGAAGGAAGTCACCGCCAGCGCCAGCATCACCGTCACCGCCGCCAGGGAGATCCACTTGTGTTTGAGGTTGAAGGAGAGGGCTTTGGCGTAACCTTTTTTCACCGCGGTCATCGCCTTATCCGGGCGGGGGCGGTAATTTTTCACCGTCCGCTGCGCCAGAGCGGGCACCAGCGTGAGCGCCACTATCAAAGACACCGCCAGAGAAAGGCAAAGCGTGACCGCCATATCCTTGACCACCGTTTTGGTCAGCCCCTGCGTAAACACGATGGGCAGCCAGACGATGAGCGAAGTGATGGTGGAGGCGAAGATAGCGCCCGACATCTGTGTGGCTCCGGTCACGGCGGCTTCTTTGGCGGGCGCGCCGCGTGAGCGCAGACGATAGATATTTTCTATCACCACCACGGAGTTGTCCACCAGCATGCCTATGCCCATGGCAAGTCCCGCCATCGACATGAGGTTGAGCGAGATGCCGGCAAAATACATGATGACAAAAGTCGCCACCACGCTTATCACCATTGAAAGGGTGGTGATGAGGGTGGGGCGCAGGTCTTTGAGGAAGATGAAGAGTATCACCACGGCGAGCAGCGCGCCCCAGAGCAGGTTTTCCGCCACCGTGCTTATCAGTTCGTTGGTATAATGTCCGTCGTCGTAGAGCACGGCGTATTGCAGGTCGGAAAACTCCTCTTCCTGCGTGAGCCGTTCCAGCAGCGCGTGCAGATCGTCGGAGAGCGTGGCGCCCGAGTAGCCCGCCTGTTTGGTCACGGAGATGGTGATGGAATTTTCTCCGTCCAGTTTGGAGTAGACCATGGCGGAAGTGTCTATCAGGGTGAGGTCGGCGATGTCGTTGAGCGCGAGGGAGAGCGTTATCTCCGCAAATTGGTCGGAAAACGCCCGCACTGCCTCTTTATCCACCGCGTTTTTGCCGCTTTGATCGGCGGTCAGCCAGCCCGCGTCTTTGAACAGTTTGACCAGGCTGCCGTCTTTATCGATATAGGCGTTTGCCGCCCAGCTTGACAGCAGGGTCGCGTCTATGTCCAGCGCCGCGCCCAGCTCGTCCCAGTTATTGAAACTGCCGGGAGAACCGTTTGCCAGCTCATTCAAAAATTCTATTACGTAAGGGTCGTTCAGCGCGCTTTCCCCGCCGTCGCCCTCGGGCAGCAGAGAGGCGATGAAGGAGAGCACGCCGCCCGCTTCGCCCCAGGATGAGGAGAGCAGGGAGAGCAGATTTATGCCCGTTGCCGGCATAAAGATCAGATCTTCCAGAGTGTTTATGCTGCCGTCCACGTTGACGATGTAAGTTATGCCGTTTTCCGTATAACTGCCCGCGGGCAGAGAGATGTTCTGCGCCTGCAAGAGCGTGCCGATGAGGTCGGCGTCTATCACGGAAGAGAGCGCGGAGGTCAGTTTTTTATAGATCTGCGCGGTGTCCGTCCCTTGCAAGGCTGCAAACAACTCCTGCAAGTTTTCATATCCCAGCGCCGCGCAAAGGCTTTTTTCCAAAGAAGACGTCAGCGAGTTTTTATGCGCAAGCTCCGCGCCGGCAACGATCTCTTCCATCGTGAAAGCGTCTGAAAGAGAGCTGCCCGTCCTGCCCAAGCCGCCCGTATATTCTATCAGGGCAGCGGCAAATTCCGCCGTGTGGGCGCGCACATATTTGAGCACGTCCGCATAAGGATGGTTTTTATCCGTCCACTTGTCCGCGCCGTTTTCTTTGCCGAAATCGTTTTGCAGATAGCTTTGCAATTCGCTCTTCAATCGTTGCGCGTCCGCGGCGGTCGAATCGGAAATATAGGCAAAGGCGTCCGCAAACACGTTGGGCGAGATGTTCACCATCGCTTGGGCGATAAGCTCCACCGCGCCGCCGGCATTTTTCGCCGCGTTTGACACCTGCGCTCCGAAAGTTTCGCCCGTGGCGGAAGAGGAGAGCATAAGCCGGTTGATATGCACCGCCGCATAGTCTGCCGTTTCGGGATAAAGAGATTTTATGATCGAGTTTGCCGCCGAATAGTCGTCAAGCAGGAGAAGTTGGTCAATTTTTTCCGCTGCGGCTTTCACAACGTCCTCTCTGCCGGTCATTGCCGCGATATTGCCGTCGGTGGCAAGAAAATCGTTCAACTCATCGTAAAACGCCGCCAGATTTTGCAGCAGGGTGGCAAGAGAACTCAAATCGGAGAGTGAATAATTTTCCAGCTCGCTCAGCGCCGCGCTCAGATTGGTTTGCAGGGAGGCAAAAAATTTCTGCACCGCGTTCATGTCATCCGCTGCCGTGCCATCGGGGGCAAAGAGCTTGTCTTTGACCTGCGCGTGCAGCACGTCCGCCGTCTTTTCGTCGTTCAGGCTCAAAAGCACATAATTGTCTATCAAGCCCTGCACGCTCACTTCCTGCACGCCGTCCACCGCGCGGATGCGGTCTGCCAGGGCGTTGAAATAATCCATATCGTCCAGCACGCCCGCGCCCTTGCGCGAGAGGGAAAGTGACATGGAAGGCAGCATGTTGGGATTGGCTTTGATGACCATTGATTCCTGCAAATAAGCGGAATCGGGCAGAGATGCGCTGTCTATGCGCCCCGCGATGTCGTCCGCCACCAGATCCACGTCGGAGCCGGACGCCAGTTGCAGGCTTATCACGGACACGTTGTCATAAGACATGGAAGTGACCGCCTGCACGGCGGACATGTTGCCCAATGCCTTTTCCAGCACGGCGGTGACGTCTTTTTCCACTATTTCGGCGGGCTGACCGGCGTAAACGGTGGCAACCACCACGTAAGGCAGGTCCATATCGGGCAGAAAATCCACGTCCGTATTGAGAACGGACACCACGCCCAAAACCAATATGATAAGCACCATCACCGCGATAACGGCGGGTCTTTTAACGCTGAATCTCGTGAGCAAAATAATTTTCCCGCTTTAGTATTGCTGTCCTTATTATATATAATAACGAAGAAAATATCAAGGCAAATCACATAAAAATCAATTTATAGGCGAGCGGCACGATAACGCAGCACAGCAGCGCCGCGGCGGCAAAGCAGAGGAAAGGGGGCAGGCAGCGGCGCAGGACCCTTTTGACGGCGGCGGGAGAGGAGAACACGCCCCGCACGCCGCAAAGCGAGGTAAAGACCACGCAGATGACGTATATCCCGCACGCCGCGCCCGTGAGATAGAGCGGCAGCCAGTAAAAGACGATGCATGCCGCGCCGCCCGCGCCCGAGGGGGAAAGACAGCCCACCAAGCCCAGCCCCAGGCGGTAACCCACAAAGGCTATCAGAAAAAAGGCGGGGATCGCCAGCCATCTGTTTGCGCCGCAGAGCAGGATGAGCGCGCATCCGCCCGCGCCGGAAAGCAGGGCGAAGAAAAAGGTTTTGGCAAAAGAATACGTGCCTTCCTGCAACTCGAAGATAAAGTTGAGGCGGTAATATTCTTCTCCGAAGGAGCGCGCCGCCAAAACGCCCGCGATAATGCCCAAAAGCAAGCACAGGCACCCTATGAGCACAAAAAACTTGTTTTCACGCAAAAACAATTTGACGGAAGTGAAAAAATAAGCTCTCTTACGCCCCCTCATGTTCCCTCCCTGCGCCGCCCGGGCGGGAGCAGCGCAGGTTTTCGCATGCCTGGAAGATGAATTGCAAATTGCCGGGCTTGCCTCTGTCACTGCTCACGGTGTTGCCGAACTGCGTATAAAGCCTTTCTATATCACCGCGCGTCCAGGCGCCCGAAACGGCGTTTTGTATGCTTTTGTCCACCGTGGCGGCGGACTTGGAGTATTTTGCCCCCACTTTGACATAGCCGCAGGTGCTGAGCGGAGCCACTTGTTCTCCGCGTGCGCGCATGCATATCAAATCGGAAAGATAATAAAAGCCGCTGTTACCCGGTTTGAAGCCGAGCGAAAGCAGATATTTGACGATGTCCGCGCGCGCTATCTCCATACAAAACCTCTGTTTGCGTAGTGATAATATTATATATTTGCGCCGATGTAGAAATATGAGATTTTTGCCGCAAAGCAACGGCTATTTTGGCGAAAGTTTGCCGCTGTTTTGCATAATTATCCGCCGGCGTCGCACACTTTGAGCAGGAGAAACTTATGAAAAAAGCGTTTGGACTTTTAATGGTTACCGTTGCCGCCCTCACGGCGGTGTTTACCGCCAACGTGGCGTGCGCGGAAGAGGCGGCGCCGCAGGTGACGGCGTTTTCCGCCTATCTCACGGACAGCGTGAGCGGCAGAGTGCTTTATGCCAAAAACGAGGACGAAAAGCACGAGATAGCCTCCATGGTCAAAATCATGACGGCAACGCTGACTTTTGAGGCGTTGGAACGCGGAGAACTGAGCTTGGAAGAAAAGATATGCGTGTCTGAAACGGCTGCGTCCATGGGCGGCAGTCAGATGTTTTTGGACGCGGGCGTTGAGTATAAAGCGGGCGATCTGCTCAAAGGCGTGATAGTGGCTTCCGCCAATGACGCGTCCGTGGCGCTTGCCGAGCGCATCGGCGGCTCACATTCCGCCTTTGTGGGCTTGATGAACAAGCGCGCGGCGGAGCTGGGCATGAAAAACACGCTCTTCTCCTGCGCCACCGGCTTGCCCGACAGCGGAGAGCAGTATTCCACCGCCAGGGACGTGAACATCATGACGCGCGAGCTGATGAAGCACAAGGGGTATTACGATTACGCCGGCATTTGGATGGAAGACTTCATCCACCCAAGCGGCAGGAGCACGCAGCTGGTGAACACCAACAAGCTCATTCGCAATTACGCCGGCTGCGTGGGCGGCAAAACGGGCTTTACCGATGAAGCGGGCTTTTGTCTTTCCGCCTGCGCGGAGCGCAACGGCGTGAGAGTGACGGCAACGCTCATCGGCGGAAAAGACGGCAAGGGGCGCTTTGCGGAAGTTTCGGGCATGTTCAATTATGCCTTTGCCAACTTCAAAAACGTCAAACTCGTCACCGCCGGGGAAGAGCTGGGCACGGTGGCGGTGAGCGGCGGCAAACTCAAAGAACTGCCCTTCGGCGCGGCAGCAGACATAAGCTGCCTGCTCAAAAATTCCGAACAGACAGCGCCGCCCGTCATCACTCTCCCGGAAAAAGTAAAAGCGCCCGTGGTGCGCGGGGACGTCATAGGCAGCGCGGAATATTCTTTGCCGGACGGAAGGCGCGTGAGCGTGGATCTGGTGGCGCTCTCCGGCGTGGAAAAATCGAGCATTTGGGACATCATCAAGGATATTTTTGATTGATATGAGTGAATAGTGCACAAAAAATATATGTCCGTTATGCGCACCGTAAGGTGCGCATATTGCTTTTCTCCGGCATAAAGCCCGCACCCGGACGCGGGCATGCCGCATGGGTAAAAGCCGGGCGCAAGCACAATCGAGTGCAGGCGACAGGCAAACGGAAAAGCAGTTCGGAAGCGCTGGCGCATATCAATTCGAGAGGCAGAGAGAAAGAAAGCCGCCGGGCGGGCGGAAGGGGTGTGCGGAAAGCCGAACGGCAATGCCGGAGAGTATCGTTTGCCGGGGAAAAGAAAAACCGCCGCGGGGAAGAGCGGCGCGCGATATAAAATATCCCCGCCGGGGCGGGGAGAGCGCGCAATGCCTCAATTGCGGCAACGAGTTTTGGTTCAAAGAAGAAAAGAGCGGCGCGGTGGCGTTGGCGCTGAACAGGGCGGCGGAGAAGCGCCGCCGCAACGACTTTGACAGCGCCATAGACGAATATCGGCTGGTGATACACGAAAACCCGCAAGACGCGGAAGCGCATTGGGGCTTGGCTATCAGCACATACGGCATAGAGTATGTGGAAGATTACCGCACGGGCAAATTGGTGCCCACCTGCCGCAGGGCGGTGCCGCACGAGAGCATTTTGGACAATGCGGACTTCAAGGCGGCGCTCGAATACGCCGCGCCCGAACAGCGCGCCAAATACGAAGAGCAGGCAAAGGAGATAGACCGCCTGCAAAAAGAGATAATAAAAAAGATAGACGAAGAAGAAGATTACGACGTTTTCATTTCCTTCAAGTCCACGGATGACGACAGAATATAAAAAAAGCGCTCTTTGCACGCCTGCGCGTCCGCACGCCGCAAAAACGCTCTTTGCACGCTTGCGCGTCCGCACGCCGCAAAAACGCTCTTTTGCACGCCCGCGCGTCTGCGCGCCGCAAAAAAACTCTCGGCGCGGTGGAACAAGACCCTCCGCACCGACCCGCTTTTTCCCGTTTGACGGAAAATGCGCTAAATAACATAAACTTCCTTCCAAGGCTTGACAAAGCCGCAAAAGGTATGATACATTATTAAAGCTGTTCGGAGGCATAGCCCAGTTGGTTAGAGCGCTACGTTGACATCGTAGAGGTCACAAGTTCGAGTCTTGTTGTCTCCACCAAAAAAAGCGGACCTGTTACGGGGACCGCTTTTTTGATAGTGAATACAACAAGACTCGCCTTGTGAGGCATATTTCATATGCGGTCACAATGCACGCGACCGGGCGAACAAAAGGAACTTCCACGGCAAGCAAATTCCGCCAACGGTCGCTGTAAGGCGAGTCATGTTATCTCCACCAACACTTTTCTCCCCGAAAAATACGGTGTATATGTCGGTATTCTTCGGGGGGGGGTTCTTTATTGTTGCGGTTTGCTTTTCAGATTTGTGTCAAAACTTGTGTCAAGGCGTCAGACGTTCTCTTCCTCGCCGATTTTTTGCTTGCGGTGCAGCAACAAAATATCTCACTTGTGAAACATGTTTTATCTGCGGCTGAGGAAATTGCTCCGTGCCAAAACCGCCGAGATTTGCAACGCTTGTTGTAAGGGAAGCTGCGGATATGCGTAGCGGCTTTTATTTTGGCATATAATAAGGCGGGCGGGAATTGCCAAGATTTATCGCGCGGGCGCGCTTATTTTCTTGACCTGGCGCGCATAAAGGAGTATCATATTTTTGATTTTACAGGAGGCTTTGCCGTCGGGGTGACGGCAGAGAGGTAATGACAGGAACGGGTATGACGGTGCTCGGCATGAGCATCATTTTTGTGGGCACGGCGTTGGGTGCGCTGACTGCCTTTGTTTTCAAAAAAGATTCTCCCAGGGCAAACACGCTTTTTCTGGGATTTGCCGCGGGCGTGATGGTGGCGGCAAGCATTTGGTCGCTTTTGGACCCTTCACTTTCGCAGGCGGAAGAATCGGGCATATACGGCAAATTTTCCTGGGTGCCCGCGGCGGTGGGCTTTATTGCCGGCGGACTTTTCCTCACGGTGCTCGACAAACTTTTGCCGCACATGCACGCGGGCGGTGAAGAAGAGGGCTTGCACAGCAACATGACCAAGCCCATGAAGATGTTCATCGCCGTGACCATTCACAATATTCCCGAAGGGCTTGCCGTGGGCGTGGCTTACAGCGTGGCGGCGGTTTCCGCCGCGGAGGGCGACGCGGGCGCGTTTGCCGGAGCGCTGGGGCTTTCCATCGGCATGGCTATCCAAAACTTCCCGGAAGGCGCTTCCGTGGCGCTGCCCATGAGCACGGCTTTGGGCAGCAAGTGGAAAGCGGCGCTTTACGGCGCGGCAAGCGGCATTGTGGAGCCGATCGCCGCGGTGATAGGCTATTTTTTGGCGACGGGCGTGTCCGCGTTGCAGCCGTGGATGCTGGCATTTGCCGGCGGCGCCATGATCTTTGTGGTGGTGGAAGACCTCATCCCGGACGCGCACTTCGGCGAACACCCGCACCTTGCCACCTGGGGCACCGTGGCGGGCTTTGTGATCATGATGGTGCTGGACGTGGCGCTGGGTTGATATTGCCGGCGCCGCCGGATAAACAAAGGCGGCGCATAACGTCTTGTTCTTTGCGTTATAATTTTCCGCGCGAGCGCCATAATTTATATTATCATGGAATTACGCTCGCGGCGCATTTTGATTTTTTGCTGTTTGGGCGCGTTCTTCACGCTGTTGCTCGGCTCTTTGGGGCACTTTGTCTATTCTTGGAGCGGCGGGGCGGAATGGGCGGCATGGCTTTTTCCGGTCAATGAGAGCGTGTGGGAGCACCTCAAATTGTATATTTTGCCGATAACGCTTTATTTTGCGCTCGGCGCATACTTTTTGCGCGGCGCAAACAATTATATCGCCACTTTGTTTTTCTGTTTGGCGCTCTCGGCGGGGGTGGTGACGGGCGGCTTTTATTTTTACACGTCCGTGGTGCGCCACAGCATACTTGCCGTGGACATTTTGTTATTCGTTTCGGGGACGGCGGCGGGCTGGACGGCGGCGTATTTTTTGCTGAACGCGCAAAACTCGCCCTTGCTCGCGCTTTTTGCTTTGGCGGGCGTGATAATGATCCTCATCTGCTTTTTCACCTTTACTTTTTCTCCGCCGCACACGCTGCTCTTCCGCACTCCCGACGGCACTTTCGGCATTCCCGCGGCGTGATTCGGGCAGACAAGAGAAAAACGCTTTGCCGCGCAAAATTTGCTGTTGACGGCGCGCTCTTTATATTATATAATAATAGCGGCAAACAAAACGCGCGGCGCGCCGCGCAAAGGGAAAATTATGAAGAGATTTGAGATAAACGCGCCTTCCGCAACGGACAAGGCTTTCACCGCCGTATTCGGCAATGTCAGATTCAGCGTGCTCACGCCCTGCCTTTTGAGGGTGGAAAAGGGGAATTTTTGCGACGAACCCACGCAAAGGGTGTGGGGGCGCAACTTTGATAAGCCCGTTTTCAAATGCGAAAAAAAGGGCGGCGTGGTGCACATCGTCACTGAAAAGGCGCACTTTATGTTCAGCCTGCGCCGCGGCAGGATGACGCGCGTCATTTTGAGCGACGGCAGAAGGGTGAGCAATTTTTCGCGCGGCAATCTCAAAGGCACGCGGCGCACTTTGGACGGTTGCAGCGGAGCTGTGCCGCTGGAAAACGGCTTGGTGTCCAAAGGCGGAGTGGCGGTGATGGACGATTCGAACGGACTTATCCTGCGCAAAGACAAGATAGTATCCCGCCCCAAATGCACGGATAAATATTATTTTGCCTATGGCAGCGAATACCGCCGGTGCATAGCGGATTTTTACAAGCTGTGCGGGCAAGTGCCGCTTTTGCCGCGCTTTGCGCTGGGCAACTGGTGGAGCAGGTATTGGGCGTATACCCAGGAAGAATATCTGGCGCTGATGAGCCGCTTCAAGCAGGAGAAACTGCCTTTCACCGTGGCTACCATCGATATGGACTGGCATTGGGTGGACATTGTTGGCAAATTCGGCGAAGAGGCGCGCCCCAAGCACCCCAAGACCATTTTGGAGCTGTTTTACAACACGGGCGCGCCCGGCTGGACGGGATACAGCTGGAACACGGATTTGTTCCCGGACTACAAGGCGATGCTCAAACAATTAAAAGAGATGTCTTATCACGTCACGCTCAACGTCCACCCCGCCACGGGAGTGCGCTTTTTTGAAGATATGTATGAAAAAGTGGCTGCTAGGGTGGGCGTGGATCCGAAAACCAAAAAACAAATCGCCTTTTCTTTGGCGGATGAAAATTATCTGCGCGCATATTTCGACGATATCCATCGCCCTTATGAAAAAGACGGCGTGGACTTTTGGTGGATAGACTGGCAGCAGGGCAAGATAAGCGACGTGCCCGGGCTGGATCCGCTCTGGGGCTTGAACCATTATCATTTTTTGGATCAGGTGGCGGAGAACAAGCGCGCGCTCATACTTTCGCGTTATGCCAAAGAGGGCAGCCATCGTTATCCGGTGGGATTTTCCGGAGATACGTTCACCAACTGGCGCACGCTGCGTTTTCAGCCCTATATGACCGCCACCGCCGCCAACGTGGGCTACACCTGGTGGAGCCACGATATCGGCGGGCACCATTTCGGCTATAAAGACGACGAGCTTTATGTGCGCTGGCTGCAATTCGGCGTGTTTTCGCCCATCAACCGTCTGCATTCCACCGCTTACACTTTTATGGGCAAGGAGCCGTGGAAGTGCAATGCGGAAGCGGAGGCGGTGGCGGACGAGCTGCTGCGCCTCAGGCACAGACTGATACCTTATATATATTCGGAAAATTATCTTACGCACACCTGCGGGCGCGCGTTGTGCGAACCGATGTATTATTCTTACGACCGCAAAGAGGCTTATGCGGCAAAAGACGAGTATATGTTCGGCTCCAATCTGCTGGTGTGTCCGATAACGCGCAAAACGGACAAACGCACCAAGCTGGCTTATGCGGACGTGTGGTTCCCGGAAGGCAGATGGACGGACATTTTCACGGGCAACGTGTATACCGAGGGCAACATGCGCGTTTACCGCGACATCACCAAAATGCCCGTATTTGCGCGTGAAGGCGCCATAATTCCGCTTTACAAAGAGGGCTTTGACAATTCCCTGGCGCCGGAAAAGGACCTGGACATCTGGATCTACCGCGGCAACGGCGAATATGTGCTCTATGAAGACGACGGCGAGACCATGGATTATCAAAAGGGCGCGTTCGTGCAAACGCACATGAGCGTCACGCTCTCCGGCGACGAGGTCGTGTTCACCATGATGCCGGCGGGCGGCGATATCGGCATGCTGCCCAAGGGGCGCCGCTTCTTTTTGCGCTTCCGCGACATCGTTTCCGCGCAAGTGGACGTGGACGGAGAAGACAAAGGAGAGCTGAACGGCGGCGTTTACATAGAGTATACGGGCGTGCCGGTGGTGGTGACTTTGCGCGCCTGCACCTTTACCTGCAACGCCGAATATCGGGAAAGCGTGATAGACGCCGTTTCGCGTTACAATATGCGCAACACGCGCAAAAAGGACATTTTCACGGGCGCGCTAGGCAGCACTTCGAGCAAAATACGCGCCTGCAAAGCGCTGCGCGGACCGATAGAAGAATTGCGCGCCATCTGCACGGTGCGCAAAAAGAAGTGAAAGATCCTTTTGCGGAAAAACAGGGGTTGCCGCCCGTATATTCGCCGCAATGCGAAATACTCATCCTGGGCAGCTTCCCCTCCATTTTATCGCGCGGCAATTTTTATTACGGCAATCCGCGCAACCGTTTCTGGCGCATGCTGGAAGAGGTTTTCCGTGCGCCCGTGCCGCCCGATAAGCAGGGGCGGGCTGAATTTTTGTTGGCGCACAAAGTGGCGCTTTGGGACGTGGTGGGGCGCTGCCTCATCTCCGGTTCGGGCGACGCGGACATCAAGGCGGCAACGATAGTGCAGATAAACGATATCCCCGCGCTCACAGCGGGCGGCAATATCAAAAAGATCTTGTGCAACGGCGGCAAAAGTTTTGCGCTGTTCAATAAATATTTCGGCAAAAGCGGCATGCCCGCGGCGGTGCAAATGCCGTCCACTTCGCCCGCCAACTTCAAATTTTCCTTGGATGAGTGGAAAAATCAACTGGTATAATGGCGGGGCGCTCCGCCCCTTTATGTTCTGCGCAAGCAGCGTGCCGCTGCACCCTTGATATGTTTTGCGGCGACGGAACCATCGGTGATCGAGGCTATTCGCACCGATATTTGTTGGGTATATAATGCTACTAATTCATATTCATCTCCCCGGACGCATATATTCTCTTAGACAAAGTTCCGGAGGTTAGCTTATTTATGGAAAAATTCGACTTATACCGCGATATCGCCACCAGGACGGGCGGAGACGTCTATATCGGCGTGGTGGGTCCGGTGCGCACGGGTAAATCAACTTTTATAAAAAACTTTATGCAGGCGCTCGTCCTGCCGCATATAGAAGACGAACATCGCCGCCTGCGCGTCACGGACGAGCTGCCGCAGTCCGCGGACGGCAAGACCATCATGACCACGCAGCCCAAATTCGTGCCGGAGGCGTCCGTGCGCGTGGAGTTTGCGGAAGGCGCGGGCGTGAACGTGCGCCTTATCGATTGCGTGGGTTATCCCGTGGAAGAGGCGATGGGGTATACGGAAGGAGAGAAAAGCCGCCTGGTCACCACGCCTTGGAGTGAGGAGGAGATGACTTTTGAACAGGCGGCGGAGCTGGGCACGCGCAAAGTGATCGCGGACCATTCCACCATCGGCGTGATCGTCACCACAGACGGCAGTATCACGGGCATAGAGCGCGAAGGTTACGCCGCGCCCGAGCGCCGCGTGATAGAGGAGATGAGCGCGCTGGGCAAGCCGTTTACGGTCATTCTGAACAGCAAATATCCGGACAATACGCAAACCAAGCAACTGGCGGCAAAAATGCGTGAAGAATACGGCGTGCCCGTTTTGATAAAAAACGTGGCGGTCATGACGGACGCCGACTTCGCGGACGTGCTGAGCAGCGTGCTCATGCAATTCCCCATCAAGCGCATAGATTACGATATCCCCAAATGGCTGTGCACGCTCACGCGCGGTTCTGACATCATCTCCGCCGTGCTCAAAAAGGTGTCAAGCTCTTGCGCCTGCGCGGCAAAGATGGGCGATACGGGCTGCCTTATTGCGCCGTTTGCGGAAGACGAGTATATCAAAAACGCCTCTTGCGAACCCGATTTCGGCACGGGCACGGTAAAAGTTACGCTCACGCCCGCAGACGGACTGTTTTATCGCGTGCTGTCGCAAAATTGCGGCGTAGACATCGCGGACGATTTTGCCCTTATCAATTACATTCGTCGGCTCACGCACGCCAAAGCCGAATACGACAGGCTCAAAGACGCCTTGGAAGAGGTGGAAACGGTGGGATACGGCGTGGTCACGCCCGACATGGCGGATCTGGAATTGCAGCAGCCGCAGGTGGTGAAAAAGAACGGGCGTTATTCCGTGCGCCTCAAAGCCAGCGCGCCCAGTCTGCACATCATGCGCGTGGACGTGGAAACGGAAGTCAGCCCCATGTTCGGCTCGGAGGGCGACAGCGAAGAAGTGATACGCAACTGGTTGGACGGCTTCGGCGAAGAGGGCGAGGGCATTTGGGACACCAATATGTTCGGCAAAACGCTCTCCGTGCTGGCAAAAGAGGGACTGGAAAACAAATTGCGCACCATGCCCGGCGACGCGCGCGTCAAATTGCGCAAAACCCTGGGCAGGATCGTCAACGAAGGCAAGGGCGGAGTGCTGTGCATTCTGCTTTAAGCGTCCGACAGCTGGCAAACAAGCGCCCGCAACGATTTTGTTGCGGGCATTTTCTTTTATGCCGCCGCATTGCGCAATTCTTGCGCAATGTCAATGTTTTAAGCGGCGCACCTGTTGACAAATTTCGACGTTTAATATACAATATAGTTATCATAACAAATGCATAACAGGCGCTTTAAGCAATCGAAGGGCGATATGTGCGGTAATTTTAATTGTGAGGTGCAGAGCCGAACGGCAGGGCGTATCGGCAAACCCGCCGCAACGGCGGAGATCCGCGGCGCGGCGCCGTCCGATTCCGCAAGATAAAAATGTCGACCTTTGCAACGGAGATCGTGAGGAAAAAGAAAACACGGGAGCGGTAATAACGCCGCAAGCAGCGCTCTCTTACGCTGAGCTGGCGGGTATTTGCCGTCAACAGAAAAAAGCATAAACGATTCGGAGAAAGAGGCGGCTTCGCAAAAAGTAACCGCTCGCACCGTCACCGCGGAAAAAACAGAAAGGGCAAGATAAATGACAGACGAAAAAAAATCCACAGAAACAGGCGCACAACTGACTCCGGTCGAATCGCTCTCTTATGACGATTTGGCTGATAAATGTCGCCTCTTGGCTGGTGATTGCCTCAAAAAAGAAGAACAAATAAAACAGCTAGAGAAGGATATTAACGCAAAATCGACCGACGCCTTGAATCAAGCCAGATCTGATTTGAAGCAGTGCAAGTTGGATTTGGAAAATGCCTATAAGCTGCTCGAAACGAACAAAGATAAGATAGAAAGTCTGCAAACACAAAACAATGGTTTGAAAGAAGAGAATGGTAGACAGAATAACCGTATAACAGAGCTTAATCAGCAGCTGAAATACGCCAATGATATAATCAGTAGAAAACACGATAATTGGGAACAAGCATACAAAAATTGGGGACAAGCACAAGAAAAATTAGAACAAGCACAAGAAAAATTAGAACAAGCACAAGAAGAATTAGAAGAAACACAAAATGAATTAGAAGAAGCACAAAATGAATTAGAAGAAGCACAAAATGAATTAGAAAAAGCACAAAATGAATTAGAAAAAGCACAAAATGAATTAGAAAAAGAAAGAGCCAAATCGATATTAACGATATTAAAAGAGCGTTGTAAAAATCGCAGAAAAAGCAGAGGTCGGGTAGACAAACCCAAGCGGCAACGCAGACGTTGGTCAAGACCAAGTTTTAGTTCCATCAAAAAACCGCTTTTAATAGCCCTTATCGTGCTTGCGATCCTCAGCGTGATCGTGATTCCGCCGGCATGCCTGTTTACGGATCCGGTTTATCATGCCAATGTGGACAGGATAAACATCGGCGATGACAAAGACCGCGTTTTGCGCGTGCTCGGCGCTCCCGATAACGGCAACCAAGGCAGTAAACATTTTAGATATTACAGCAGCGATCATTCCGTTGTCGACGGAAAAGAGAGCGGCAAGTCCACAAAAGTGGGGTTCAATACGCAAGGCTATGTGACGGAGCTGGTCTATGATCACGATATAAGCAACGCTTCCAAGCCGATCGAAAAGGTGGAAACGGAGTATGAAGGAGAGTTGCGGGCATTTGCAGAAACTCTCGTCAAATACACCGTCAAATATGATGACAAGAGCATTTATAAAAGTTCGGTCAAGATAACGCCGGACAATAACGGAGATTTGCGGGACGTCTTTGAATACACCTTCACCGTGGACGACGCTTTTTCCGATACTCCGATAGAAATAACACTCGATGTTTATAACGATGTTGCCGAAACGGTGAGGCGGGAAGGGGGCTATCTCAGGGTCCATAAGGATTCTACGGGTTATAGAGTATCCTCGATCGGCGATTATGTTCTGTTTGGAGAATATCCGCAAACGATCAAGTCCGACGACGTCGAAGTGGGAGAGGTTGCCGACAAAGACGGTTATTATTTGGGCTCGGACGGTTGCAGATATGCCAAGGTCGAGGCGTCCGGCGGCTATGTGATCGAATTTTCTAATGGCGACGAGATGAAAGACGAAACATATTATTTTAAGGTGGAACCGATATGCTGGAGGATATGTGAAAACGGCAGCGAAGAGTGGTATTTACTTTGCGACAGCGTGATCGATTACAGGCAATATCATTCCTGGAGGGGCAATGGCTATACAGATCAAAGCAATAACTACAAAAACAGCGATATACGCAAGTGGTTGAATGATGATTTTTATAATGTGGCGTTTACGCTGCAGCAACAGGAATATATTGCCGTGACCGAGGTGGACAACAGCGTGGCAAGCACCGGTTATAGAAAAAATCCATGCGCTTGTGAAAATACATATGACAAAATCTTTTTGCCTAGTTATGCCGAAATAGATAGATATGATGTCGATATCGATTTTGCCCATTATGCTTCTTCCGTGAGAAACGATTATAATTTGGCGTTAGGCAATATGGGAAGCAATATTTTGCTTCGTTCGCCTTATGCATATGCTACCGATCTGGTTCGTTGCATTGAATATGACGAAACAAATCGGAGAAAAGCAGTGTTCAATTCTGATGTGGACAATTATTATCAAATAGTGCCCGCTTTGAATTTGAAGAGGAATAAGAGCGCGGCATAAATAAGTTGCTTATCAAAAATGTTATCGGCGGCGGTTTTCTGCCGCCGATAACTTTTAAGTTTTCCAGGTCTTGGGGACAAAGAGGTTTTCAAACATATTGATGGCGTATCTGTCCGTGAAAGAGGCGATATAATCGCCCACCACGCGGTCGCGGGGATAGGAATCGAGCAGAGAGCGATAAAAAGAAGGCATCTGTTCGGGGTGCTTCATAAAGTGTTCAAAGAGCGTTTCCAACATCTTGGTGGCTTTCTTTTCTTCGCCTTTGGCGTCCGGGTTGGTGTATACTGACACAAACATGAATTCGTGCAGCTTGCAGGTCATCTCGTCAAAGAGAGGCGATTGCTTGATACGGCCCTTTTCGTAACTGTTCTCCACCAGGTCGGTTATCATATTGTTGATGCGCACGCCCTTGCTGGTGCCCAAAACTTCCAAACAGTCTTTGGGCAGGTCGCTCTCCTTCAAAATGCCCGCGCGTTCGGCGTCTTCTATGTCGTGATTGATATAGGCAAAGCGGTCAGCATAGATGAGGATCTTGCCTTCCAAGGTGGCAGGCGCGTCAAAATAGCGGTGATTGGCAATGCCGTCGCGCACTTCCCAAGTGAGGTTGAGCCCCTTGCCGTCGTTTTCCAAAAGGTCCACCACGCGCAAAGAGTGCAGGGAGTGGATAAAGCCGCCTTCGATCAATTTATTGAGCACGCCTTCTCCCGCATGTCCGAAGGGCGTGTGCCCCAGATCGTGACCCATCGCCATCGCTTCGGTGAGATCTTCGTTCAACCTCAGCGCGCGCGCCATGGTGCGCGCTATCTGACCCACTTCCAGGGTGTGCGTCAGGCGGGTGCGGTAATGGTCGCCCTCCGGGGAGAGGAAGACCTGCGTTTTGTGTTTGAGGCGGCGGAACGCCTTGCAATGGATTATCCTGTCGCGGTCGCGCTGATATTCCGTGCGCAGCGGGCAGGGCGCGATCGGCACAAGGCGCCCTTTGGTGTCGCGCGTGTGCTGAGCGTATTTGCTCAAAAAGGTCTGCTCCACCGTATCCAAATAAAATTTCCCATAGTCCATATAAAAAGTATAACATACCGCCCCGGCAAATTCAATACGCAATTTGCGTAAGTAATGTATTTTATTTGCACTTTCAGCACTTGCAGGCAAAAAACATCGTTTTATTTTTTATAAAAACCGCGGCACACGGAACAAAGCGCATATGTATGTTTTATGCACTTGCACTGATTTGTCCCGAAAAGAGCGGGAATATATATCTTTTATTTATAAAAATAATTTTTTTTATGGAAGTTTTGCAAGGGGAAAACCGTCTTTGCGTCGTATATAAATATTAGAACGTCGCATTATGCGGCGGAAAAGGTAATAAAGTGGCGGAAAACTTCAAAGAATGGCTTGAAGAGCTGAAAGGCAGGATAAATATCGTAGACGTGGTGGAAGGGTATGTGACCTTAAACCGCAAGGGCGGCAAGTATTGGGCGTGCTGTCCTTTCCATCATGAAAAAACGCCTTCGTTCAGCGTGGACGAAAGCGGCGTTTTTTATTGTTTCGGCTGCCACAAGGGCGGCGACGTCATCTCCTTTGTCCAGGACATAGAACACACTGATTTTATGGGCGCGGTGTCTATTCTTGCTGCCAAGGCGGGCATGAGCGTGCCGGAATTTTCCCATAAAGGCGACGGCGCGGCGGTGAGCAAGCGCAAGCGTGACCGCCTTTATGCCCTCATGCGCGAGGCGGCGGCATATTATCACGCCTGCCTGATGAGCGAGGCGGGCAGACAGGCGCTGGCGTATTTAGACGGCAGGGGCATCAGCCGGAGCACGGTTAAGTCTTTCGGCTTGGGCTTTGCGCCGCAAAACGGTCTGATAGAACATCTGCGCGAAAAGGGCTTCGGCAAAGACGAGATGCTCGATTGCGGCGTGGCGGGCGAGAGCCGCGGCGGCAGGCTTTACGACGTGCTCGGCGGCAGGCTCATCGTGCCCATCATCAACAATCTGCGCCAGGTGATAGCCTTTGGCGGCAGGGTGATGGAAAAGGGCGAACAGCCCAAATACCGCAACACAAAAGAAACCGTCATCTTCGATAAATCGCGCGAGCTGTTCGGTCAGCACACCATCAAAAAGGCGATGATAGAAGGCGCGGTAGACAGCGTCATCATGGTGGAAGGGTATATGGACGTCATCTCCCTCTTCCAGGCTGGGATAAAAAACTGCATGGCTTCCATGGGCACGGCGCTCACCGTTCAACAGGCGCGGCTGCTCAAACGTTACGCGGACAAGGTATACATATCTTATGACGGCGACGCGGCGGGGCAGAAAGCCACCATGCGCGGGCTGGACATTTTATACGGAGAGGGTCTGTCCGTCAAAGTGGTGTCCGTGCCGGGCGGCAAAGACCCGGACGAATATGTGCGCGAATTCGGCAAGCGCGGCTATATGGATCTGCTCACGCAGGCAAAGCCGCTTTTTGAATACAAGCTGGACAAGCTGGCGGAAGGATACGACCTGAGCGTGGCAGAAGACAGGGGCAAATATGCCGTTGAGGCGGTAAAAGTGCTCTATGAGTTGAAAAATCCCGCGCAAGTGGAAGTATACATGGACTATATTTCGCAAAAGGCGGACATAGCCAAGCCGGTTTTGGTCAAGCAATACGCGCAAGGCGGAGAGGCGGCGGCAAAGCCCATTCCCAAGTTGGAGCTTACGCGCAAGAGGGGCAAATATTACAACGCCATGCGTTATGTGCTGTATGCTCTCTTCGGCGGCGCGGAAGAGGCGTGCGAGCAAGACATTTCCCAATATATGACGGACGAAGAACACAAAGCCATTTATCTGGAATACGAGCGTATCCGCTGCACGCGCGAGCCTGTTTTGGACGATCTGCAGGCTTTGGCGGACAAATATCCGGAAGTGGAAGAGATCTTCCGCGAGGGCAAGCGGGTGACGGAAGAGCAGGCGCCGCAGCTTTTCCGGGACTGCATGCAGTCTTTGGAAAAGGAGAAGAACAGGCGGGAGATGGCGGAACTTACCAAGCGGATAGACGGGGAAAAAGACCCCGTGGCGCGCGATCTGCTTTTGGCGCATTATGCGGAGATCGCGGCAAAAAATAAAAAATAACCACATCGGAGGAGTTATGAAAGAAGAAAAGACGGAAAAACAAGAGATCCCCGAGGAGTTGAGAATTTTGCAGGGGCTGGACGAACAGCCCGTGCAGGAGCAAACGGGCGGCGAGGACGACGAAGAAAAGGCAAAAAAGCGCGCCGCCAAGATAGAAGCGGAGATAGAGCGCCTTGCCGTGATAGCCAAAGATGGCAAGATAAAGGGGTCGGAGCTGGACGACAAACTGGAAAAATTCGGCTTGTCCATAGACAAATACGGGCTGACCGTGCAGGAGATCGCCGACGTATATAAGGCGCTTGAAGGGCGCGGCATAACCATAGAAGCCTCCGCCGCGGAGACGTTCGACATATCCGAAGGCTTGGAAGCGGCAACGGACGACTCCGTGAAGATGTATCTCAAAGACATCGGCACGGTGGCGCTGCTCACGCCGGAAGAAGAGCGCGATCTGGCGCGCCGCATGGCGGAAGGCGACGAGGCGGCAAAACGCCGTTTGAGCGAAGCCAACCTGCGCCTGGTGGTGTCCATAGCCAAGAGATACGTGGGGCGCGGCATGCAGTTTTTGGATCTTATCCAGGAGGGCAACATGGGCTTGCTCAAAGCGGTGGAGAAGTTCGATTACACCAAGGGCTTCAAATTTTCCACTTACGCCACCTGGTGGATCAGGCAGTCCATCACGCGCGCCATTGCCGACCAGGCGCGCACGATCCGCATACCCGTGCACATGGTGGAAACCATCAACAAAACGGGCAGGGTGACGCGCACGCTTTTGCAAAGGCTGGGCAGAGAGCCTTCTCCCGCGGAAGTGGCGGAAGAGATGGGCATACCCGTGGAAAAGGTGATAGAGATCCAAAAGATAGCGCAAGACCCGGTGTCTTTGGAAACGCCTATCGGTGAGGAAGAAGACAGCCATTTGGGCGACTTTTTGGAGGACGACAAGGCGGCTTCACCTTCCGACAGAGCGGAGGCGAAGATGCTGCGCGAACAGCTCTTGCAGGTGCTCGACACGCTCACTCCCCGTGAAAACGAGGTCATACGCAAGCGTTACGGCTTGGACGACGCCCGCCCCAAGACATTGGAAGAGGTGGGCAGGGAATTCGACGTCACCCGCGAGCGTATCAGACAGATAGAGGCAAAGGCGCTGCGCAAACTGCGCCACCCCAACCGCACCAAAAAGTTGAAGGACTTTATCAACAAATAATGGACGCGCGCCTGGAAGCCATTTTGTCGCGCGTGCACGGCAACGTGCTGGCGGACATCGGCTGCGATCACGGGAAAGTGGCTGTATATGCCGTTCTGCGCGGGCTTGTCCGGCGCAGCATTGCCGCAGACATCTCTAAGGCCTGTCTGGACAAGGCAAGAGCGCTGGCAAAAGAGCGCGGCGCGGAAGCGGTGGAATTCCGCTTGGGCGACGGCATGAGCGTGCTTGCCCCTTATGAGGCGGACTGCGTGGTGATAGCCGGCATGGGCGGCAGGGAGATGGTCAAGATACTCTCCTGCGCGCCGCCTTCCGACGCCGAATTCATCCTGGTGCCGCACGACGACGCGCCTCTTCTGCGCGGCTATCTGGCGCGCGAAGGGTATGCGGCGTTATCGGACGTCACAATCAAGGCGGGCGGCAAGTTTTATCCGGTGATCGTGTGCAAAAAAGACGGCGTGAGCCGGACATTGAGCACGGAAGAGCTGCTTTACGGCAGCGGCGCGGCAACGGCTGAACGGCTGGAATACATGCGCCAAAGAGAAAAGGCGCTGCAAGACATCTGCGGCGGCATGGATAAAAACGCCCCGGCATACGCGGCGCAGCTTGAATTGCTGCAAGCCACGCGCCGGGCGATCGGGAGAGGGATATGAAGATAAAAGACATTGCGCAGATCATAGAAAATTACGCGCCGCTCAAATTGCAGGCGGAATACGATAACAGCGGTATGCAGCTGGGCTTTCCCGGCGACGAGGCGCGCGGGGTGCTGGTGTGCGTGGACGTGACGCCCGGCGTGGTGGACGAGGCGGCGGCAAAGGGCGCCAATCTGATAATCTCCCACCACCCCGTGCTCTTTCAGCCGGTAAAAAGCGTGGTGGCGGGCGACTATACCGCGGACATCCTGCTCAAAGCGGCGGCGGCGCGCGTGAGCATATACAGCGCGCATACCAATCTGGACCGCGCTTTGGGCGGTCTGAACGATTATCTGGCGGGCGCTTTGGGCGTGGACGTGAACATAGAGCAGGCGGGCGAAGGTGAATTTTACCGCCTAGGCACGGTGCACGGCTCGCTCACTTTGGAGCAGTTTGCCGCGCGCGTGAAGAGCGCGGTGGGCGCGCCGGTGAGAGTGATAGGCGATCCGAACAGGGTGATAGGCACGGCTTTGGTGAGCAGCGGCGCGGGCGGCGGCGACAGGGAGATGTTCGCAATGTGCGCGCGCGGCGGCGCGGACGTGGTGATAACGGCGGAAGTCAAACACGACGTGGCGGTGAAATGCGCGTATGCGGGGCTGTGCGTGATAGAGCTGACGCATTACGACAGCGAAAAATGTGCAAGAAACATATTGGCGGGCTTGTTGGAAAGCAGGGGCATAGACTGCCTTTTTGCCTCGGAAAACAGCCCGTATCACGAATAAAAAGGAGAATATTATGGAACTGAAAAAGATGCTGGAATATCAGCAGGCGGACAGAGAGATCTTCAAGATGGAAAACGAGCTGAACCAAAGCGACGCCATGAAGCAGGCGGCAAAGTTCAAGGCGGCGGCTCAGCAGACGATGGACTCCTTGGCAAATCTGGGCAGCCGTGCGCGTCAGCGCATGGACGCCGTGGGCAGACTGGAAGAAAAATACAATAAGGCGATGGCGGAGCTGGCGGAGCTGACTTCCGAGTGCGACAACATCGCGGACATGAAAGAGGCGGAGTTTTACGACAAGCGCCTCGACGACATCGCCGCGGAGATGGAGGCGTTGGAGCACGACATGCTCACGGCGAACGACGAGCTTAAACGCATCACCGGCACGATAGAGTCCGAGCAACAGCATTTGCAGGCATATCGCGTGCGCTTTGCCAAGATCAAGCAGGAGTATGCCAAGCTCAAACAGGGCATGATGGAAAAGGCGGCTCCTTATCAAAAGATCTGCCGTGACCTCAGACAGGAGATAGATCCCGTGCTGTTGGAGCGTTACGACCGCGTGCGCAAAAACAGAAAAATGCCCGTGCTGGTGCCCTTTACGGAGAGCGGCGGCTGCGGGGGCTGCATGATGGAACTTTCCGAAAGCGAAAAGGGCAAGTTGGCGGCGAGCGGCATTTGCGAATGCCCCAACTGCGGCAGGCTGGTCTATAAGGTATGAAGCACGAGAAGTGGCACATAGTTTTCGCCTTTGTCAGCGGGGCGGCGCTGGTCGTCGCGCCCGTCATCGCGGTCTTGGTGCTGTGGTCGCGCGGAGAGCTGACTTCGGGCATTTATATGTGGCTGGTGTTGGTGCCGGTGGGCATATTCGCCATCGTGCGCGGCGCGATGTTCACGGCGGAGAACCGCCGCATAAACATGTTGGAGCGCGAGGGTGAACGCGTCAGGGGCAAATATGTCAGCCACGGCACCAAACAGGGCGAACGCGCGCCCATGTATTACGTGCGATACAGCTATGAAAGCGGCGGGAAAACGGTGATGGCGACTTCGCCTTCCGTGTATACCTGGGAACAGGCGCTGGCGTTCAGAGCGGCGGGCGAATTTACCGTGCTGTGTAAAAACGGCTTGTCCATGATAGGAGAGGACGCGGCGCGCCTTTTTGAAGACAACTTCGACAAGGTGACGCAATTAAAACACGCATATAATGAAGCGTTCAACGCCGTTTACCGCGACCTGATAGAGGAAGCGGAGCGCAAACAGCGCGAAAAGAACAAAAAGCATTACTCCGACGAAGAAGAGGGGGAAGAGCCGGCGGAAGAGAGCGAAGAGCAAACCGCGGAAGAGAACGAAGATGAAGCCGCGGGAGAAGCGCCGCAAGCGCAAACCGCGGCAGAGAGCGCCGGGCAGGCGGCGGAAGAAGAGGAAGAGTCGGGGCAGGCAAAAGCTGCCGAAAAGGAAGAAGAAAGCAAAAAAGAATGAACGCGCCCATATGGACAAAAGCGGCTTTTATGCGGAGAGTCCCGCCGCGGGCGCAAGACAAGAAAGGAGATAAAAAGGGAGAAAAATGCATATTTCGCGGGCGATATATGCAGTAATTCAATTATTTTTCCTTTTATCGCCGATTTATCCATAAGTCTATTGCAACTTTTCCGCAGGGGTTGTAATATGGAAAAATGACGATGAGCGCATATGCGATAACCATTTTGGTCCTGGCGGTGGCATACACCTTTTACATGGGTTACTCGGACGGATCCAACGCCGTGGCGACCTGTGTGGCGTCGCATTCGCTCAAACCGTATGCGGCAATAGTGGTGTCCGCGATATGCAAATTCGTCACGCCGCTGCTGCTGTGTTATCTGATAGACAGTTACGGCGTTGCCGTCACGGTGGCGAGTCTGATAGATCAAAGCGCGCTGACAAGCGGCATAACTCCGCTTGCGGGCTTCATCTTTCTGCTCTCCACCATGATCTCGGCGCTGCTGTGGTCGGTGGTGTCGGCGGTGTTCAACGTGCCCAACTCCACCTCGCACACGCTGCTCGGCGGACTGGTGGGGGCGGGCATGGTCACCTTCGGTTCGGCGGCGATAGACTGGAACGCGGTGGGTATAAAGGTCATCCTCATGGTCTTTTTGGCTCCCGCCATCTGCTCCACGCTCGGCTTTTTGCTGGAAAAGGCGGTGTATTATCTGTCCGGGCGCTTCACGCGCAAGGTGGAAAAGGTGCTCAAAGGCGCGCAGGTGTTCAACATGACCGTGCTTTCGGGCGCCATATCCCTGAACAATACGCAAAAGGGATTGGGCGTATACCTGTTGGCGGCGGTGCTGTGCGGCGGCGGTTTTTCCGACACACAGCAGGCGGCGGACGGCTTGCAGCTTTGGGTGGTGATCCTCTTTTGCTCCGCCATCGCGCTGGGGTTGCTGCTTGGCGGCTTTCGGCTGATCTATGCGATAGGCAAGAAGCTGTTTGCGCTCAATCTGATGCAGTCTTATGTGGCGCAGACCTCGTCGATGGCAGTGAGCGTGATCTCCACCGCGTGCGGCATACCCATTTCCACGGGACAGGTGATGACGTCCAGCATCATCGGCGTGGGCATGGCGCACCGCGTGAGGGGAGTGCGTTGGCAGCGAGTCTTAAAGATAGCCGCGGGCTGGATAATCACTTTTCCCGTGGCGATGGGCGTGGGCGCCGCCATATGCGCCGCACTGAATGCGATAATACCCGGAGGGTCACTCTGATGAAACTGTTCAAAAAAAGGATCAATTTTTACCACTTGCTCTCTTCTCAATGTGAAAGCATGAGCGAGGGCTTGACCGCGCTTTACAATTATTGCGTGACCAAAGAAGAGCGCTTTGCGGACGAAGTGGTCAAGATAGAAGAAGACGGGGACATGCGCCGCCGCATACTCATCGACGAGCTGAACAACACCTTTATCACGCCCATAGAGCGCAAAGACATTTTCAACCTCTCCCGGCAGATAGACGAGATCTTGGACTATGCCAAAGCCACCATAGACGAACTGCGCCTCTTCCGCATCCTGCCCGACGAGGCGATGACGGACATCGTGGGCATATTGGTGGACATCTGCAAACATATCACGCGCGCCGTTGCCAACATGGAGCACCACCCCAACATTGCCAAGGACGAAGCCATCAAAGTCAAAGGCTTGGAAAACAAGGTGGGCAATCATTATTACCGCGCTTTGGGCGCGCTTTTCGACCAAGACGACATCCATCTGGTATTCAAGTATAGGGAAGTATACCGCCACCTCAACACCACTTCCGACGTGGCGGACGTGGCGATGGATTCGTTGTTGGATGTCTTAATGCAATAAAAATAAGCGAAAAATAAAAGGGATAGGGCGGATATGGTTTTATGCCATATCTGCCCTTTCATTTTTCGCTTGTTTGAGGGGACACCCCGCCATTCAAAAATAAAACGATAAACGGTGATATAAAGCGCAATATATCGCCGTTTTATTTTTTTGAGGCGCGGTTTCCCCTCTTTTTGCGGGCGGCGTAATCTCGTATCGCGCTTGGTCTTACCGCAAAAATTCACTCTTTCCGCCCTCATTCGCTTCGCGCGCTCCGCTCACTCGGAAAATGCGCACGGCGCATTTTAGAGGTGCGCTCGTCCAAAAGCGCGGTTTTGGACGGCGGGATATTGCAACTTTCGCTCCGTTGTCACAACACCCCGCCATTCAAAAATAAAACGATAAACGGTGATATAAAACGCAACATATCGCCGTTTTATTTTTTTGAGGCGCGGTTTCCCCTCTTTTTGCGGAACGGCATAACGCTGTTGTGCGGAGAGATATGTATATTAAAGAATACGCTCTTGCAGGGGAATAAGACAGCGTGGTCACCACGCCACTCTTTCCGCCGCCGCGGGAGCGGCGCGCAAGGCAGTCGCCTTGCCCAAGGTGCGCTCACCGAAAAGCGCGGTTTTCGGTGGCGGAATATTACACTTTATTGCGTAAGTATTGCGAAGAGATTAGCCGGAAAAACGAACAAGTTACTTCAAGGCTTGATCAGGGGTGGAGCGCCCCGCGCTCCGGGTGCAGCATTATACTCTAATAGCGCCGCAGGCAGCCGCCACGTTTGCGACGCGCCGCTTTGCGGCAGGACGAGCAAACATTTCACGTGCCCTCTCGTCGCTCTGCGGTTTGAGGGCACATTTCACGTTTTTGCTTTATGAAGCAAAAACATTTCACTTTTCGGCAGCAAGAGTAGCGGCGCTTGCGCAACTGCTATATCTGCCGAAAAATTTCACGTCCGGAGCGGCACGGCACACTTTCGCTTATCGCCATTGCCGTGCCGCGCAGGACATAAAACGATACGCTGTTCACAATAACTTTTAATGCCGGGCAGGCGCCGTTAAGGGTGCGCGGGAGAGAGATGGATTTGCGTGTGATTTTGGACAAAGGCGCCGCAGGCAATACTCTTGCGGTATTGTCAAGGCGCATTTGTTCAAAAGCGCGCGTAAAGATGCACTCTCATGCGTGTCCGGACGGCGCCTGCCCGGCAGATAGAAAAAAACGCTTGACAGCCGCTTGCGCTTATAATATAATATTGACAATATATCAAAAGACCGTGAACGGGAGCAGTATCGCAAATTCGGGAGCAGAGAGCCGCCGCGTGGTGAAAGGCGGACGAAGATATGCGAGAATCTCGCCCGGGAGTCGTGCAGGCGAAGAGTTTGCAACGGTGGGAGCGTTATATCCCCGAGAGGCACTTTTCCGGCAAGCCGCCGGGGAGTGTGAATAAGAGTGGGACCACGACAAGTAAAACTTTCGTCTCTTAGGGGGCGGAAGTTTTTTTATATAACAAAAACAGAGGAGGTAGACTATGAAGAACGTAGGCAAATACGCAAAAAGGTATTTCCTGCCGCCGGAGCCGTGCTTTGACTGGGTGAAGAAAGACTATGTCGATCACGCTCCCGTATGGTGCAGCGTGGATCTGCGCGACGGCAATCAGGCGCTTGTGGTGCCGATGAGCTTGGAACAGAAGTTGGAGTTCTTCACTCTGCTTTGCAAGATAGGCTTTAAGGAGATAGAGATAGGTTTTCCCGCCGCCAGCGAGACGGAATACGAATTTTGCCGCGCGCTGATAGAGCGCAAACTGATCCCGGACGACGTGACCATCCAGGTCTTGACGCAATCGCGCGAACATATAATAAAAAAGACGTTCAAAGCGCTCGAAGGCGCCAAGCACGCGGTGGTGCACCTCTATAATTCCACGTCCGTGGCGCAGCGCAAGCAGGTTTTCCGCAAGGAAAAGCCTGAGATAATCGACATTGCCGTCAAGGGCGCGAAACTTCTGCTCAAAGAGGCGGAAGAAACGGAGGGCAATTTCACCTTTGAATATTCTCCGGAAAGCTTCACGGGCACGGAGCCGGAATTTGCTTTGGAGATCTGCAACGCCGTGCTTGACGTCTGGCAGCCCACGGCGGAGCGGAAGGCTATCGTCAATCTGCCGGTCACGGTGGAAGAGAGCATGCCGCACGTTTACGCGCAGCAGATAGAGTATATGTGCAAACATCTCAAATACCGTCAAAACGTGCTCATCTCCACGCACCCGCACAACGACCGCGGCTGCGCGGTGGCTGACGCGGAATTCGCGCTGCTGGCGGGCGCGGACAGGGTGGAAGGCACCTTGTTCGGCAACGGTGAGCGCACGGGCAACGTGGACATCGTCACGCTGGCGCTCAACATGTTCTCCCAGGGCGTGGATCCCGGTCTGGACTTCACAAACATGCCCGCGCTGGTGGAAGAGTATGAGCGCTTCACGGATATGAAGGTCAACCCCCGCCAGCCTTACGGCGGCGCGCTGGTGTTCGCGGCGTTCTCCGGCTCGCACCAAGACGCCATCGCCAAGGGCATGAAATATCACGAAGAAAAGGAAAAAGACCGCTGGACGGTGCCTTATCTGCCCATCGACCCCAAAGACGTGGGCAGACAATACGACGGCGACGTCATCCGCATCAACAGTCAGTCGGGCAAGGGCGGCATAGGTTATCTGCTGGAAACGCGTTACGGCATAAATCTGCCCGCCAAGATGCGCGAGGATTTGGGATACAAGGTCAAATCCGTGTCCGACCATCGCCACAAGGAGCTTTTGCCGGACGAGGTCAAGGAGATATTCGAAAAGGAATACGTCAACCTCGCCGCGCCGCTCCAAGTGCTGGAACATCATTACAAACAGGTGGACGGCAACATACACGCCACGGTCACGGTGGAATACAAGGGAGAGAAAAAGGTGCTGGAAGGCTTTGGCAACGGACGTCTTAACGCCGTGAACGAAGCCATCAAGGGCATGATACCCTTTGAATACCACATAGAAACTTATCAGGAGCACGCGCTGACGCGCACTTCCAAATCGCTTGCCGTGTCTTATGTGGCGCTGCAAAAGGAAGGGGAAGAAAAGCTCATCTGGGGCGCGGGCGTGCACAGCGACATCATCGTGGCATCCGTGAACGCGCTGGTAAGCGCGCTGGACAATATGCTCAAATAAAAGGAGGCGCCTTACGGGCAGCAGACACGCGACCACCGATCTCACGCAGGGCAGACATTTTGCAACGATAGCAAAGTTTGCCCTGCCTTTTATGCTCTCGGACTTTCTCCAACAGCTCTATAACGCCGTTGACAGCGTCATCATCGGGCAGAACTTAGGCAGCGTGGCTTTGGCGGGCGTGGGCGTTGCCACTCCCATAATGTCCACAGTGATGAACTTCTTGATGGGGCTTGCCATGGGCACGGGCGTCATCTTGTCGCAATACTTCGGCAAGGGCGATATGCAAACGCTCAAGCGCGTGCTCTCCACGGGCATGATCGCCGGCGGCGCGTTCACCGTGCTGCTCAGCGGGATCTGCGTGGCGCTGAGTGAAAACTTCCTTGTCTGGCTGGGCACTCCCCAGGCTGCCGTTGCGCCGGCAAACTCTTACTTGAAGATAATTTTCGCCGGCGGCGTGTTCACTTTTTTGTATAATTACTATATGTTTTCCATGCGCGCGGTGGGCAATTCCGTGGCGCCGCTCATGTTTTTGGCGGCGGGCGTCATCCTCAACGCCGTGCTGGACGTGGTGCTGGTTGTGCACACTCCTTTGGGCATGGAAGGGGCTGCCATCGCCACCGTGGCGGCGCAGGCGCTCTCCGTGGCAATGTGCGTCATATATGTGAAATTGCGGGTGGAAGTGCTGCATTTGCACAGAAAAGAGTGGGTTTTCGACAAAAAACTCTTCTCCACCTGCATGGGTTACGGGCTGACCGTGGGGCTGCAACAGGTGGTGGTCTATGCGGGCAGGATAGCCGTGCAGGGGCTGGTGAACACATACGATACCGATGTGATGGCGGGCGTGAACAACGCCACGCGCCTGGACGCGCTCATGCAAACGCCCTTCCGCGGATACACAAACGCGCTGACCAATTATTACGCGCAGAACTGGGGCGCGAAAAAGCGCATGCGCATCATCTCCGCATTCAAAGACAGCCTTTGGCTGTGCCTTGCAAACGCCGCGCTCTTTTTGCTGCTCGGCACGCTGCTCGCCACGCCGCTCTCCGCCGCTTTTGTGGGACAGGACTCTGCCGAGGCGGTGGTGGAAGTGGGCGCGCGCTTTACTTTCGTGATGGTCTGCGGCTATACCTTCATGGGCGTCATCCTGCTTTTCCAGGCGCTTTTCAAGGGTGTTGCCAAGATGAAGTTTTTCTTTATGACAACGGTTTCGTCCATATTGGGCAGGGTGGCTTTCTCCTATATTTTTGAACACTTTTTCGGGCTGGAAGGTCTTTATTGGGCGGTGCCCGCGTCCTGGCTGCTGGCGGGCGGCGCGGCGTGCGTTTTTGCCGTTTTCACCTTTGCCTTCCGCATCAACAAGATGCCCGCAAACCCCTTTACGCCGCAGAGCGAATACAACGCGCACGTGATAAGGTGAGCGCGCGGGGGCGTTTTTTTATTTTTTTGCGCGCAAATATACACAAGCGCTTGAAAATGTCGCGCAATTGTTGTATCCTATTATCACTATATCTTTTTACGAGGTAGACAAATGATAGTAGTATTCAAGCAAAACACGCCCGCCAAAGCCATAGAGGACCTCTCCAAGTCCATCTCCGCCATGGGCGTGCAGGTCAACAAGGTGGTGGGCAGTGAAGCCACCATTCTGGGCATTGTCGGCGATACTTCCAACGTCGATATGAAAATTTTGGAAGCCAACGAAAACGTGGAGCGCGTGATGCGCGTTTCCGAACCTTATAAAAAAGCCAACCGCAAATTCCATCCCGATCCCACCGTTGTGACGGTGGGGGATACGCAGGTGGGGGCAAAGCAGCTCACGCTCATTGCCGGACCCTGTTCGGTGGAAAGCGAAAAGCAGATAGTGGGCATCGCCAAAGCAGTCAAGGAGAGCGGCGCCACCATGCTGCGCGGCGGCGCATTCAAGCCGCGCACCTCGCCTTACGCCTTCCAAGGGCTGAAATACGAGGGGCTGGAACTGCTCAAAGAGGCAAAGGCGGCAACCGGACTGCCCATCGTCACGGAACTGATGTCGCCTTACGACATAGAGCGTTTCGTGCGCGACGTGGACGTGATACAGATAGGCGCGCGCAACATGCAGAACTTCGAACTGCTCAAAGAGCTGGGCAAGCTGGACAAACCCATCCTGCTCAAACGCGGTCTTTCCGCCACCATAGAAGAGTGGCTCATGTCCGCGGAATACATTCTCTCCGGCGGCAACCCCAACGTCATCCTGTGCGAGCGCGGCATCCGCACCTTTGAAACGTATACGCGCAACACGCTCGACCTGAGCGCGGTGGTGGCGGTCAAGCAGGTGTCGCACCTGCCCATCATCGTCGATCCTTCCCACGCCACGGGCAAGGCGTGGATGGTGCCCGCCCTGGCGCGCGCGGCTGTGGCGGCGGGCGCGGACGGACTTATCATCGAAGTGCACAACGATCCGGAACACGCCCTCTGCGACGGCAGTCAATCCATTCGCCCCGAACAATTCGACGAAGTGGTCAAAGATCTGCGCACCATCGCGCCCGTCGTGGGCAGACAGGTCAAATGAAGACGTTGCGCGTAGGGCTGGGAGAGCGCAGTTACGATATCCTCATCGAACGCGGCATATTGCGCCGCGCCGGCGAATTTGTCGCTTCCAAGGGCGGCAAGGCGATGGTGATAACGGATTCCAACGTGGCGCCCCTTTACTTGGGCACGGTGGCGGAGTCTTTGCGCGGCGCGGGGCTGCAAGTGCGTTCCGTGACCATGCCGGCGGGGGAGAAGAGCAAATCTTTTTCCTCTCTGCCGCGCCTTTATTCGCTGGCGCTCGACTTCGGGCTGACGCGCTCGGACGTGGTGGTCACGCTGGGCGGCGGCGTTGTGGGCGATCTGGGCGGCTTTATGGCGGCGACCTATATGCGCGGCGTGCGGTTCGTGCAGATACCCACCTCGCTCCTGGCGCAGGTAGACAGCTCCGTGGGCGGCAAAGTGGGCGTGGATCTGCCGGAAGGGAAAAACCTGGCGGGAGCTTTCCATCAGCCCGCCTGCGTGCTCATCGACCCGGACGTTTTGGACACCCTGCCGCCTTATTACGTGGCTGACGGCATGGGCGAAGTGATCAAATACGGCTGCATAAAAGACAGGGCGCTCTTTGAAACTCTGGAAGAGATAAACGGGGACAGAGAGCGGCTTTTTGAACATATAGAGCAAATAATTTACACCTGCGTGGATATCAAGCGCCTGGTGGTGGAGCGTGACGAAAGGGAGAGCGGAGAGCGCAAACTGCTCAATTTCGGACACACATACGGCCACGCGCTGGAAAAGATCCGTCATTACGAGCTTTCGCACGGCGCGGCGGTGGCGGCAGGCATGGAGCATATCACGCGCATATCCGAAAGCCGCGGACAAACGGTCCCCGGCTGTGCGGAGCGTATCGGCAGGGTGTGCCGCGCCTTCGGGCTGGACTTGCAGGCGCGGGCGGACATCGATGAGATCGTCGCCGCCGTGCGTAACGACAAAAAATCCTCGGGCGAGGGGTTGGACGTGGTGCTGCTGCACGATATCGGCAGCGCTTACACCTTCCGCACCACGCCCGAATATTTCAGAGGTTGAGATGAAAGCCATCGTCTATCCTTCACGTTTGAGCGGCAGCGTGCGCGTGCCTGCGTCCAAGAGTTTTGCACACAGGGCGCTCATCTGCGCCGCCTTGGCGCCGGGCGAGAGCAGGATACGCTGTCCGCAGCTGAACGACGATATCCGCGCCACCATGCGCGCCGTCGCCGCGCTGGGCGCCAAGGTCACGCAAAGCGGCGAAGAGCTGGTCGTGCGCGGCATAAGCGGCAGAGTGAAAGAGGACGTGGTCATTGACTGCGGCGAATCCGGCTCCACGCTGCGCTTTATCCTGCCCGTTGCCTTAACGCTTTGCGACGGGTATGTCAGAGTGGTGGGCGGCGGCAAACTGGGCGTGCGCCCGCTGGACGAATATTTCCGCATTTTCGACGCGCAGGGCATATATTACCGCAACAACAGCGGGCTTTGCGGCTTGGATCTGACCGTGCGCGGCGACCTTATCGCGGATGATTTCGAGCTGGAGGGCAACATCAGTTCGCAATTTGTCAGCGGACTGCTGCTTGCCTGTCCGCGCCTTGCCTATGACAGCACCGTCAGCCTGGACAAGCCGCTCGAATCCAAAGATTATGTGCGCATGACCATGGACGTGCAGGAAAAATACGGCGTGACCGCTTCTTACGATCCGCTGCGGCGCAAGTTCACCGTGTTCGGCGCGCAGCAATACGATTCCGCGCCTTATGCGGAAAAGCCCTTCGAGGTGGAGGGCGACTGGTCGCAGGCGGCGTTTTTCTGTTTGGCGCGCGCCCTGGGGCACGACGTGCGCGTGACGGGCGTGAGTCCGCTCTCCGTGCAGGGCGACAGGGTGATGGCGGACATGCTGAACATGCTCAAAGCCGTGCCGGCGGAGCGCATGCTCACGCTGGACGTGAAAAACGTGCCCGACATCGTGCCCGCGCTCTCCGTGGCGTGCGCGCTGCGCAAAGGCGGCACGCACATCGTCAACGCCGGCAGGCTGCGCATAAAGGAATGCGACCGTCTTGCCGCCACCGCGGAGGGGCTGAACGCGCTGGGCGCCAAGGTCAAAGAGGGCAAAGACGATCTGTTTTTCGACGGCGTGGAGAAGCTCGCCGGCGGCGCGGAGATCAAGGACTATCACGATCACCGCATGGTGATGGCGTTTGCCGTGGCAGCCACCGTGTGTGAAAAAGAGGTGGTCATCAACGGCTGTGAAAGCGTAAGCAAATCTTACCCCGACTTTTTCGAGGATATGAAAAAGCTGGGGGCAAAATTCCGGATAGAGGTGTGATATGAGCGCAACTTGGGGAGAAAAATTCAAAGTTACCGTCTTTGGCGAATCTCACGGCGCGGCGATAGGCGCGGTGATAGAGGGCTTACCCGCCGGTTTCAGACCGGACTTTGCCGCGGTAGACGCCATGATGGCGCGCCGCAGCGCCAAGGGCAAGGAAAAGATGGCGACCGCCAGAGCGGAAGGGGACGAATACGAAGTGCTCTCCGGGCTGTTCAACGGCTGCGCCACGGGCACGCCGCTGTGCGTTGTCATTCGCAATAAAGATACGCATTCGCCCGATTACGAGCGCATGCGTTATCTGATGCGCCCCGGTCACAGCGATTGGGGCTATTACGTCAAAGAGGGCGGCTTCAACGATTATCGCGGCGGAGGTCACTCCTCGGGCAGGCTGACGGCGCCGCTGGTGTTTGCGGGCGCTTTGGCGGCGCAGCTGCTGGCGCAAAAGGGCGTGAGAGTGGGCGCGCATATCGCGGAGATAGCGGGAGAAGCGGACAGGCGCTTTTCCCCCGTCGCGCCCGAATTGGACGAGGTGAAAGAGTGCGGCACGCTGGATAACGCGGCGTGGGAGCGCATGCGCACGGCGATCCTGGCGGCGGCGGAGCAGGGCGACAGCGTGGGCGGAGTGATAGAATGCGCCGTCACCGGTCTGCCCGCGGGCGTGGGGGAGCCGTTTTTCGACAGCATGGAATCGCGCCTGGCGCACATGCTCTTTTCCGTGCCCGCGGTCAAGGGGGTGCAATTCGGCAAGGGCTATGCGCTCACGCGCATGCGCGGCAGCGAGGCGAACGATCCCTTCCGCATGAGCGGCGGCAAGGTGGTCACCGCCACCAACAATAACGGCGGGATATTGGGCGGCATCAGCACGGGTATGCCCGTGCTCTTCGATGTGGCGATCAAGCCCACCTCTTCCATATTTTTGCCGCAGGATACGGTGGACGTGCAAAAGATGGAAAACGCGCGCTTGCAGGTGCGGGGCAGGCATGACGCCTGCATCGCCGTGCGTGCGGCGGCGGTGATAGAAGCGGCGGCGGCGATCGCCGTGTGCGATATGGTGAAGTGATGGACGAGCTGGAAAAGGCGAGAGAGGAAATAGACGAAATAGACGCGCAGCTGGTGCCGCTGTTCGAGCGGCGCATGCGCTGCGGAGAAGCCGTGGCGCGCGCCAAAGCCGCCTCCGGGGACAAGACGATATACCGTCCGCAGCGTGAAGCGCAGGTGTTGGAGAAGGCGGAAGCGGCGCTGCAAGACAAGCGTTTTTGCGCGCAAGTGCGGCAGTTCATGGGCGCGGTGATGGACATCAATAAGGACTATCAGAAGCGCATCCTCTTCCCCGACAAGGCGGATTATCCGCGCGCACAGACTGATATGAACGCCCGCGCGGGATTTTTCGGCGATCCCGGTTCGCATTCGGAGCTTGCCTGCGAAAAGTTTTTCCCGCAGGCATCGGGGCGCGTGTCCTGTCCCACCTTTAAGGACGTGTTCGAAAAGCTCAAAGACGGCGAGATAAAATACGGCGTGGTGCCGATAGAAAACTCTTCCACAGGCTCCATCAGCGATGTTTACGATCTGCTCGGCGAATACGACTTTTTCATCGTGGCGGAACGCTGGGAACGCATTCGTCAACACCTGGCGGGCGTGAGCGGCGCGGATGAAGCGGATGTGAAAGAGGTTTATTCCCACCCGCAGGGCATCCGTCAATGCACGGAATATTTTTCCGACCGCCCGGACATCAAAGCCGTGCCCTTCGGCAACACGGCAAAAGCGGCGGCATATGTGGCAAAGTGCGGAGAAAAGAGCAAGGCAGCCATCTGTTCGGAAGCGGCGGCGCGCCTTTACGGTTTGCAGGTGATCGCGCGCGACATCAATTCCCAGAGCGACAATTACACCCGTTTCATCGTCATAGGCAAGCAGATGAGGGCGGGGCACGGCAGTAAAATATCCGTCATGTTCACGCTGGGCAACACGCCGGGCGCGCTTTACGGGGTGCTCAGGCACTTTGCCTATAACGGGATAAACCTGACAAAAATGGAATCGCGCCCGCAAAAGAACAAGCCGGGCGAATACATCTTTTATGTGGACATCTCCGGCAACGCGGAAGAGGCGGAGCGCGCTCTCTCGCAGGTGCGCACGGACTGCGGATATTACAAAATGCTGGGAGAATACGAGAGGAGCAGTTTATGAAGAGATATTGCGTGATAGGAGAAAAGCTGCCGCACACCATGTCGCCGCAGATCCACCGCATGTTTTTCGACATCAAGGGGGAAGAGGGCGAATACGGCGTGCGCGAGTTCACGCGCGAGCAGATAAAAAACGCGCGTGCGGAGCTTTTGCGATACGACGGGGTGAACGTCACCGTGCCTTACAAGCAGACGGTCATGCCGCTGCTTGACGAGATCAGCGCGGAAGCGCGGCATATCGGCGCGGTGAACACGATAAAAAACGTCGGCGGCAGACTGGTGGGATACAACACAGACCCTTACGGTTTCACCGCCATGCTGAAAAAGAACGGCGTAAACGTCAAGGGCAAAAAAGCGGTGGTGCTGGGCAGCGGCGGCGCGGCAAGATCGGTGCTTTACGCGCTCAAAGAGCTGGGCGCGCAAGTCACTTACGTGCGCAGAGATGAGGACGAAGAGCTTGAAGGCTACGAATATATCACTTATCCGCAGCTTGAAGAGAGCGGCAGCGGCTGTCTTTTGGTCAACACCACGCCTTTGGGCATGTATCCGCACGAGGAAGGCTGCGCCGTTTCCGAGCAGGTGTTCACGCGCTTTGAAGCGGCGGCGGATGTGGTCTACAATCCGGTGATGACCACCTTTGTGCGCCGAGCGCTCAAAGCGGGCGGACGCGCGTTCAGCGGACTTTACATGCTGGTGGCGCAAGCCATGGGCTCGCAGGGCATATGGCGCGGAGAAGAGATAGACGTCCAAGATATCGACCCCATATACAACGCCTTGCTGCGCGATTACTTTTTGCAAAACGGCGGCAATATTTGGCTCATAGGGTTGATGTCGTGCGGAAAGAGCACGCTGGGCAGGGCGCTGGCGCGCGAGCAGGGCAAGACCTTTGCGGACGCGGACGAATACACGGAAAAGCTCGCCGGCATGACCATTCCGCAGATGTTTGAGCGCGGCGAGGACTTTTTCCGCATGTGGGAAACGCGCGCGCTTTTGCAGCTGGCGGAGCAAAAAAACCTGGTGGTGGCGGCAGGCGGCGGCGCGGTCACGCGTGCGGTAAATCGTGACGCCATGCGTTCGAGCGGCGTGGTCATCTATGTCAAGCGCAGCGTGGAGAACATCGTGGGGCAGGTGGACTGTTCGGGCAGACCGCTGCTTGCGAGCGGAGCGGAAAAGCTGTTCGGCATTTACGCCGCGCGCAAGAGCCTTTACGAGGGCTGCGCGCATTTTACGGCGGACAATAACGGCTCCGAACAGGAAGGTTTGGAGAGGATAAAGGAGATCTTGCATGAAACTGGTGATAATTAACGGTCCCAACATGAACATGCTGGGCATACGCGAACCGGGCATTTACGGCAACACCACATATGACGCGCTTTGCGCAATGATACGCGCATATTGCGCGGAAAAAGGCGTGGAAACGGACTTTTTCCAGAGCAACGGCGAGGGCGAGATCGTCACGCGCATACACGAGTGTTACTTTGAAAAGGCAGACGGGATCATCATCAATCCCGCCGCTTACACGCATTACAGTTACGCCATATACGACGCGCTCAAAACCGTGAGTATCCCCACCGTTGAGGTGCATATTTCCGACATAGAAAAGCGCGAGGACTTCCGCCGCAATTCCGTGATCACGCCCGCCTGTGTGGCGCGTATCGCGGGAGAGGGCGTGAACGGTTATCTGCATGCCGCGGACATACTCACAAAAAGGTGCGCAAATGGACATCAGGGATAAAAACATACTCATCGTCGGACTGGGCGTGTTGGGCGGCTCTTACGCCATGGCGCTGACCGAGGCGGGCTATAAGAACGTTTACGCCGTCAACCGCAGCCGCGCGTCCATAGACAAGGCTTTGGCGGCGGGCGTCATCAAAGCCGGCTCCACAGACGTCAGGGACTTTGCCGAAACGGCGGACATCGCCGTCATCGCCGTCTATCCCACGGGCGCGGAAGAGTGCGCGCGCGAATTGGGCAGGCTGATGAAAAAAGGCTCGCTGGTCACGGACGTTTTGGGCATAAAGCGTTATTATTCGCAAAAAATAGCGGCGCAGCTGCCCGAATATATCGATTACGTGCCCGCGCACCCCATGGCAGGCAGAGAAAAACGCGGCTTGGACTTCGCCTCCGCGCAGGTGTTCAAAGGCGCAAACTTCATCATCACTCCCTTGGAGCGCACCTCAAAAGAGGGCGCGGCGCAGGTGGAACGGCTGGCGCGCGACATGGGCTTCGGCAACGTGCGCACGCTCACGCCTGCGCGGCACGACGCCGTGATAGCATACACCTCGCAGTTGCCGCACGCTTTGGCGGTGGCGCTCATCAACAGCGATGAAGAAGACGGACAGACGGGCGAATTTATCGGTGACAGCTTCCGCGATCTCACGCGCATAGCGGAGATAAACGCCGACCTTTGGCAGGAATTGTTCATCGGCAACCGGGAAAATCTGCTTCAAGCCATCGATTGCTTTACCGATCAACTCGCGCGGATACGCGAGGCGGTGGATAAAAAGGACGCGCAAAGCCTGAGGGGCATGTTTGAAAAATCTTCCGCGCGCCGCGCCAAACTCATCAAAAAGAAGTGACCTTATTTTAATAAAGCTAGGGCGCCTCCGAAACCTGTCGGCGGCGCTTTTTTCATGTCCGCGCTTTTGCGGCGCCGCGCCTTTGCCGTATATAAGTTTTTTCCCGGCGCAAAATAAGTATATGGAAAAAACATCTCTCGCGCCCTTCGAGCGCGGAAAAAATCCGGAAGACACGGAAATAAGGCGCAAACCGCCGCTGTTGAAAGAGGACAGATGATGGACGGCAAGGCTTATTGCGAGTATGTGAGCAAAACCGCGCCGCGCACCGCCGAGCTGAAAACGCTGCTGGCGGCGTTTTGTGTGGGCGGCGTCATCTGCATGCTGGGGCAGGGGTTTACCGATCTTTACGCCTACCTGCTGCCGCAGGCGGAAGAGAGCCTGGTGGGCAGTCTGACTTCCATGACCATGATCTTTTTGGGCGCTCTCTTCACGGGCTTGGGGATATATGACAAGATAGGCAGCGTGGCGGGCGCGGGCAGCATCGTGCCCATCACCGGCTTTGCCAATTCCATCGCCTCTCCCGCCATGGAGTTCCGCAAAGAAGGCATCGTCTTCGGGCTGATGGCAAAGATGTTCGTCATCGCCGGACCGGTCATCGTCACGGGCGTGGTGTCGTCTGTGATAGTGGGCGTGATTTATCGCGTTATCGCGGTGGCATAGCCGCACAGGAGAGAAAATGAGGATAGGAAAACACACTTTTGCCCCGAACGGCGGCGTGTATGTCGTCAACACCGCTTCCATTGCCGGACCCAACGAGGGGCGCGGCAGATACGGCAGTTATTACGACGCCGTGCTCGTCGACCACGACTGGGACTGCAAAACGCACGAAAAGACGGAGATAAAAATGCACAAATACGCCATAGAACAGGTAATAGAAAAAAGCGGTCTGGGGCGCGAGGAGATAGACTGCATCGTGGGCGGAGATCTGCTCAACCAGTTGGTGGCGTCAACTTTTGCCGCACGGGAGTTTGAAATACCCTGCCTGGGCGTATACAGCGCCTGCGCGTCTTTCGGAGAAGCGCTGGCGGTGAGTTCTTTTTTGCTGGGCGGCGGCAATATGGACAACGTGGTGTGCTGCACCGGTTCGCACTTCGGCGCGGTGGAGCGGCAATTCCGTTATCCCTTGGAGCTGGGCACTCAGCCCGCGCCTTCTTCGCAATATACGGTCACGGCGGCGGGTGCGGCGCTTTTGAGCACGAAAAAAAGACAGGGCGTGCCGCGCCTTGAAATGTGCACGGTAGGCAAGATAGTGGACTTCCACATCTGCGACGCCAACAATATGGGCGCCGCCATGGCGCCCGCGGCGGCGGACACCATCCTCACGCACCTCAAAGACAGCGGGCGCGGCGAGGACTATTACGACTATATCTTCACGGGCGATCTGGGCAAATATGGTAGAGAAACGCTGCACTATCTGTGCAAAAAGCAGGGGTTCGACCTTTCCGGCTGTCTGAACGACTGCGGCGCGCTCATCTTTGCCGATGAACAAAAGGATATGCAGGGCGGTTCGGGCGCGGGCTGTTTGGCGGCGGTGTTCTGCTCTTACATTTACAAGGAAATGTGCGCGGGCAGCATGAAAAAAGTGCTGCTGGTGCCCACGGGCGCCCTGCTGTCCAAAGGCTCTTCTCTGCAAGGAGAGAGCATACCCGGGATCGCGCACGCCGTGGCTTTGGAGATCTGATATGCAGTGGTGGGAATATTTGCTGAAATACGGAAAAGTGTTCTTGATGGGCGGCGCGGTCTGCTTTATCGGGCAGCTGCTCATCAACCGCACCAAGATGACCTCGGCAAGGATACTTGTCACCTTTTTGTTGTTGGGCGTGGTCTTGGAAGCTGTCGGCGTTTTTTCGCACATCAAAGAATGGGGCGGCGCGGGCATCACCGTGCCCATCACCGGCTTCGGTTCTTCTCTTGCCAAAGGCGCGATAGACGGAAGTAAAATAAGCCTGTTCCACGCCGTCACCTTCGGGCTGGCAAGCGTATCGGCGGGACTGACCGCGGCGATCGTGTGCGGTTTTTTGGTGGCGCTCATTTTCAAATCAAAACCGAAAAAGCTGTGAAAGGCATAAGAGCGCGACAAAAGCGCAGAAAAGCGCAAGGCGTGACAAGCGTAAAAGGCGGCGCGCATTTTAACGTTTGGCGCAAACCGCCAAAAGCGCAGAGCAAACCGTAATATCCGAAAAGGTCGATACGAATAAAATGAGTGAGATCGTATGAGAGGCAAAGGCCGCATAAAAGGAACAAACGCTCGCAGAGCGTGCAACAGCGGAAACACTGCTGCGATGATCCGTTAAGAGCAGTAATCAAATACGTGCAGACCGTTGGCGCAATGTCGTCACCCCGCGGCGGAAAACAGGTATAGCGCACGCGCAAGATAAAACACCAGCGCGCGAGGCATGGCAAAAGACGGGGAGCGCGGCGTGTATGACCGGTCTTGCAACGGAGTGCCTCCAAAGAATAAAGAGTTGAAGTAAGGTGAAAAACAAAGAAAAGGCTCGCAGTAAAGGTATGGCAAAAGACGGGTGGAGCAATGCCGCAGTCATCGTTATCGGAAGTGCGCCTGCAAATGCAGAAAGAAGGGGACATAGCGCAAAGAAAAGGCTTGCGGCAAAGACACGGTAAAAGACGGACGGAGCAATGCCGCAGTCATCGTTATCGGGAGTGCGCCCGTAAATGCGGAAAGAAGAAAGGGGCGTGGAGTAAAGAAAAGGCTTGTAGTAAAGGCATGGCAAAAGACGGGGAGTGTGGCGTGTATGGCAGGTCTTGCAGCGGAGTGCCTCCAAAGGATAAAGAGTTGAAGTTAGGCGCAAAACAAAGAAAAACGCCCGTTGACGTGGGTGAAGTCGCAAAAGCAAAAGATAACAAAACGTGCATATGAAAAAGGATATATTTTCTCATATAACCGCCGTATACAAGGCGTTCATATACAAAAACGGCAGGGCGAATAAAAAGCCGTGTAAGGACAAATAACGCCGCTTGATAATGGAATTTAAGCCAAAATATTGCCAAAAGCACAATAACTTAATATTATATATCAGAAGATAAATTGCCGAATAATTATTAAATAATCAATTTATCATAATAATCAAGAAGAAAAACGGCTGAAACAACGCTGTCGCGGCGTTTTCACGCCGCCGTGCCGTTCAGCCCGTTTTGCAGATAAAATTGCGGCACCTTTCCCACTATCACGCTTTCGCAGACCAGGGCGCTTGACGGACAGGTGACAACGATATTGTCCATAGGCAGAATTATCTCCACGCCGGCGCTCACGTCTATGTAGATACTGTGCAGCGTTTGATTGATACCCACCTCTTTGAACTCACTGCGATAAGAGCAAGGCGCGTCGCCCACCGCCACTATGTCCAGTTTTACGTCCGCGCCCAAGGTGGATACCAGCGGCCAACCGGTGAAGGCGAGCATGGGCACGGTGATGTCGTCTTCTTCTATCTCGCTCACATGCGTCTGCACTATGGTGGAGTATTGAGCCATCAATTTGTTTATCTTGATCATGTCCGCCGTGATGAGGGTGATGTTTCCTTCGCCGTCGCGCTCGATGTGCACATAAGAGGAGTATTCGTCGTCGTATTGCGCCATCAGTTCGTCAAAGGCGGCGTTCATCTTCACGGTGAGACGGTTGCTTATCGTGGCGGTCGTCAGCTGGCGTATCACCTCGTTTGCCTGCTTGTTGAAGTAGAAAAACAGACCTACAACAAGTAAAAGTGCGGTAAGCGCGATCATCAGCGCTTTGGCTTTTTTGCGCTTTTTCTTGGTTTTGGGTGGCGTTTTGCTCACAACGTAATAGGGCATACTCTATCTTATGCGCCGCTCGGGAAAATTTTTCCGAGGCGGAGCGTTTTGCGGGCGGGGCAAAGCCGTTTTGTCGCGCGCATGGCGTAAAATTGTGATATTTTGCGGCAAAAGCGTAAATTTCCTTGCCAAAAACGCTTTGCGGTGTTAAAATATTAAAAAAGCAAAGAACGGGAACATGGCTTGCGCACGCGTCGCAGAGATTCCGCCTCATCGGCTGAAAGGGCGGAAGACAAACGGGCAGGCGGATTCGCCCGGGAGCTGCGGCTTTGATATGTAGAGGCCGCCGGCAGGACCGTTATCCCTCAAAGAGGCGCATATATTGCGTGAAAATAGGTGGTAAAGCGTGCGGACGCCCTATGTCGGGGCGTCCGTTTTTTATAAATAAAACAGAGAGGTATGTTATGACCGTTCAAGAAAGGATAGACGGGATCGTGGCGGCGGCGCAAGAGGGCGTTGCCGGCTGTGCCGACGTTGCCGCGATCAACGATCTCAAAGTCAGATTTTTGGGCAAGAGCGGAGAACTCACCGCGCTGCTGCGCGGCATGAAGGAACTGCCGGCGGAAGAGCGCCCCGCCGTGGGCAAACTTGTCAACGAAGCGCGCGACAGGATCAACGCACTTATAGACGAGAAATTTGCGCAAATGCAAAAACAGCGTGAAGAGGAGCGTCTGCGTGAAGAGCGCCTTGACGTCACCTTGAAGGGCAAAGCGCAGGCGCGCGGAAGTCTGCACCCGTGCACGCTGGTCAAGGAGGAGATACTTTCCATTTTCACTTCACTGGGCTTTTCCGTGGCGCACGGACCGGAAGTGGAAACGGACTTTTACAACTTCCGTCAGCTGAACATTCCCAAAGACCATCCCGCGCGCGACATGCAGGACACCTTTTATTTGGGCAACGACATACTTCTGCGCACGCACACTTCGCCCGTGCAAGCGCACGTCATGGAAGAAAACAAGCCGCCCATCAGGGTGGTTTGCCCCGGCAAAGTCTATCGTCCGGACGATGACGCCACGCACAGCCCCATGTTCCAACAGATAGAGGGATTGGTGATAGACGAAAACATCACTTTGTGCGATCTGAAAGGCATTTTGGAGTGTTTTGCCAAAGAATTGTTCGACAAAAACACCAAAGTGCGCTTCCGCCCCTCGTATTTCCCCTTTACGGAACCCAGCGTGGAAGTGGATCTGAGCTGTTCGGTATGCCACGGCAAGGGTTGCCGTATCTGCAAGGGCACGGGCTGGATAGAGGTTTTGGGAGCGGGCGTGGTCAATCCGCACGTTTTGGAGATGAGCAACATAGACCCGGAAAAATACAGCGGTTTTGCTTTCGGCATGGGCATAGAGCGCATCGCCATGATCAAATACGGCATTCCGGACATGCGCATATTGTTTGAAAACGACGTGAGATTCTTGCGCAGATTCAAGTGAGGTGAGATATGAAAGTTACCATCGATTGGCTTAAAGATTTTGTAGACATAGACATTCCCGCGCGCGAACTGGCTGACAAGCTGGTGAGCGTGGGCTTTGAAGTGGAAGAGATAGTAGATCCGCGTGAAAACATCAAAAACGTGGTTTTGGGCAAGATACTCTCCATTGTCAAACACCCTGACGCGGACAAGTTGGTGGTGTGTCAAATAGACGTGGGCGGCGAAATTTTGCAGATAGTCACGGGTGCAAACAACATTGCGGAAGGCGATCTGGTGCCCGTTGCCAAAGACGGCTCGCTCCTGCCCGGCGGCAAGACCATCAAAAAGGGCAAGCTGCGCGGCGTGGAATCGTGCGGCATGCTTTGCAGCGGAGAAGAGCTGGGGCTGACGGAAGCGGATTATCCGGGCGCGGGAGTATACGGCATACTCATCATGAACGAGGAGAGCGCGCCTTTGGGCACGGACATCAACGATGTTTTGGGCAACACGGACGTGGTGTTGGACATAGGCGTGACCGCCAACCGTCCGGACTGCAACAGCGTTTACGGCATCGCGGGAGAGATAGCCGCCGTGCTGAAAAAGCCGCTGCGCGCGCCCAAGACCGACTTCACGGCGGAAAAAAATATAAAAACGGCGGACATCGTGTCCGTAGACGTGCGTGACAGCGAGCTTTGCCCCCGATACATGGCGGCGGCGGTCACTGACATCAGGATAGCGCCTTCGCCCGAATATGTGAGAAGAAGGCTCAAAGCGGTGGGCTTGCGCCCCATCAACAACATGGTGGACATCACCAACTATGTGCTGATAGAGGTGGGGCAGCCCATGCACGCCTTTGACGAGCGCGACATTTGCGGCGGGCAGATCGTGGCGCGCAGGGCGGAAGAAGGGGAAAAGATAGTCACCCTTGACGGCAAGGAATATACGCTCGACGGCAGCATGCTGGTGATAGCGGACAAGGAAAAAGCCAACGCGGTGGCGGGCGTGATGGGCGGCATGAACAGCGGTATCAGAGAAGACACTTCGCTGGTGGTGTTTGAAAGCGCCCGCTTTGCCCGTGACAGCGTGAGGCGCACTTCGCGCACGCTGGGTCTGCGTTCGGACTCTTCCGCACGCTTTGAAAAAGGCGTGGACTTTTCCTGTCAGCCGCTCGGCTTGAAACGCGCCTTGGCGCTGGTGCAAGAATTCGGTTGCGGCAAGATAGCGGAGGGCATAATAGACGTCCACGCGGAAATTCCGCAAAAAAAGCCCATCGTCACCACGCCGGAGAAGATAGACGCCATCTTGGGCATAGCCATAGACGACAAAGAAAAATTGGATATTCTGCATGCGCTGCGCATAGGCGCGGAGATAAAAGACGGCAAGCTCATCTGCACCGCTCCGCCCGAACGCGACGACTTGGAATCGGCAAACGACATCGCCGAAGAGGTGATCCGTTACCATGGTTACGACAATGTTGTGGGAACGTTGATGGACAAGGGCAGGCAGACGGTGGGCGGCAAAACGCGCGCTCAGCGCAACGAAGACAAGATAAGGGAGATCGCCGTATCCTGCGGCATGCACGAAACTTTGACTTACTCCTTTATCTCTCCCGCCTTTGCGGACGTGCTGCGCCTGCCTGAGAACGACGAGTTGCGCCGCACGGTGGAAATAATCAATCCGTTGGGCGAGGATGTGTCCGTGATGCGCACGCAGCTGGTCTATTCCATGCTGGGAACGCTCACTTCCAACCTGCTCAAAGCGCAAAAAGCGGCGCGCATGTTTGAAATTGCCGCCGTATATCTGCCCGTGGGCGAACTGCCCATCACCCGTCAGCCGGAAGAACAGACGCATATCGTGCTGGGCGCTTACGGCAAAGACGAAGATTTTTACACGATAAAGGGCGTGACGGAGCTTATTCTGAACGCCTTTGGCGTCGAGGTGAAATACGTGCGCAGCAAGGCGCCCTTCATGCATCCCGGCAGAGCGGCGGACATCATGAAAGGCGGCAAAAGTTTGGGCTTTGTGGGGGAGGTGCACCCGGCGGTGGCGGAAGCCTTCGGCTCCTCGGAACGCCTTTACGTTGCCGAACTCAACATAGACCTGATAAATAAATACGAAAAGACCGGCTATAAGTTTGAAGCCATCAGTAAATTCCCGCCCGTGGAGCGTGACATCGCCATTGTGGTGGATGAGGACGTGAGCGGCGGCGACATCTTGGACACGGTCAAGAACGCCGGCGGCAGCGTGTTGCGCGAGGCGGAGATATTCGACGTTTACCGCAGTAAGGCGATAGGCGAGGGCAAAAAGAGCGTGGCGGTCAACATGATCTTCCGCGCGGATGACAGAACGCTCACCGATGAGGAGATGAGCGAGCGCATGGACAAAATACTCGCCAAGCTGAAAGACAAGCTGGGGGCGGCGCTCCGCTGATGGAACTGCTGGCGCCCGCGGGGAGCGTTGCGGCGTTAAAGGCGGCTGTGCACAACGGCGCCGACGCCGTGTATTTGGGACTTGACGCCTTCAACGCGCGCGCCAAGGCGGAGAACTTCACTCTGCAAAACATCAGGGAACATATAGAATTCTGCCATCTCTTCGGGGTGAAGGTGCATATCGCTTTCAACACCTGCATAAAGCAGACGGAGTTGGAAAAATTTGAGCAATATGTGCAAGAAGCGGCGCGAGCGGGTGCGGACGCCTTTATCGTGACCGATTTGGGCGCGCTGGATATCTTCCGCAGGAGCGGCGTGCCGCTGCATGCCAGCACGCAGATGGGCGTGCACAACCTCGAAGGCGCGAATATGGCAAAGGCGTTGGGCTTTTCCAGAGTGGTCCTGGCGCGTGAATGCACGCTCGAAGATATTGCGGAAGTCAAAAAAAGCGGGCTTGAAGTGGAAGTATTTGCGCACGGCGCGCTGTGCGTGAGTTTTTCCGGCGGCTGTCTGATGTCCTCTTTCATGAGCGGGGACAGCGGCAACCGCGGGCGGTGCAATCAGCCCTGCCGCCTCAAATACGAATGCGGCGGCAAAAAGGGGTATCTGCTCTCGGCGGCGGATCTGTGCCTTTTGAAAAGGGTGGACAAGCTGCGCGCCGCGGGAGCGGACAGCATAAAACTGGAAGGGCGACTGAAGACGGAGTATTATTGCGCTGAGGTGGTTTCCGCATACCGTGCGGCGCTCGACGGGCGGCTCACGGGCGCGGAGCGCGGGCGCCTTTTACGCGCATATAACCGCGGCGGCTTTACTTCCGGTTACGGCGTTGACGATACAAACAAACTCATATCGGCAAAAATTCAAAACAATTCGGGTGAAGAGAGTGGTGTGATCCGCGCGGTGGGCAAAGGCTTTATCGATGTGAAAGCGGATAAGGATATCGCCGTCGGCGACGGCGTTAAGATCGTGCGCGGCGGGGAAGAGATAGGCGGAGCCACCGTGGAAAAAATGCAAAAGCTCGGAGATATTTTGCGCATTTCCTGCAAAAGCGAAAAATTGCGCCCCGGCGACAAGGTGTGCGTGACCTTTGACAAGTCGCGCGCGGAAGAGCTGAAAAATATCCGCCGCACTTTAAGCGTGGATCTTGCGTTGACCGCCGAGCCGGGCGGCAGGGCGCGCCTTACGGCGGAGTGCGGGGGAGAGCGCGTTGCCGTTGAGGACGGGGAGATATGTTCCGCCGCCACCGGCGCGGGGACGGAAGAGGCGGCGCGCCGCGTTTTGGCAAAGTCTGCCGGCGAATTTGCGCCGCGAAAGATGGAGATAAACATCGCGGGAGCGTTTATTCCCGCCTCGCGCCTCAACGATATGCGCAAGCGGGCGATAGAGGAAATTCGCGTCGCGCTTTTGAATAATTATAATAAAACTCGGCTGCACCGCATCGCCTCTCACGCGCCCGTCCCCTGGGCGGGGGAGCAGGTGCGGCCCTTACCCGGGTTCAAAGGCTTTGTCCTTGTCGGCAGCGCGGAGGCGGCAGCCGAGGTAAAAGAGCGCGGATATGCCGCCATCTTGCAGATAAGCGATTTCAAGTCGGAAAAATTGGATATTATTATGAAAAACAAAGTATTCGATAATAATATTGGTAATTTTCTGGCTATCCCCGTGATCCTGCGCAAAGCCGACATGGCGCAAATGCGCGCCTTTTTGCAGAAACATGCGCAAAAATTTAAGGGATTTTATTGTGAAAACTTGGGGGCTTTGGCGCTGGCGCGCGAATTCGGCAAGTATATCGTCGGCGGCATAGGTTTGAATATTTATAACAGTAAATGTATTGATATTCTGCCGCCCGGTAAGTATTGCGCCTCTTGCGAACTCACGCTCAAAGAGTTGGAGCCGCTCACCGGCGCGCTGGTCTATGCCTATGGCAGGGTGCGGCTGATGACGCTCACGCATTGTCCGGTCAAGCTCAACTTCGGCGGCTCGTGCAGCGCCTGCCGCCATAAAGAGGGATTGCAATACAAAGACGGCTTCGGCGTTTATCCGCTGCGGCGGGTGAGGGTGGCAAACTGTTATTTTTCGCTTTATAACCCCGTTTGCACGGATATTTCCGGCAAAGCCGGCTTAAAGGAAAAATTCGGTGGCAATATTCTTTTGGATATGGTAGAATATGATACGCGGGAACTTTCACACGCGCTCACGCGTTTTGAAAGCGGCGCCGCGCAGAGCGGCGTGACCTGCGGACATCTGTTCAGAGGAGTGAAATGACGGAAGAGAGGACCATCAACGCTTTGGAACTGCCCAAGGTTTTGGCGCGCGCGGCGGGATATTGTCACGACGCGCAGGCGGCGCGCGCTCTTCTCGCCATGCGTCCCGCAGACTGCTTCGAACAGGCTTTGGAGCTGTTGGAACAGACGCGGGAAGCGGACATCATTCTGCATGAGCACGTCATCTCTCCCGATTTTGCTCAGGGCGACATCTCGCAATGCCTGGAAAAGGCGGAAAAGCGCTCCGCTCTCTCCGCCGCGCAGGTGCGCGCCGTGGGGGTGGCGATGCGCACGGCGCGCCTGTGCCGTTCCGCCATAGACGCCGTTCCTGACGAGAGAATCGAACATATACGCGCCATTTCCCGTGATATCAGCGTGGATACGGAATTGGAAGGGCGCATTTTGCAAGCCGTCACCCAAGAGGGTGAGCTGGCGGATGAGGCGTCCGGGGAACTTCGCCGTTTGCGCGCGGCGATCAAGTCTGCGGGTGCGGCGGTGAGGAGCCGTCTGAACGCCTATCTCTCCGGACCGGAAGCAAAATATCTGATGGACAATCTGGTCACCATGCGTGAGGGCAGATACGTTTTGCCGGTGAAAGCGGAATGCCGCGGCTCGGTGCCCGGACTGCTGCACGACAGGTCGGCAAGCGGTTCCACCGTTTATATAGAGCCTTATGCGGTGGTGGAGATGAACAACGAGATACGCTCGCTCAAAGCGGAAGAGGCGGCGGAATGCGAGCGCATACTGGCGGCGTTCACTTATGACATAGGCGCCGTGGCGGAATTTATCCGCCGCTCCGCCCAAAGCGTGACGCGGCTGGACTGCGTCTTTGCCAAGGCGCGTTACGCACGCGACTGCAAAGCGGTGATGCCGGAGTATTCAAACGGCGGCGCCATAGACGTGCGCGGCGGCAGACATCCGCTGATAGACGGCAAAAAAGTTGTTCCCGTGTCCGTAAAACTGGGAGAAGAGTATAACGTGATGATAATTTCCGGTCCCAACACGGGCGGAAAGACCGTCACGCTGAAATTGTGCGGACTTTTTGCGCTGATGGCGGCGTGCGGGCTGTTTTTGCCCTGCGAGGCGGGCAGCAAAATGTCTTATTTTTCTTCCGTTTTCTGCGACGTGGGCGACGAACAGAGCATAGAGCTGGCGCTTTCCACCTTCTCTTCGCATGTGGTCAACGTGGCGCGCATTTTGGAGAAAGCGGACGGCGGCAGTCTGGTGCTGCTCGACGAATTGGGCGCGGGCACCGATCCCGCCGAGGGCAGCGCTTTGGCGGTGGCATGCGTGGAAAAACTGCTGGAAAAGGGCAGCCGCTGCATAGTCACTTCGCATTATGACGAATTAAAGAGTTTTTCCGCCCGCACAAACGGCGTGATAAACGCCTCGATGGACTTCGATCCCGTCACCTTTGCGCCCACATACAAGTTGCTCACCGGCGTGGCGGGTTCTTCCAACGCCTTGGAGATAGCTTCGCGCTTCGGCATGCCGCAAGACGTGATAAAACGCGCCCAGGAGCTGATCTCGCCCGAAAAACGGGAGCTTTCCCGCCTTATTGCGGGCGCCGAGCAGGCGTTGCGCGGCGCGCAGAAACAGCTGGAAGCGGCGGCGCGGGAGCGCGAATTGGCGGACAGGGAAGCGGCGGCGGCGCAGGCTGCGCGCGAAAAGGCGGAGGAGATAAAAGACAGGCTGGAAGAAAAGATGCGGCGCGGCTACCGCGAATTGCTTGCCGACAGAATGGAAGAGGCGGAGCAGCTGGTGGAGCAGATAAAGCAAAAAGTCAAAGAGGGCGACGAGCGCGCGCTTTTTGAGGCGCGCCGCCTGAAAAACAAATTGGCGGACAAGGCGGGCGAACTGCCTGCACGCACGGGCGCGGCGCAGGCGGCGGGCGAGATCGCGGAGGGCGACAGCGTGTTTGTCAAGTCTTTGGGCAAGACCGCCGTGGTGGTCAACGTGAACAAAAAGGGCGAATACACCGTCAAAGCGGGAGTGCTCACCACCATCGTGCCCGCCGCGGACGTTTACAAGACGCTGCCGGGCAAGACGAAAGAGGAAGAAAAGCGCCGCCCGGGCAATTATTATGCCCGACCGGAAGTTTCGGCGGAGATAGACGTGCGCGGGCAGACATGCGAAGAGGCGGTCTGCAACACGGACATATATCTGGAAAACGCCGCTTTGGCGGGATTGCACGAGGTGCGCATCATCCACGGCAAGGGGAGCGGCGCCTTGCGTTCGGCTCTGCGCGATATGCTCAAAACCCATCCGCGCGTAATATCCTTCCGCGCGGGCAAATACGGTGAAGGTGACGACGGTGTGACCATGGCGGAGCTGAAATGATATACGACGCGGTCTATGAAAAATATGCCTATAAGCCGATAAGGGCGATCCTGCTGGCGCTTGCCATTGCGGGCGACGCGGCGGCGGTCGCGCTTTTTGTTGCGGCGTTTGCAGACAGCGTGCTCTTTGCCGCGGCGGGCGCGCTCATCGTTTTCGATCTCGTCATGCGGCGCGTTTCGCTGGAACTGGTCTATTCTTATCGTTACACGCTCAAACAGAGCGGCGTGGCGATCAGGCGGGAAGTGATAGGCAGGAGCAGGGAGGTGCTCGTGCTGGACGGCAGTGAAACGCTCACCCCCTGCGCGCCCGACCATGAGGGCAAAAAGCTCTTCGGCGACAGCCGCGCGGACTTGTATTATGTGGAAAAAAACGGCGGAAAATATGTGGTCAGCTTAGACGCTTATATGTTCGCTATGCTCAAAAAAGAGGTGTCAAATGATATATCTGGATAACGCCGCCACCACGCAGATGTTTGAAGAATGCGCGGCGGTGTTGCAAAAATACGACCGTGAGTTATATTTCAATCCCTCTGCCCGTTATTCGGGCGCGCTTGCCGCGCAAGAGGCGGTGAAAGACGCGCGCGCAAGAGTGGCGCGGCGGCTGGGGGCGGACGCGTCGGAGATATATTTCACCGCTTCCGGCAGCGAGGCGGACAACATGGCGCTGTTGTGCTCTCTGCGCCGCAAAAGCGGCAGGGTGATCGTGTCCGCGGCTGAGCATTCGGCGGTGTATAAGTGCGCCTGCGAGTTGGAGCGGCGCGGTTACGAGGTGGTGTTCGCGCCCGTCACGCCCTGGGGCGCGGTGGATACGGAGCGGTTCACGGAGCTGCTCACGCCGGACACGGTGCTGGTGTCCGTCATGCACGTGAGCAACGAAACGGGCGCGGTGAACGACATAAAAACTTTGGCGGCGGCTGTGAAAAAGCGTTGCCCGAAAGCGCTTTTCCACAGCGACGGCGTGCAGGCGTTCTGCAAAGAGGAGATCAACGTGCATGCCGCCGGCATAGACATGTATTCGCTCAGCGGGCACAAGATACACGCGCCCAAGGGCGTGGGCGCTCTTTACGTGAAAAAGGGCGTGCATCTTTCCCCCTTCGTGCTGGGCGGCGGACAGGAGGGCGGCGTGCGTTCGGCAACGGAGAACGTGGCGGGCATTTGCGCTCTGGCTCTTGCCTGCGAACTTGCCGGCGAGCGCATGAGAGCGGCGGCGCCGAGGCTTGCAAAAGAGCGCGCGGAGGCGGAGGAATATCTGCAAAAAAATATAGACGATTTGGTGATACTCTCGCGGCGCGGCGCCTGCCTGGACGGCTTTTTGACCCTGGCGGTAAAGGGGGTGCGCGGAGAAGTGTTGGTGCATATGCTCGACGACGAGGGCATTTTTGTCGGCACGGGCAGCGCCTGCTCTTCGCACAGCGCGGATAAACGCATAGCCGCGGCTTTGGGCGTGCCGGACGAATATGCGGACGGCATGCTGCGCTTGACGTGCGGGGACATGAACGCGGAGGGGGATCTGCTTGCGGCGTGCCGCGCCTTGGCGGCTGCCGTGCGGAAGGAAAGGAAGTATATCAAGAGGTAAAATATGGACAAAGTGATTCTGCTCCGTTACGGAGAACTTTTTTTGAAGGGCAGGAACCGCTCTTATTTCGAAGGGGTTTTGGCGCGCAACATAAAGGCGGCGCTGGCGCCTTTTTCCTGCACGTTCACCCGCACGCAAAACAGGTATTACGTGGAAAATTATTCCTTTGCGGACGAGTTTGCCATCATCGAAAGGCTGAAAAAGGTGTTCGGTCTGCACTCGCTCTCCGTGGCGGTCAAGCTGCCCACGGCGTTTGAGGAGATCTATGCGGCGGCGATCGATTGCGCTCCTTCCGTGCCTGGCACCTTCCGCGTCAACGTCAAGCGCGCGGATAAAAAGCTGAGCATGAATTCCATGCAGATAGCGGTGGAAACGGGCGCGCGTATTTTGCGGGCAAAGCCTTATCTCACCGTGGATCTGCACGATCCGGAATACGTGGTGAACGTGGACATACGCGAAAACGGTCACACTTACATTTTCGGGGAAACCGTCGCCTGCGCCGGCGGCATGCCGGTGGGCACGGCGGGCAAGGGCATGCTGCTTTTGTCGGGCGGCTTCGATTCTCCCGTGGCGGGCTGGCGCATGGCAAAGAGGGGCATGAAGATCTTTGCCGTGCATTATCACAGTTATCCGCACACCAGCCTGCAAGCCAAAGAAAAGGTGGTGGACCTTGCCAAAAAGCTCACGCCCTGGTGCGGCGGCATCACCCTTTATGTGGTGCCTTTCACGCACATACAGGAAGAGATACACCGCCGCTGCAACGCCAACTTCATGATAACCGTGATGCGGCGCGTGATGGTGCGCATTGCGGAGAAACTGGCGGAAAAGGAAGGGTGCGGCTGTCTGATCACGGGGGAGAGCCTGGGGCAGGTGGCTTCGCAGACGATGGAGAGTATCACCAGCACGGAAGACGCCGTGAGGGCGCTGCCCGTATTCCGTCCGCTCATCGCCATGGACAAAACGGAGATCATGGAGCAGGCGGAGCGCATAGACACTTATGAGATCAGCAAGCAGCCGTTCGAGGACTGCTGCACGGTGTTTTTGCCGCGCGATCCCGTCATCCACCCCAAGCTGGAAGAAGCGCGGGCGGAAGAGGAGAAGTTGCAGGAAGAAGAGGCGCTCATCGCCGAGGCGATCGCGGGCGCGGAAGTGCTGGAATTGAAAGAAGAGTGATTTTTTTGCCGCCGCGGCAGGCAAAGCGGCGGGAAAAAGGAAAAAACGTCTGCGGGCGCGGGAAAATATTTCCGCGCCCGCATTATATTTTTATATAATGGATTGACTTATGCGCGTCAATAATGATATTATCATAATATGGCTGCCAAGAAAAAGAACGCGGTAGAAAAAACCGGACAAGTCGCGGCGGAAGAGCAGGAAAAGAAAAAGGCTCGGACGAAAAGCGCGGCGGAGCAGAGCGCGGACGCAAAGTCCGCGGGCGGCAGCACACGCCAAAAGCGGGCTTGGGCGGAAAAGCCGGCGGAGATAAAAGAAGAGCTTGTGCCCGCGGCGCAAACCGAGCCGGAGCCGCTGCCGCAGGAAAAGCCGGCGGCAAAGCCGCGCAAAAAAGCCGCGGCAAAAAAAGGCGCGCAGCAGGAAGTGCCCGTTGCGGAGGCGGAAAAAGCCGAGGCGCAGAAGCCGGCGGATATTGCCGCGGCGGAAGAAGTTGCGGCAGCCGTGCCCGTGCAGGAGCAGCCTGCGGAAGGAGCGCCCGCCGCGGCGCAGAGCGGGCGCAAGTCAAAAAAAGCGCGCGGCGCCAAAAAGAAGGAACAAAAGACTTTCGATCATCCGCTGGAAAGGGTGGAAGCCGATCCGCAGACGGGACTGAGTGAAGAGCAGGTGGCAGAGCGCACGGAGCGCGGTCTGAACAACGAACAGCCCAACATCGTCACAAAATCTTATCTGAACATTTTCCGTTCCAACGTCATCACGCTGTTCAACGGTCTGAATTTTCTGCTTGCCGCGCTGATACTGGTTTACGGCAGCATCAAGAACATGACCTTTATCATTCTGGTCGTGTGCAACATGGTGGTGGGCATCGTGCAGGAGATACGTTCCAAACTGGTTTTGGAAAAGATGTCTTTGCTCAACGTGCCCAAAGTCAGCGTGATCCGCGGCGGCGAGAAAAAACATGTGGATATGTCGGACATCGTCATCGACGACATTATCGAGATCCACGCCGGCGAGCAGATAGCTTCCGACAGCGTGGTGGTGAGCGGCGAATGCGAAGTGAACGAGAGCATGCTCACGGGCGAGCAGGACGACATACACAAAACGCCGGGAGAGGAGCTTTTGTCCGGCAGCATAGTGCAGGCGGGCACTTGCCGCGCCCGCGTGACCAAGGTGGGCAAAGACAACTTTGCCGCCACCATACTTTCCGAGGCGAAAAAGTATAAAAAATCCAAATCCCAGCTGATGCGCTCCATCAACTGGATAATCAGGATAGTCACCATCGCCATCTTCCCCATGGGTATACTCATGTATCTGACCAACTGTTCTGACAGAGGGGTGGACTTCGGGGCGATGTTCAACATCACGTCGAGCGACGTGGCGGAGCGCGTGAGCAACGTCATCACCAACACGGTGGCGTCCGTGGTGGGCATGATACCGGAAGGGCTGGTGATGATGACGTCCATCGCGCTTGCCGTTGGCGTTATCAAGCTGGCGCGCAAACAGACGTTGGTGCAGGATCTTTATTCCATAGAAACGCTGGCGCGCGTGGATATGCTCTGTTTGGACAAAACGGGCACCATCACGGAAGGCAGCATGCAGGTGGAACGCGTTCATCAATATTCGGACAAATTCGGCGCGGTGACGGACATCATGACCGCCATGGTGGCGGCGCTGGGCGCGAGCGGCTCCACCTTTGAGGCGTTTGCCGATTACTTCAAAGGCGAAAACGTCTGGCAGGCGATAAGCACGGTGCCTTTTTCTTCCGCCCGCAAGTGGAGCGGCGCGGACTTCGGCGAAAAGGGCAGGTTCATCGTGGGCGCGCCCGAATTCGTGCTGAAAGAGAGATATTCCCTGGTGCAAAAAGACGTGGAGGAATACACGCGCCAGGGCTATCGCGTGCTTTTGCTGGTGCACTCTTCCCAGCCGCTCAAAGACGAGGTGCGGGAAGAGCGGTTAAAGCCGGTGGCGCTGATCGTGCTTTCGGACAAGATCCGCGCCAGCGCGGGCGAAACGCTCAAATATTTTGCCGAACAGGGCGTTGAGATCAAGATAATCTCCGGCGACAATCCCATCACCGTGTCCAAAGTGGCGGAGCGCGCGGGCGTGAAGGGCTTTGACAGCTTTATCGACGCCACCACGCTCAAAACGGAAGAAGACGTGCTTGCTGCCTGCGACAAGTATACGATCTTCGGCAGGGTCACGCCCAAGCAGAAAAAGCTGCTGGTGCAGGGGCTTAAAGCCAAGGGGCACACGGTGGGCATGACGGGCGACGGCGTGAACGACGTGATGGCGCTCAAAGAGGCGGACTGCTCCATCGCCATGGCTTCGGGCAGTGAAGCGGCGCGCAACGTGGCGCAGCTGGTGCTGATGAACAGCGACTTTGCCTCTCTGCCCAGCGTAGTGTTGGAAGGCAGAAGGGTGATAAACAACATAGAAAGGGTGGCGTCTTTGTTCCTGGTCAAGACCACGTTCAGCACGCTGCTCACGCTGATGTGCATAATTTTCCAGATGTCCTATCCGTTCGAGCCGATCCAGCTCACGCTGATCAGCGCGCTGTTCGTGGGCATACCTTCCTTCTTCCTGGCGCTGGAACCCAACGGGCGCAAGGTGGAAGGCAACTTTTTGTCCAAGGTGTTCTCCAAGGCGCTGCCGGCGGGCATGACCATCACCTTGATGGCAACGATAACCTGTCTGCTATACCGCGACATCGGACTGGACGTTTCCGCTCAGATAGCCACCATGGCGTTTTACATCACGGCGCTCTCTTCGCTGATAGTGCTGTTGCAGGCGTGTTATCCGTATACCAAACTGCGCCTGCTCATCATCGGTTTTGCCCTGGTGGTGCTCATCTTTGCCGTGAGCGTGGACTGGACAAGGGAATTCTTCTCCATCACGTCGCTCACATCTGACATGCTGCGCAACCTGATCATAATGATGGTGTGCGTGCCGCCGTGCATTTTGTTCATGCGCGCGGAAGTGGGTGCGATAAGAGAGCTGTATCGGACGATAAAGAAGTTCTTCTTCAATGTCTACACATGGATAAAAAATACCGTAAATAAGTTCATCGGGAGTATAAAAAAGACAAATGAACCATGAATTAGTGATAGTTTTGGACTTTGGCGGTCAGTATAACCAGCTGATCGCCCGCAGGGTGAGGGAACAGAACGTGTATTGCGAGATGTATCCCTGCACCATGCCCGCGGAAAAGATACTTGCCAAAAACCCCAAAGGCATCATCTTCACCGGCGGACCTTCCAGCGTTTACGAGGAGGGCGCGCCGCATGTGGACAAGGCGCTTTTGCAGGCGGGCGTGCCCGTGCTGGGTATCTGTTACGGCTGTCAGCTGATCGCCCATACGCTGGGCGGCAAGGTGGCGCACGCACAGGTGCGCGAATACGGCAGGCAGCAGGCGGAATACGACACTTCTTCCCCCATATACAAGGGCTTGAACGGCAGCGGCGTGTGCTGGATGAGCCATACTGACAGGGTGGAAGAGCTGCCCGAAGGCTTCAAAGTGCTTGCGCACACCGATACCTGCAAGGTGGCGGCTTTCGGCAATGAGGAAAAACGCATATACGGCGTGCAGTATCACCCCGAGGTGGTGCACACGCAGCAGGGCATAGACATGCTGCGCAACTTCCTTTACAACGTGGCGGGCGTGCACGGCGACTGGACGATGGACAACTTTGTGGCAAGCAAAGTGGAAGAGCTCAAAAAGCGCATAGGCGACAAAAAGGTGCTTTGCGCGTTCAGCGGCGGCGTGGACAGCGCCGTGGCGGCAACGCTGATACACCGCGCGGTGGGCGACAACCTCACCTGCATTTTCGTCGATCACGGTCTGCTGCGCAAATACGAGGCAGACGAGGTGATGCGCGTGTTCAAGCAGGAGCGCGGCATGAACGTCATCCTGGCGGACGCGTCCAAGCGTTTCCTCAAGATCCTGCGCGGCGTGAAGGAGCCGGAGAAAAAGCGCAAACTCATCGGCGCGGAATTTATCCGCGTGTTCGAAGAAGAGGCGAACAAGATAGGAGAGGTGGACTTTTTGGTGCAGGGCACCATTTATCCGGATGTGATAGAATCCGGCTTGGGCAATTCCGCCACCATCAAAAGCCATCACAACGTGGGCGGTCTGCCCAGCGTGATCAAATTCAAGGAACTGGTGGAACCGTTGCGCGATCTCTTCAAAGACGAGGTGCGCAAGGTGGGCTTTGAGCTGGGACTGCCCAAAAACATAGTCATGCGTCAGCCCTTCCCCGGACCGGGGCTTGCCATCAGGGTGATAGGCAACATCACGGAACGCAAACTTTCCATCCTGCGCGACGCGGACTTTATCCTGCGCGACGAGATAGCGCGCAACAACCTGGACACGGAGATCTGGCAGTATTTCGCCGTGCTCACCAATATGCGCAGCGTGGGCGTCATGGGTGACAGCAGGACATACGATTACACGGTGGTGCTGCGCGCGGTCACTTCCGTAGACGGCATGACGGCGGACTGGGCGAGGATACCTTCCGAGGTGCTCAGCCGCATTTCCGAGCGCATCGTCAACGAAGTCAAGCACGTGAACAGGGTGGTTTACGACATCACGTCCAAACCGCCGGCAACCATCGAATGGGAATAAGAAAAAAGATCTTCCAAAAAGGAGAAAGAATATGTTAACAGCAATAGTGGGAATCAACTGGGGCGACGAAGGCAAGGGCAGAATGGTGGACCTTATTTCGCGCGACTATGACGTGGTGTGCCGTTATCAGGGCGGCAACAACGCCGGACACACCGTGATCAACGAGCGCGGCAAGTTCATCCTCAATCTGATACCTTCTGGCATCCTGCGTCCGGAAGTGACCAACGTGATGGGCAACGGCATGGTCATAGACATCAAGCACCTGTGCGGAGAGATGGACAAGTTGGCTGCCGCGGGCGTGAAAATCACTCCCGAACAGCTCAAAATAAGTGAAAGAGCCGTTATCTGCATGCCTTACCACGTGCAGCAGGACTGCCTGGAAGAAGACAGACTGGGTGACGCCAAATACGGTTCCACCCGCCGCGGTATCGCGCCGGTATACGGGGACAAGTATCTGAAAAAGGTCATCATGATGGGCGATCTTTTTTATCCCGAACAGCTGAAAAAGCGCCTTACGGGCATCATAGATTATAAAAACCTCGTCATCAATAAGGCTTACGGCGCAGACGTCATCACGCTCGATTCCGTTTTGGAATATCTCAACACTTACGGGGAGAGGCTCAAACCGCACGTGTGCAACGTATCCGCCTTCCTGGAAAAGGCGATAGACGAGGGTAAAAACGTGATGTTCGAAGCTCAGCTGGGCGCCCTGCGCGACATAGACTTCGGCATCAATCCTTACACCTCTTCTTCCAACACCATCGCCGCATACGCGCCCATCGGCGCGGGCATACCCAACCGCAAACTTGACAGAGTGATAGGCATAATGAAGGCATACTCCTCCTGCGTGGGAGAAGGACCCTTTACGGTGGAGTGGTTCGGCAAAGAAGCGGAAGATCTGCGCGCGGCGGGCGGAGAATACGGCGCCGCCACCGGCAGACCGCGCAGAGTTGGTCCTTTCGACGCGGTGGCGTCCCGTTACGGCGTGTTCGCCCAGGGCGCGGACACCCTGGCGCTCACAAAACTGGACGTGCTCTCTTATATGGAAAAAATACCCGTTTGCGTGGCTTACGAAGTGGACGGGGAGCGCGTGGAAGATTTCCCGCGCGGCGTGGAACTGGACAAGGCAAAGCCCGTTTACGAATATGTGGACGGCTGGAAGTGCGACATCTCCGGTTGCCGCAAGGAAGCAGACCTGCCCAAGGCGGCGCGCGCTTACGTGGATTACCTGGAAAAACTGGTGGGCTGCGAGATAAGCCTGGTTTCCGTGGGAGCGGAGCGCAGCGAATACATAGTGCGCAAATAACGCGCGCGCAATAAATATGGAGTATAGCAAGGAGCAGATAACAGACCTGCTTGACAAGCTGTTGCAGGCGCATCCGCAGCCGGAGTGCGAGTTGAACTTCTCTTCTCCGTTCGAGCTGCTCGTGGCGGTGATCCTCTCCGCTCAATGCACGGACAAGCGCGTCAACGAGGTGACCAAAACGCTGTTTGCCAAATACAACAAGCCGCAGGACTTTGCACAGATCAGGCAGGAGGAGTTGGAAAAGCTCATCTATTCTTGCGGCTTTTACCGCAGCAAGGCGGCGCACATCATCTCCTGCGCGCGCGACATCGTGGAGCGTTTCGGCGGCGAGGTGCCCGAGGACTTTGAAAGTCTGCTCTCTCTTGCAGGGGTGGGCAGAAAAACGGCAAACGTGGTCGGCGGCGTGGCGTTCGGCAAGCAGACCATGGCGGTGGACACGCATGTGCTGCGCCTTGCCAACCGCATAGGTTTCATCTCTTCAAACAAACCGGAAGAGGTGGAGCGCAGACTGGTGGAGATATTCCCGCAAGAGCGGCTCACCCAGGCTCACCATCTGCTCATACTGCACGGCAGATACGTCTGCACGGCGCGCCGTCCCGACTGCGCGGCGTGCCCGATAACGCAATATTGCAAATTCTTTAACGAAGGTGGACTATGAATAAAATTTTGAGTATCGCTCAAACCGCGCCCCGCGTGGTGAAGCTGGAAGTGGAAGCTCCTGACGTGGCGCGCCACTGTCAGCCCGGTCAATTTATCATTCTTAGGGCGGATGCCGACGGGGAAAGGGTGCCTTTTACCATCTGTGATTACAACAGGGGGAGCGGCACGATAACTCTGCTCATCCAGGTGGTGGGGGACACCACCGCCAAGATAGCCGCGATGAAAGCGGGCGAATATATCCACGATCTGGTGGGACCTCTGGGCAACCCCACGGAGCTTGAAGAATACGAAAACGTGGTGCTGGTGGGCGGCGGCATAGGCTGTGCGGTCATCTATCCGCAGGCAAAAAAGCGCATGAGCGAGGGCAAACCCTGCGACATCATCATCGGCGCCAAAACAAGCGAACTGCTCTTTGCCAAAGAGGACTTCAAAAAGTTTGCCAAAAACCTTTATATCACCACGGACGACGGTAGCGAGGGCTTGAAGGGCTTTGTCACCACTCAGCTGGAACAGCTCATTCAAAGCGGAGCCAAGATAGACTGCGTGTTTGTGGTCGGACCCATGATAATGATGAAAAACGTGTGCGACGTCACCGCCAAATACAACATTCCCACCGTGGTGAGCATGAACTCGCTGATGCTGGACGGCACGGGCATGTGCGGCTGCTGCCGCATCACCGTGGGCGGGGAAACCAAATACGCCTGCGTGGACGGTCCGGAATTCGACGGGCACAAGGTGGACTTTAAGGAAGCCATGCAGAGGGTGGACTTTTATAAGAAGAGAGGCAACGACTGCCGCATGATGAGGTATTGATATGGCTGCTAACATGAAGGGAAGAAACATGCCCCGCCTGCAAGACGCGGAAGCGAGGATCAGAAACTTTGACGAGGTGAGCCTGGGCTTTGACGACGCCACCATGGTGGAAGAAGCCAACCGCTGCCTCAACTGCAAAAACGCGCCCTGCATGGGCGGCTGCCCGGTGGGCATACACATTCCGGAGTTTATCTCCCGCCTCAAAGAGGGGGATAAAGACGGAGCGGCAGAAATCATCGCCCGCTCCACCAAGCTGCCCGCCATCTGCGGCAGGGTCTGCCCGCAAGAAAAGCAATGCGAAAAATATTGCGTGCGCAACCGCGCCGGCGGTGCCGTGGCTATCGGACAGCTGGAACGCTGCGTGGGCGATCATAACCTGACCAAAGAAAACGTGAAGAGCACTCCCGATCCCTCCGCGCCGGCGGTGGCGATAGTGGGCAGCGGTCCGGCGGGACTTACCTGCGCGGCGGACTGCCTCTCCGCGGGTCTGCGCGTCACCATCTTCGAAGCCTTCCACAAGGCGGGCGGCGTGCTCACATACGGCATACCGGAATTCCGTCTGCCCAAGGCGATCGTGGACAAAGAGATATCCAAGCTCTTGGACATGGGCTGTGAAATAAAGCTGAACAGCGTGGTGGGCAGGAGCGAAACGATAGAGGAATTAAAGCGCGACTATGCCGCCGTGTTCATCTCCTCGGGCGCGGGCTTGCCGCAGTTTTTGCACATAGAAGGGGAAAATCTCAACGGAGTTATGTCCGCCAACGAGTTTTTGACCCGTGTGAACCTGATGAAGGCATACAAAAAAGACAGCGCCACGCCCGTGTATTGCGGCAGCAGCGTGGTGGTGGTGGGCGCGGGCAACGTGGCTATGGACGCGGCGCGCACGGCAAAGAGGCTGGGCGGCGACGTGACGATAGTATACCGCCGTTCGCGCGACGAGATACCCGCCAGAGCGGAAGAGGTGGAACACGCGGAAGAAGAGGGCGTGAAGTTTATGCTGCTCACCAATCCCGTCTCCATCGGCGGCGACGAAACGGGCATGGTCAACTCCATGAAGTGCATCAAAATGCAGCTGGGCGAGCCTGACGCTTCCGGCAGACGCAGACCCATTCCGATAGAGGGCAGCGAATTTGAGATAAGCACCGACCACGTGATCGTGGCGCTGGGCACATCTCCCAATCCGCTCATCAAAAAAGCCTTCCCCATGCTCACGTTCAATCCGCGCGGCACCATTGCCGCCGATGAAAACATGTTCACAGGCGTGGAAGGCATCTGGGCGGGCGGCGACGTGGTCACCGGTTCCGCCACCGTCATCTCCGCCATGGGCGCGGGGCGCAAGGCGGCGGCGCAGATAATAAAATACGTAGGAGAAAAAAGCAGATAATGTTTTTGGATTTTGCCACCGTATTCGTAAAAGCAGGCAACGGCGGAGACGGCGTCGTATCTTTCCACACGGAAAAATACGTTGCCAAAGGCGGTCCGGACGGCGGCGACGGCGGTTCGGGCGGCGATGTCATCTTCAAGGTGGACAACAATTCTTCCACGCTGATCGACTTCCGCTTTGCCAAGCATTTCCGCGCGGAAAACGGCGGCAACGGCGCAGGCAAGAACTGCCGCGGCAAAAACGGCAGAGATCTGATCATAAAAGTGCCGCAGGGCACGGTGATACGCGATAAAAAATCGGGCAAAGCCATTGCGGATATGTTTTATCCGGATTCGGAATTCGTCTGCTGCAAGGGCGGCGCGGGCGGTAAGGGCAACGCGCGCTTTGCCACCGCACAGCGCAAGGCGCCCCGTTTTTGCCAGCTCGGCGAAAAAACGCAGGAGCGCGAATTGCTGCTGGAACTCAAAACCATTGCTGACGTGGGCTTGGTGGGCTTTCCCAATGTGGGCAAATCCACAATTCTCTCCGTGGTGAGCGGCGCCAGACCCAAGATCGCCAATTATCACTTCACTACCTTAACACCCAATTTGGGCGCGGTGAAATACGGCGATTCTTCTTTTGTGCTGGCGGATATCCCCGGGCTTATCGAAGGCGCCAAAGACGGCGCGGGACTGGGGCACAAGTTTTTGCGCCACATCGAGCGCGTGCGCCTGATCGTGCATGTGGTGGACATATCGGGCAGCGAAGGGCGCGACCCTTACCGGGACTTTTGCACCATCAATGAAGAACTTGCCGGATACAGCGAAAAACTGGCGGCTCTGCCGCAGATAATCTGCGCCAACAAGTGCGATATCCTCGCGGACAAGAGCGTCTTGGCGCGCTTTGAAAAGCAGACTGGGAAAAAGGTGTTCCCGGTCAGCGCCGTCACGCACGAGGGAGTGAACGCGCTGCTGGCGGAGATAACCGCGATGCTGGCGCAGTTGCCGCCCGCTCAGCCGCTGGAAGTGGAAGAGTATTACGAAGAAGTGCCGGATAACGCCTCGTTCGAGGTGTTCCGCGGCACAGACGGCTCTTTTATCGTGGAAGGCGGCTTGATAGAGATGCTGGCGCGCAACGTGATACTTTCCGATTACGAAAGTTATCATTATTTTCAAAAGGTGCTGGAAGAGCGCGGCGTGATCAAGGCGCTCAAAGAAGCGGGCATAAAAGACGGCGACCTGGTGCGCATGAAAGATATAGAATTCGAATATACGGAGTGAATCATGTTGGAAATAACTTCTTCCCAACGCGCAAAGCTCAGAGGCATGGCGATGAATTTGCAGCCCGGCGCGCAAATGGGCAAAAACGGCATTACAGACGCCTTCCTGCAAATGCTCGACGAGCAGCTGGAAGCGCGCGAACTGGTCAAGATAAACGTGTTGCGCACCGCCGATATGCGTCCGCGCGACATTTTGAGCGAGCTTGCGGAGCGGCTCAATGCCGCGCCCGTGCAGGCGGTGGGTTACAAGATAACGCTTTTCCGCCCCTCCAAGCGCGAAGGAGTGGAGCACATCAAGATCTAACGCCGCCTTTTTTCCGCGGGGAGAGGCGCGGGAGGAGAGAGCGGTCCGTCCGCGGCGCTTCCGTTTTTGCAGGAAACGGCAAAGGCGGAAAGGGCAAAAGCCAAAGTCACGGCGGAGATGGCAAGATAGTATGTTTTGAGCGGCGTGAGATAAGAGAGCAGGCAGAGCATAAAGGCGGCAAAACACGCTCTGACCGCGCCCGCCCGCGTGAAGAGCAGGGGCAGAGCGGACTTAAAGGCGTCCGTGCGCCTTATTTTTTTACTTGTTTTGAGAGGGACTTCGCCCGCGCCGCATGCCAGAGCATAAAATTTGCGGAAGGAGAGCTGCTCGAACCGCACGCCGCAGCGCAGGGCAAGCGCTTTTGCGCGGCTTTCGCGGCAAGGGGAGAGGATATGTATTTGAGTTAAGCCCACTGCGGAACATTTGCGCAGCAGCGCGGCGGCGGAATCGTTGGACAGCGGCGCAAAGCGCGCGAACACCGCCACGGCATAACCGCCCGTAAATATCAAGCCGTCTTGTTCGTGAGCCGCCCTAAGAGTGCAAAAAACTTTCAAGGCAGTTTTTTTCAGGCGTTCGTCGCCTTCCAAGCGGCAAAATAAACACCATTTTTGAAAGGAAACGCGCCCGGGCAGTTTTCCTCGTTTTGCCCAGGCTGCGGAGGCAAAGCCGCAGGCAAAAAGGCAGGCAAACGATATGCCCAAACAGAGCGCGGCGTGCAGAGCGGCAAGCGCGCACGCCGTCCAGGCGGCGAGAAAAGCGATAAACATCAAAAGCACGTGGTCGGCGTATCTTCCCATAGGCGGATTATTGACGGAAAAGCGCCTTTTATTCCTTTACGCCCGCGCGCGCTTGTGCTATAATAGGCGTGTGAAATACGTGATCTACGGCGGCACCTTCAATCCGCCTCATCCTCAGCATATAGCCATCGCGCGCCACGCCCTTGACTGCGGTTACGACAAAGTCGTGCTGCTGCCTTCCGGCGTGCCGCCGCACAAGAGCTGTTTCGTGGGCGCGGAGCACCGCCTGCAAATGCTGCGCATAGCCGCGCGCGGCGAGCGCGATATGCTCATCGACGAATACGAACTTACGGCGGGCGGCGGAGTAAACTATACCTCGGACGTGCTGCCCGTGATGCTGAAAAAATATCCGGGCGCGCATTATCTCATCGGCGGCGACAGCCTGATAGACCTGCACAAGTGGCACGAACCGGAAAAGATAATCAAAATGTGTCCCTTCCTGGTGTGCCGCCGCGCGGGCAGGGATGAAGAGTTTGAAAAGGCGCTCGACTTTTGGCGGACAAAAGGCGCGGAGATAAGCGTGATGGATTATTATCCCGAGGACATCTCTTCCACGCTGGCGCGTTGGCGCGCGGAGCTGGGCGACTATCGCGATCTGGACGAACAGGTTGCGGAATATATCAAAAAACACGACTTATATGACGATTACGCCGACATTATCGACCGTTTGTCGCTCATGGTCAAGCCGGCGCGCTTAGCCCATTGCAAGCGCACCTGCGAATGCGCCGTGATGCTCAACATCAAATTGCGCCTGGGGCTGGACAACGAAAAAGTCTTTTTGGCGGGGCTTTTGCACGATTGCGGCAAGGGCAGCTCCGTTTTCGATCTGAACAAGGTAAAAAAGCCTCTTCCGCCCGACGCGGATGAAGAAGACAGACAAAGCGTGGCGCGCCCGGAGCCGTTCGAGCTTGCGCTCATTCCCGCAGACGCGGTGGGCAAACCGGTGGAACATCAATTCGTGGGCGCGGTGCTGGCGGAGCGCGTCTTCGGCGTGAGGGACAAGGAGATCTTGGACGGCGTCCGTTATCATTGCACGGGCAAAGCGGAGATGAGCGTGATGGAAAAGCTTATCTTCTGTGCGGACGTCTTGGAGGAAGGGCGCGATTATCCGGGCGTGGAGCGCCTGCGCAGCCTCATCTCGGCGGATTTTGAAGAGGGGTTCCGCGCCTGCCTTAAAGCCTCTTACGACAACGTGCGCAAAAAGGGCGGGGAGATGTATCCGCTCACCGCGCAGGCTTACGAATACTATTTCGGCAAATAAAAAACTTTTCCGCGTCGCTCACGCGTTCTCATCGTTGAGCGGAGCAAAAATCGCTTTGCCGTTTTCAAACGCGGCATAGACTGCGCCGTAAAAAATTTCCGATCGGGCAAATAAAAATTTATTCTTTGCGCATAATGTCCTTATGAACGCGATGATAGCTGCAATAAGTTTTGTATCGGTGCCTTGCGCGCTCTTTGACGGCGCGCTCACGCAATTCGTCTGCGACTATGAGGGGGTGGAAGAGGCGTATTGTCTGATGTATGAGGACATTGCGCTCATCGCCGCCAAGGTGCAGCCCATTTTCAGCCGTTCGCAGGCGCGGGCATACAGAGAGGAGTTGGCGCGGGCGGTCAAGCAAAAGTTTTCCTGCAAAAAAGCGGTGGTGAGCACAGACAGCGATATTTTTTATCTTGCCAAAAAGGCGTCCTCTTCCGACCTCACGCAGGAGGAGATAGAACGGCTGGTGGGCAACGCCTTAAAGCGCGCCGGCATGCTCGAATAGGCTTGCACGGGAGCGGCGACGGATATAAGAGTTTGCAAAAAAGCGGGAATATCCCGCTTTTTGCACATGATTTTTTGCGTATGAGCTTATTTGTCCGTTTCGGTTGGCTCGGCAGGCTTGTCTTTGGCGGCAAGTTCATCAGTGTGCCGCGCAAGATCCTCCTTGCAAACGGAGCGTTTATCCGCCGCCAAAGTTTGGCTTTTTTCCGCGCCGTTTATCTGCGCGCAGCCCACGTCGCTCGCCGCGCTTTGGGCGGGCGCGGCTTTTTTCTTGCGCTTCAAGCCGAATTTGATCAGATTGGAAAGTTTTTTATAAACAAGCAGGGTGATGGCGGAATTTACCAGCATCTTGCCCGCGGTCATGGGCATGTTGAAGACGAACAGCGCGTGCAGAATGGACTTGGTGGCCGGGTAGATGGCGCGATACATGCCCAAAATGGCGTCTTGCGACATAAAGTTGTAATACACCGGATACGTCACATAGAGGTTGAGCGGCACGCTGATAAGTCCGCAGCACACAATGCCCGCCGCCATGGCGATGAGCGCGCCGCCGAAGGTGCGCCTGAACTTGTAGATCAAGCCTGCCGGCAGCACATAGAAAATACCTATCAAAAAGTTGGCAAGCTCGCCCACGCCGCCCGTGGTGGTGGTGATGAGTTTGATGAGGTTTTTGATGAGGCAGACCAGCACGCCGGAGACGGGTCCCAGAGAAAAAGACGCCAGCACGGCGGGCAGCTCGGAAAAATCCACAGCCAAAAAAGAGGGCAGAACGGGCAGATGGAATTCCAGCAGCTGCAAGACTGCGGCAAGCGCCGCAAACACGGCAGTCCACGCGACAAAGCGCGCATTAAAAGTGATTTTTTTCATAAAAACTCCTTTCCTGTCCGGACTATGACCGTCGGCACGGGAATTCCACCCGTTCGGCGCCCCGGGGGCGTTTGCGGACTGTGACCGCCGGTAGAGAATTTCACTCGACCTCAAAGATTATTTTCATTATGAAACGATTGCTTTAAGATGTCAACTATATTATAATTGTTTCATGAAATTTATCTGCAAAAGTGTGGAAGATACTTATGCCGTGGCGGAAAAACTCGCAAAAAACTTGCGCGGCGGAGAAGTGATCTTGCTGCGCGGCGAGTTGGGCGCGGGCAAGACCGCTTTTACCAAAGGCTTGGCGCGCGCTCTGGGAGTCAAAGAGACCGTCACCAGTCCCACTTTCACTTTTATGAAGAGTTACAAGGGCAGGCTCACTCTCTATCATTACGATATGTATCGCGTGACAAGCGTGGACGAGCTTTACGAACTGGGCTTGGAAGAACACTTGAAAGAAGAGGGCGGAGTGTGCGCGATAGAGTGGAACAAGTTTGAAAATCTGTCCGATCCCATCGTCGTCACCATCGGCGGCGCAGGCGATATGCCGCGAGAGATAAACGTGGAGGGCATAAAATTATGAATATTCTGGCTCTGGATTGCGCGGGGAAAACGCTTTGCGCGGCGCTTGTGTGCAAAGATGAAGTGTTTGAGAAAAACAGCGGCTCGGCGGGGAGCAGAAAGCATAATTCCCTCATCTTGCCCTTTGTGGACGAAATGTTGAGCGCCGCCGGCATAAGCGTGCGCGAGCTGGACGCGATCGCCTGCGTGGTGGGACCCGGCTCTTTCACGGGCATACGCATAGGCGTTTCCACCGCTCACGCCCTGGCGCGCGTGACGGGCGCCAAACTGATATCGCTTAACACCTTGCAGGTGAAAGCGCGCGGGGAGCAAGGGGAGTTTGCCGTGGCGCTGCAATGCCGCCCCACGGAGAGTTATTTTGCTCTCTTTGAAGGGGATTGGCTGCATATGAAGGAGTGCCGCGCCGCAGACGAGAGCGAGATAGCCTCTCTCGGCGTTAGGGTGATCCGCCATGAGGGCAGTTTGAGCGCGCAGGCGCTTGCCGGCGCGGCGCGCGAGTTGGCGGAACGGGGAGGATACGCCGCTTCGCTGGCGCCTCTGTATCTTAAAAAATCACAGGCGGAGCGCCTTGCCGATGGAAATTGAATTGCGCGACATGCGCGCTTCCGACGCGCGCGAGATAGCGGAAATAGAAAAAAGCACCTTTTCTCTGCCTTGGTCGGAGCGTTCGCTCGCGGCGCTCAGCTGCGCGCCCAACGCCATCGCGCGCGTGGCTGAGAGCGGCGGCAGGGTGGTGGGTTATTACAGCTTATACCGCAGCTTTGACGAGGGCGACGTGAACAACATCGCCGTGACCGAGGACATGCGCAGGCAGGGGATAGGCAACGCCCTCATGCGCGACATGCTGGAACAGTGCGGGCAGGCGGGGATAGACAGGATCTTTTTGGAAGTGCGGGCGTCGAACAAAGCCGCGCGCGCCTTATACGAAAAATTTTCTTTCAAACAATATTCGCTGCGAAAAAAATATTACGACGGAGAGGAAGACGCCGTGATGTATGTGCGCTGAGGCGCACCGGAGCGGCTTGAAGGCATAAAACTTGCCGTGCGATATTCAGCGTGATCTTGCCGCTTTTGCGCTGTATGACTTTTTTGTGCACTAACATTGTGCGCGATTTTTTCATATCATATCGGATATGGAAGATAAAATGTTCTGTCTTGATAAAGGGAACGGAGAAAAAACGCTGCTGTTTCTGCACGGCTGGGGCGGCTCGTCCGCCTCTTTTGCGCCGCTCGTCAACATTTTGTGCGACACATATCGCTGCCTCGCGCCCGATTTTTACGGGCACGGGCAAACGCCCGCCGAACATGTCTGTTCTGTGCACGACTTTGCTTTGGGGGTGCGGAATATACTGAACGAAAAGGGCGTAAAAGAGGTTATTGTCGTCGCACACTCGTTCGGCGGCAGGGTGGCGCTCGATCTTGCAGGCGATGAGAGGATAAAGGGGCTTGTAATCATCGACGGGGCGGGCATGAGACCGAGAGCGAGCGTGAAAAAGTTTTTCCGCGCTTTGAAATACCGCTTGAAAAAGGCGCTGCGGCTCGATGTTTCCAATTGCGGTTCGCCCGATTATAAGGCGTTATCTCCGCTGATGAAGCAAACCTTCGTAAAAGTGGTGAATACGCATCAAGACGGCGTTTTAAGGGGCATAAAACAGCCCGTGCTGCTGCTTTGGGGCAAAAAGGATAGGGACACGCCGCCGTATATGGCGCATAGAATGCACAAGAGGATAAAGGATTGCAAGGCGGTGTTTTTGAGCGGGGGGCATTTTTGCTATCTCGACCACGTCGCCGAAGTGTGCGTTTTTATCCGGAATTTTGCGTGCGGAGTGTTTTATGGAATGGTTTGCGGCATTGGCGGGCGGAGCGGCGCTCACGGCGTTATCGCTTGAAACGGCGGGCGCTTTTCAGCGGGGCGGATACAGACCCGCTTTGGATAAAAGGCAAAGAAAAAATCTTTTGTATCTCTGCCTTCTGTCGCTTGCGTGGGCAGTCCTCGCCGGCGCGGCTCATGCTCTGATAAAATGGGCGGGCGCGGACTGGTTCGGCTGGCTGGCGGCAGGACTTTTCGTGTTTTCAGCCGCTATGTTTGTTTTCTGCACTTGGGAAAAATCGCCGCAGCACATCAAATTCACGCCCAGAGCGCTTCGTCTGCTTTGTGCACTTTTTGTGACGGGAACGCTCTTGTGTCGCGCTCTGATATTCTTTGCTTCGCTTGTATCGCGCGGCGCGGCGGCATGGTTTTTGGCTTTGCCCATTTTGCCGCTGCTTGTGTTCCCCGCGCTCTTGCTGGCGCTGCTGCTTGCCTTGCCCGTGGAAAGGGTTATCGCCGCGCGCTTTATTTGCAAAGCCAAGAAAAAGCTCGCCGCCATGCCTTTTCTCATCGTCATCGGCGTGACGGGCAGTTACGGCAAGACGAGCGTAAAAAACATGATAGCGGCGCTTTTGGGGGAGCAGGCATACGCCACCCCTGCCTCTTTTAACACTCCCATGGGGATATGCAGGGCGATAAGCGAAATGCCGGCAAACACCAAATATTTTGTCTGCGAAATGGGCGCGCGGCGGCAGGGAGATATTGCGCAGTTGTGCGGGATAGTGCGTCCCCAGGTGGGCGTGATCACGGGCATTGCTCCGCAGCATATGCAGACCTTCAAAACGCTGGACGCGGTGATAAAGACCAAGGGCGAACTTATGGAAGAGCTGCCGTGCAACGGCATTGCCGTCTTCAACGGGTATGACGAGCGTTGCGCGCGCATGTGGCGCGCCTGCACTCTGCGCCAAAAGTTTCTCACGGGCGAGGAAGGCGTGCATGCCCGTGATATTATTGTTTCGAGCAACGGCAGCGCCTTTGGCATGTGCGTGGGCGGGAGCTGTTATCCCTGCCGCTTAAAGCTGATAGGCAGACATAACATAGAAAATTTTTGTCTTGCCGCCCAAGTTTGCCTTGCTTTGGGAAAGAGCGCTGCGGAACTTGCCGCCAAGGCGGAAAATATCTTGCCCGTGCCGCACAGATTGCAGTTGATAGACGCGGGCAGGGGGATCACTGTCTTGGATGACGGTTACAACTCCAATGTGCGCGGTGCTAGGGCGGCTTTGGAAGCGTTGAACGCCTTTTCTGCGCGCCGCAAGGTGGTGGCTGCGCAGGGCTTTGCCGAAGCGGGCGCGGAGGACGAACGGCTCAACGCGGAGCTGGGCGAGCAAATCGCGGAATGCGCGGACATAGCCGTGCTGATCGGCGTAAAGGCGAAATTTATACTGTCGGGACTGCAAAAGCGCGGCTTCGATCCGCAAAATATCTATATATATCCCACGCTTGACAAGGCGCGAGAGCTGTTTGCGCGCCTGCTCAAAGAAGGCGACGTTTTGCTGATAGAAAACGATCTGCCGGAAAATCTTTGAGCGCGACCGCACGGCGCACACCGGTCGGCGTAAAACCGTGTTTTACTGCGTGCAAGGCGCGTAAAGCGTTGTGAAAAGATTGCGGATATGCGTGAAAGCATTGTGAAAATATCGTGAAAAGATATGAATACGTTATGAAAAGCGTGTGAAAATTTTCGAGTGTTCATGCTCCGCCGCGTGCAACAGCCGTGAAAAAAGCGTGAACACTTCGTGAAATATTGTGAAAGCGGAATGAAAGTTTGGTGAAAGCGGCGCGCTTTTCGGCATACGAGGGTTGATCCGCATATCATGCCGCATATCATATAAAAGCTGCCGATACCACCGGCGCGATCGATCCGAAAAAGGAGGGCTTATGAATATTGCCGTTATTTACGGCGGAGATTCCTGCGAACGCGACGTGTCCGTGATCACCGCCGTTCAGACCATGAAACTGCTCAACAAGTTTGCATATCGCGTATATCCCGTGTTGCTCGGAGAGCACGGCGGCATGTTCATGCCCGCGCATGCAGACGACATACGCACATATATCGGCGAAAAAGCCGACGTAGGCGAGGCGGTCTTTTTCAAAGGCAAAACGCTTTGCAAAAGCGGGAGATTTATGCGCCGACTGGCGGAGATAGACTGCGCGCTTTTGTGCACGCACGGCGGCGCGGGAGAAAACGGCGCCTTGCAGGGCTTTTTGGAGCTTTGCGGCATACCTTACACTTCTCCCGGCGTGGAGGCTTCGGCGATATGCATGAATAAGCTGACTTCAAAAAGCGTGTTCGCCGCTCTGGGCGTGAACGTTCTGCCCGCGGTGAAAGTGCGGAAAGGAGAGAGGGAGAGAGCTTTTGAATATGCGCGCGGGCAGGGCTATCCGCTGATGGTCAAGCCGGCGCGGCAAGGCTCTTCCATCGGCATAGACATGGCTGCGGACGAAGAGCAGTTGCGCAAAGCGTTGGACGTGGCTTTTGAATTCGACGGCACGGCGCTTGTGGAGCGCGCCCTGACCGACTTCACGGAGATCAACTGCGCCTGCGTCAAATACGGGCAAGAGGTGCTGGTATCCTCGCCGGAGCGCCCCGTCTGCTGGCGCGAGTTCCTCACTTTTGAAGATAAATATCTGCGCGGCGGCAAGATGAGCGCGCCGGGCAGGGAATTTCCCGCGAATTTGCCTGCGCCGCAGCGGGAATATATCCAAAAAAGCGCGCTAAAAGTTTATTCGGAGTTGGAGATGAAGGGCGTGGTGCGCTTTGACTTTTTGCTGGACAACGCAAGCGGCGAGGTATATCTGAACGAAGCCAACACCATTCCCGGCTCTTTGGGCAATTATCTTTGGACGGACAAGGGCATAGACGGCTGCCGCCTGGCGGACATGATGATAGAGCAGGCGTTGGCAGAGAGCGCCGCGCAAAAACCGGCGTATCGCTCGGATATCCTGGAAGTGTTCGGAAGCGGCAGTGCAAACGCTTGCAAAATCGGGCGCGGGCATTTATAATATAAACCGTATTAAATTTACGGAGATATACCATGGCAAAAATCAAAATGAACGTGCCGCTCGTGGAAATGGACGGCGACGAGATGACCAGGATCATCTGGCAGGAGATCAAAGACGTGCTGATCGAGCCCTATGTGGAGCTGAACACTCTCTATTACGACCTGGGCTTGGTGCATCGTGAAGAAACCAAAGACGAAGTCACAACGCAAGCCGCCTTAGCGATCAAAAAATACGGCGTAGGCGTAAAGTGCGCCACCATCACTCCCAACGCGCAGCGCGTGGAGGAGTATAACCTCACGTCCATGTGGAAAAGCCCCAACGGCACCATCAGGGCGATCTTGGACGGCACCGTGTTCCGCGCGCCCATTCTGGTGAAAGGCATCAAGCCTTACGTGCCCGGCTGGACGGCGCCCATCACCATGGCAAGGCATGCATACGGCGACGTTTACCGCGACGTGGAGAGCAAGGTGGCAAAGGGCGGCAGAGCCACGCTGGTGATCGAGGACGAAAACGGCAGGCGCGAGATAGAGATCTTTGATTTTTCCAAAAGCGGCGGCGTGGTGCTGGGCATGCACAACACGCAAAAGAGCATAGAGAGCTTTGCGCGCTGCTGCTTCAATTACGCGCTCGACGTCAAACAGGACGTTTGGTTCGCCACCAAAGACACCATCTCCAAAACATACGACCACACCTTTAAGGACATCTTTGCGCAAATTTACGAAGAGGAATACAAAGAAAGGTTTGAAAAGGCGGGCATAGAGTATTTCTACACGCTGATAGACGACGCGGTGGCGCGCGTGGTGCGTTCGAGCGGCGGCTTTATCTGGGCGTGCAAGAATTACGACGGCGACGTGATGAGCGACATGGTCGCCACCGCATACGGTTCTTTGGCGATGATGACGTCCGTGCTGGTCTCTCCCGACGGCAATTACGAATACGAGGCGGCGCACGGCACGGTCACGCGCCACTATTACAAATATCTGAAAGGGGAGCCTACCTCCACCAATCCGGTTGCCACCATCTTTGCCTGGTCGGGCGCGCTGCGCAAGCGCGGCGAGCTGGACGGCAACGGCGAGCTTGTCGAATTCGGCAACAGGTTGGAGCGCGCCACCATCAAAACGATCGAAGACGGCTTTATGACGGGCGATCTGGTTTCGCTCTTCCAAAGCGACGTGCCCGCCGTCAAACTGAACACGGAAGAGTTCATCAAAAAGATAGCGGAAAACCTGTAAAACAGACTTATAAGGCAAAAAACAGACGGGACGGCGTTTGCCGTCCCGTTTTGCTCGCCAGGCGTTGCGAGGTTTATTCTCCGCCGTTGACCGCAAGACTGCCGCGGCACATCTTTATCACCGCTTCTTTGAGCGAGGCGGGGGAGATGACGGCGGCGTTTTTGCCGAATTTGATGATCTTGGCGTAAGTGCCTTCGTCGTCGTAAACAACGCCCGCGGCGAGGTAATTCACGCCGTCGTCCGAGAGCCTGACGTTTTCCACGCCCAGCCAGTCTTCCGCCTCGTATCTTCCTTCCGGGGTAACGCGCAGGACCATGTCGATTTTTTGCGCGCGCGGTTTCATATTAAAGGTGTATGTCCTTTCTTTGCTCACCGGCAAAAACACTCCGCCAGTATAGGAGATGTGAGTGATGCGCGCTATCTTGAAGAGGCGCATGTCTTTGCGCAGGTGGCAAAAGGCGTTCACATACCAGTTCCCGTCGTGATACACCAAAAAATAGGGGTCTATGTCGCGCGTGGTGGTGTTGCCGTTGTAATCGTGATAGCAAATGCGCAAGATCTGCCTTCTGCGCTTGGCGTCTATCACGCTGCTCATCTTGTCAGAGAGCACGGCGTTGCTTTCCGCGTCGCTGTTTTCCACCACGTAATTGTCGTTATAAAAGGCGGCGGCGGAAGAAGGGCGGCGCGTTTTGAGTGTGAGCAGCTTGTCGCGTGCGGACAGCGCGGTCGCCACTTCCTTTTGGCTGGAGAGGGCGGCGATAGCCATATCCAATTCGTCGCGCGTCAGAAACATGGCGGGCAGGCGGAATTCGCTGCCCACTTTTATGCCGCCTCCGCGCCCTTTTTGCGTAAAGACGGGGATGCCCGCTTCGCTCAAAGCGTCCATATATCTGTAAACGGTGCGCACGGACACTTCCATTTTTGCCGCCAGCTGCGCGGCGGTCATCTGCTCGTGACTGATGAGGTCGATGGTCATTTCCAAAAGTTTTGCCAGCATGATATGCCCCCTTTTCGCTAATGCAGTGATATCCGGCATCCCGGAGTTGTCTTATGCTTTTGTCAAGCATGTAAAAAGTATAACATAATATGAATAGCGTTGTCAATATTCGGCGGCGGAACGCGCCTTTGATTTTTCGCAGCGCGGCTCAGCGGGCGGCGGGACGGCGTTCTTTTACAAAAATATATAAAATGCGCGCGTGCATTATTTTGACAAGGCGCTCGCCGATGTGCTACAATGATTTTAATTTGTTTTAACGGGTGAAGAGGATGAATTACAGAGATACCATGAACATAAATGCCGCGGGGCATTTGCAGATAGGCGGCGCGGACTGCGTGGAGCTGGCGGAAAAATACGGCACTCCGCTCTATGTGATGGACGAGGAGTATATCCGTTCCGTCTGCCGCGCCTTTAAGAGCACGATAGAAGAAACATACGGCAGCGGCAACATGGCTTACGCTTCCAAGGCGTTTTCCTGCAAGGCGATATACAACGTGATGAAGGAAGAGGGCGCCTGCATAGACGTGGTCTCCGGCGGAGAGATCTTCACCGCCGCGTCCGTGGGCTTTGACATGGGCAAGGCGTTTTTCCACGGCAACAATAAGACGGACGGGGAGTTGGAGCTTGCCATGCGCGCGGGCGTGGGCACCATCGTGGTGGACGCTTCCGACGACGCCGAACGCATAGATGCCTTTGCCCGCCGCTTCGGCAAAGTGCAGGACGTGCTGGTCAGGGTGAATCCGGGCGTGGAAGCGCACACTCATTCTTATATCCAAACGGCAAAGGTAGACTCCAAGTTCGGTTTTTCCGTCAAATCGGGCGCGGCAACTGAGGCGATAAAAGACGTTTTGTCGCGCAAAAACCTGCGCTTTACCGGACTGCATTGCCACATCGGCTCGCAGATATTCGACCGTTCCGCGTTCGCCTTGGCGGTGGACGTGATGACGGATTACATCGCGCAGCTGGGCGCTTTGGGCATAAGCGTGGACACGCTCGATCTGGGCGGCGGCTTCGGCGTGCATTACACGGAAGAAGATCCCAAGTATAACGTCAAAGAATATTGCGAATACGTCAGTCTGCTCACCCGCACGCTGTGCGACTGCGTGGAGCGCAAGGGCATAAAAAAGCCGTATTTCGTGATAGAACCGGGGCGCGCCGTGGTGGGTGAAGCGGGCATTACGCTTTATACCGTGGGCGCCGTCAAGGATATCCCCGGCGTGCGCAAATACGTGGCGATAGACGGCGGCATGACGGATAACATTCGTCCCGCGCTTTATGAGGCGAAGTATGAAGCCGTTTTGGCAAACAGGGCGGCGGAAGAAGCGCAGGAAGTGGTCACCATCGCCGGCAAATGCTGCGAAAGCGGCGATATAATAATAAAGGATATCGCTTTGCCGCGTGCAAAGCGGGGCGATCTGCTCGCCGTGTTCACCACGGGCGCATATTGCTATTCCATGGCGAGCAATTATAACCGCAACGCCGTGCCGCCGGTGGTGTTCGTGCGCGGCGGCAAGAGCGGTTATGCGATCAGACCGCAGACATACGAGGACATCGCGCGTTTGGACGAGATACCTCAAACGGAGTGAAAAGTGCTGATATATCAAGTCATCAACGGATTGAAAACGGATTGGTCGGGCGCGCTGCTCATGCTGTTGGCGCTTGTTTTGACCATCGTGCCCGCCATCATGTTCCACGAACTGGCGCATGGCTATGCCGCCTATCTCAACGGCGATCTCACGGCAAAATATGCCGGCAGGCTCACGCTCGATCCGCTCAAACACTTCGACATATTGGGCACGATCATGATGCTGGTGGCAGGATTCGGCTGGGCAAAACCCGTGCCGATAGATTCGCGCAATTTCCGCGATTACAAAAAGGGCATGCTCACCACCTCGCTGGCGGGGGTGACGGCAAACCTTATCATGGCGATCGTCGCCTTTGCGGCGCTGTGCGCGCTGACGGCGGTGTTTACTTCCACGGGCACGCTGGTGAGCATGGCGGGCGGGATCGGAGTGCATACTCAACCTGCGGCGGTATACAATGCGTATCGGTTTTTTTATTACTGGTGCACATACGGCGTGACCATCAATATGACGCTGCTTTTGTTCAACCTCATTCCGCTTTATCCGCTGGACGGGTTCAGAGTGGTGGAAACTTTGGCAAAGCCGGACAACGCCTTTGTGCGTTTTAATTACAGATACGGTAATTTTCTGCTCATAGGCGTTATTTTGGTCTTTTCCGTGTTCGGCTATGTGGCAAGTTATATCGGCGTGGATCTGGATATATTCTCGCAATGGCAGGGGCTGTTCATCAGGCTGATAAACATTGTGCAGGAAGCGATAGTGGGAGGTGCGGCGTAATGGCGGGCGCGGCGTTTGAGTATCATGCCAGTGACAAACTCAAATTTTCTCTGGCGGAATTTCAGTTTGAAGGTCCGATAGCGCTGCTTTACACGCTCATCGTGGATGGGCAGTATCAGATAGACAACTTTCCCATCTCAGAGATAACCGGGCAGTATATGGAATATATGAAGCAGATAGACACGCTGGACATGGATGTGGCGGCGGACTTTTTGGCGCTGGCTGCCACGCTTTTGGAGATAAAATCGCGTTCGGTGCTGCCTCCGCCCGAAGAAGACGCCTATATGGATGACGGCGACGAGTGGCAGGAAGACCCGCGCGAGCGCCTGGAATTCCAGCTGAGGCTGTATGAGATATTCAAACAGCAATCGCAGCAGCTGAGGCAGCTGGAAACGACAAACCGCTTCACGCGTGAACCACAATACACGGAAGAGGACGCCAAGATCGTTATCAAAAGTTTCAATTTGGAGAGTTTGATAGACGCATACGGCAGAATTTTATTCAATTTCAGCGATGACGACAGGCGCACGAGCACCAAAAAGATCGCCCGCGATACATACACCGTGGCGGAAAAGATAGTGTTCATCACCACGGTGCTGGCGGAGAAAAAAAGCGTGGAATTTTCCTCGCTCTTCACGTCCGCCTCGGATAAGAGCGAGGTGATAGCCACCTTTTCCGCGCTGCTCGAATTGATGAAAAAACAGGTGGCAAAGGCGGAGCAAAAAGAACTTTTCGGAGAGATATATATCCGCCTTGACGAAAACTTCGACATAGAAAAAGCGGATATGCAGCAGCTGACCAAAACGGAGGAGGACGAGTGATGGAAAATTTGATCCAAACGGTGGAAGCGATAATTTTTTCCGCCGGCACGGAGATAAAGAGGAAGGATATTTTGGATAAATTGGAAGGCGTGACGCGCAAACAGCTCAACGACGCCATCCGCGCTCTGTCTCAGCGTTACAAGGGGGACAGGGGCATTCTCTTGGTGGAATTTAACGATTACGTGCAGTTTACGTCCAATCCCGCTTACGGCGACGTGGTTTCCGACGTGCTGCGCCCCATCAGACAAAAGGCGCTTTCCGACACGCTTTTGCAGGTGCTGGCGATCATCGCTTACAAACAGCCCATCACACGCGGCGAGATAGAGGAGATCAGGGGCAACACCAGCGCGGATTATGCGCTCACCACGCTCACGCGCGCGGGACTTATCAGGGTGAGCGGTCACCGCAACACTCCGGGGCGCCCTTGGCTTTATGTCACCACCAACGAATTTTTGCGCCGCTTTGAGCTGCGCAGCCTTAACGATCTGCCAGATTATAAAGACGTGATGAAGCGCCTCACCGAATTGGGCAACTTCAACGTGAAGAGGGAAGATCTGTTCAAAGAAGTGGATCTGGCGGACGATTTTACCGGCGAAGTTTACGGCGCGGACGATGAGGCGGACGCCCTCAATGCACAGGAAAAACAGCTCGACAAGCTGATGAGCGAAGAGGAAGAACTGCCCGAATTTTTGCGCGGCGAAGACGTTCAATTCGTGGACGGGGAAGAAGAAGCGGCGGCGGATATCGCGGAGGAAGAAGAGAGCGTTTCCGCGCAAACGTCCGGTGAAGACGGCGCGGCGGACGATGAGCAGGAGGAGTTTGAAGAAGAATACGATGAAGAAGAAATAGACACCGGCGACGATTTTGACGACGAAGAGTTTTTCGACGAAGAAGATGATGACGATGATGACGACGATGACGGGGATGACGAATAAATGCTGTTCGAAAAAATAATAGATATCAATATCGAATGTCAAAGTAAGTATAAAATCGATCACAGTCGAGATGCTTTTTATGCGATAGGTGAGTTAATTAAATTATCGCAAGAATTGGAATGTGAATATAAAAAATTAGGAGAAAAACTTGGAAAAAAGGCTGGCAGCCTTAATAATTTATCGCTAAACAAAATAAATAACATGTTAAATAGTGAAAACAAAATCAGTTCAAAAGATTATGATAACCTGAGACAAGTAATCAAAATACGTAATTACATAAATCACTGGTATTTCATTAATGAGTTTGCTGAAAGTTACGAAAGACAAGAAAAGATACTTAATATATGTCACATGATACTATTGGAAGGCAGTGATGTTGTCAATAATTTGATCGATAATATCGATGGTGTTGGCGTCGTAAGACCGACAATTTTCGATTCTCAAAACAATTGAGCGGCGGGGTGACCCGCCTTTTTCATAATTTAAGAGTTAATCCACACAATAAGCACATGATATTTTTATGGTGGGCGGCGGGCGCGGCGGCGCTGTTGGCGCTGACTATGGCGGCGATCGTGCCGACGGGCGTGGTGGTGCAGGCGTATTTTGACGTCAAACGCGCCTGCGGAGCGCTCACGGTGAGCGCGGCGGGCATAAAGTTGGTGCGGATCAAGGCGTTCGAGTGCGGCGGCAGGATATATTTGCGGATAAACCAAAGAGAGCCGTTTGCGGCGCAAGATAAGATAAAAAGGAGGGAAAAGCATGAAACAGGCAAGCAAAAGAAAGGCAAAAAGAGCCTTGAAAAAGTTGGCAAAAAGAGTAAAGGTCTGAAATTGCGCCGGCTTTACGTCAATGCAAGCGTGGGAACGGGAGAGGCGGCAGGCACGGCGGCGTTGACGGGAGCGGCGGAAAACGCCTTTGCGCTGTTGGATAAAAAAATCGACGCGAGTAAGAAGGCATTTGCCGTTCTGCCCGTGTTCGGGGAGAGCGCCTTTGCAATAAACGTGCGGGCGCATATTGGTTGGGCGGCGCTCATATCCGCTTTGACGGAGATACGGCGCAGGGCAAAAGCGTGATGAAACCAAGAAAAACGGGGCTTGACAACGGTCGGGCATTGCGGCGGGACGCGACGCTGATAATGCGTCATAAGAAGAGCAAAAGGCATGAGAAGGCAGGTGAAATATGGCAGAAGATATTATGGATATAATGGGAATAACGTTGGACAATATCAAACAGTTGGCAGGTGGCGGCAATATTATGGGTGAAGCGGTAAGGCTGGATCAAAACACCGTGGTGATCCCGTATTGCAAAGTATCGCTCGGCTTTGTGTGCGCGGAAGGAGGGCAGCGCGCAAATGGAGAGGGGCAAACGCTCAAACTTCCTTACGCGGGCGGCGGAGGCGGCGGAGTGACGCTCACGCCGTGCGGTTTTTTGATAGCGGAAAACGGAGAGTATAAAACGATAAGCCAAACTGACGAGGGGGAGGATAACAAATGGTCGAATTTGATAAAAGCGATTTTCGGCGTGATGAAAAAGTCATAAAATTGCTAAAAGTATTCTCTGTTATCTTGATTTTTATAACTATCTTCTCAATAATAACAATAAGTAATAAAAATTGCGCAGCAGAAAGTGGCTCTGCTTATGCGGTGTTTTATGCCGGAGGCGCGCAGCTTTTAAGCGGCGAGAACGTGGACGCGCGCCTGCCCATGGCAAGCACCACCAAAATAATGACCGCGCTCACCGTGATAGAGCATTGCGGTTTGAACGAAACGGTGATCGTGCCAAAAGAGGCGGTGGGGGTGGAAGGCTCTTCCGTCTATTTGAGAGAGGGAGAGCGCTTCACCGTGGAACAGCTTTTGTATGCGCTCATGCTGCGCTCGGGCAATGACAGCGCCGTGGCGCTGGCTTTGCACGTCGGAAAAAATATGGACGATTTCGTAATGATGATGAACGAGTATGCCGCGCGGCTGGGGCTGGAAAACACCCGTTTTGCCAATCCGCACGGGTTGCACGACCCCGATCATTATACTTCCGCCCGCGACCTGGGAGTCATTGCCTGCCGCGCGATGAACGATTCGGTGTTCAAGCGCATTGTGTCGTGCAAGCGTTATGACGTGCCGGCAAGCGAATATACAACGGCACGCACTTGGTATAATAAGAACAAACTGCTATCCCTCTATGATGGAGCCAACGGGGTGAAGACCGGTTACACCACCAAATCGGGCAGATGTCTGGTCAGCGCCGCGGAGCGCGGCGGCATGCAGCTTGTCTGCGTGGTGCTCAATCGTTACGACATGTGGAACGAGAGCATGAGCCACCTGGACGCGGCGTTCGGCGAGTATTGCGCCGTGCGCGGCTGCAAGGAGGACGAGGCGCTCTTTTCCACCTCCGACGGGGTTGCCGCAGGAGTGCGCGGCGGATTGGACTTTGCGGCAAAAAAAGCGGATATAAGTTCACTTCATTATCGCATCACTCCCGATCGCGGGCATAAATTGCCGATAAAAGCGGGCGCGGATCTGGGGCGCATTGAGGTTTTTGCCGGCGAACGCTTGCTTTTTTCCTCGCGTTTGTATACCATAAATGATATAGTAACGGAAAAACAGCTTTATGCGGCTGAAAATTACCGCGGAGAGGTAGAAGCAAAATATGGAAGTGAGGCTGAACAAATATCTTGCAAGTTGCGGAGCGGCGTCCCGCAGGGGAGCCGATGAGCTGATCAGGTCGGGCAGGGTCAAAGTGAACGCCGCCGTGGTCACGGAGCCGGGCGCAAGGGTGGAAACGGACAACGACACCGTGACGCTTGACGGCAAAAAAGTCACTCCCGTGTCCAAGATGACCTATATCATGCTTTACAAGCCCAAGGGGTGCATCACTTCCGTGCGCGACGACAAAGGCAGAAAGACCGTTTACGATTATCTGGACGTGGAAGTGCCGCACCTTGTGCCCGTGGGCAGACTGGATTACGACACGGAAGGGCTGCTGCTTCTGACCAACGACGGCGAACTTGCCAACAGGCTCACCCACCCCTCCGGAGAGGTGCCCAAAACATATCTGGTGCGGGCGGAAGGGCAATTTCCCGAACACATACTGGCAAAATTGCGCAAAGGCGTGGAGATAGACGGCGTCAAGACCAAGCGCAGCAAGGTCAAACTTTTGGAGCAGGACGAAAAAGAGGGCAAGCTGCTTGTCACCATCACCGAGGGGCGCAACAGGCAGATCAGGCGCATGTTCGAGGCGGTGGAGCGCAACGTGGTGTTTTTGAAGCGCATGGCGATAGGCGAACTGCGCCTGGGCGGACTGGCGCGCGGCAAGTGGCGTTATCTGCGCGACGAGGAAGTGGAATATCTGAAAAGGCTGTGACCCCTTGCGCGGCGCCCGGACATAGGGCGGCGGACGGGGGGCTTTTTGCTTGCCCGGATATTCCGCGGCGGGGCGGCAGAGCGGCGCGAGCCGCTTTTTTTGCGTCTTTGCGGCGCGGATACGGGCGTGGCTATAACTTTTGATTATAAGAGTATCCCATCAAAAATTTTTACGGCAAAAGTTGCGCAAAACGGGCAATTTTTACTTGCAAATTTTTTACTTTGATTATACAATAAATACAATGCGTAATATGCAAGAAGAGCAAATTACTGGAAAATTTCGGAGGTTTTTATAATGGACAAAAAGGAACTGGTGTCTGCTCAGGCGGCGGTGGACAAAGTCAGCCAAAAGGCGCAGGCTTTTATCGGTGCCCTTGTTGACGAAGGTTCGTTCGTGGAAACGGACGCGTTTGTCGTCGGCGCGGGAGCGGAAGGCGTCACCGGCGAGGGTGCGGTTACGGGTTATGCCACATTGCAGGGCGCTCCCGTGCACATCTTTGCGCAAAACGCCGACGTGCTGCTGGGCAGCATCGGAGCGGCTTCTGCCAAAAAGATCATCAAATGCATGCAAAGGGCGTGCAAGACGGGCACTCCGCTCATCTCCGTGCTCGATTGTTCGGGCGCCAGGCTGGACGAAGGCGTCAAGGTGATGGAAGCTTATGCCGGACTGCTTGCCGCGGCTGCGGAAGTTGCGGAAACGGTGCCGCACATCTGCGTGATAAAGGGCGTTGCGGTGGGCATGACCGCCACGTTTGCGGCGATGGCGGACTATGTGTTCATGAGCAAAGACGCGGTGCTTTCCGTCAACTCGCCCATGTATCACGCTTCCAAACTTCCCACCACTCCCAAGCTGAACAAGATGGCGGGCGCGGAGGCATATACCGGCTCCTGCGTGACGGTGAACGAAGCTTATGCAAACGAAAAAGACCTCAAAGCCAAGCTGGTGGATCTGCTTGCCACGCTGGGCGTGATAGAGCAGGAGGCGGCGGAAGACGATCCCAACCGCGTGGACTCTTCTCTGAGCAAAAAATACGAAGTGAAAAAGGCGCTCAAAGCGCTCTGCGACGGCGGCAAATACATAGAAGTCAATGCGGAATTTGCCAAAGACACGGTGTGCGCATACGCCAAAATAAACGGCATATCCGTGGCTGTGCTTGCCGGCAACGGTGAAGAAAATAACGGCTATATGAGCGAGAGCGGTGTGAAGAAGGCGGCAAACTTCATCAAAAAAGCCAATGCCTTCGGCTTGCCGCTCATTTCTTTGGTCGACTGCAAAGGCTTCGATCCGTCCCTTGAAGAAGAGCTTGCCGGTTTTGCGCAAAAAACCGCTTGCCTTGCCTCCGCGGTGGCGGCGTTCGAACACCCCATGATAGGCGTTGCCTGCGGCAATGCGGTGGGTGCGGCGTATTCTCTGCTGATGAGCAAGAACATCGGCTTTGATTACACGCTGGCGACCACGGGCGCGGCGGTGGCTCCCGTCACGGCGGACACCGGCGTGCACGTTTTTTATACGGAAGAGCTGAAAAAGAACAATTCCGCCAAGGCGCGCAAGGCGCTGGAAGCGCAATTTGAAAAAGACATGGCAAATCCCCTCAAAGCGGCGGGAGAAGGTTATATCGACAACGTGGTGGAAGCGGGCGATCTGCGTCCTTACGTGAGTTCCGCGCTGCTCATGCTGTTGGGTATATAAGGCAGGTAAGATATGAAGAAAAAGAAGTTACTCTTGACTTTGGCGCTCATCGCTCTCATCGCCTGCGCGGCGGTCATGCTGTTTTGCGGCTGTGAAATGATGAGCGATCCGCCGGAGCCGGACGATATGGGCATTGCCGATATGCCCGGCGGCGAGAGGCTGCTCACCGGACTGCAAGTGGCGGCGTTGGGACTTGTCGTCGTGTTTGTGGTGCTCATCTTGCTCATCTTGCTCATCAAAGTTTTCAAAGCGTTGATAGAAGCGGGCGAAAAGGCGTCTGCCGGCAGGAGCAAAGACAGGGCGCAGCGCAAGGCGGAAGCCAAAGCCGAAAAGGCGGCGGCAAAGCAAGCCAAACTGGACGCGGCGCGCGCCAGACTGGAAGCGGCAAAGCAAAAAGAAGTTCCCGCAGCGGCAGCCGCGGCGAGCGAGGAAGAAGAAGAGATTGCGGCGGTGATGGCGGCGATATACGCATATTACGACGCCATGCCCACATACGAGCGCTCCAACCTCAAATTCCGCGTGCGCTCTATTAAAGAGATCAAATAAAAAGAAAATCATTCAAGGAGAAATAAAAAATGCGCAAGTTCAATGTAAACGTCAATGGTAAGTCCTATGCCGTGGAAGTGGAAGAAATAGGCGGCGCCGTATCCGCGGCACCCGTTGCCGCTCCCGCACCCGTTGCGGCGGCACCCGCAGCGGCGGCACCCGCTCCCGCACCCGTTGCGGCGGCACCCGCTCCCGCACCTGCGGCGGCAGGCAAGGGCGATCCCGTGAACGCACCCATGCCCGGTCTGGTGAAAAAGCTGTGCTTTGCCAACGGCGCCAGCGTGGAGGCGGGCAAAGAGATAGTCACCCTGGAAGCCATGAAGATGGACACGCCCGTGGTGGCACCCAAGAGCGGCGTGATCACTTATTGCGTAAACGAAGGCGCCAACGTGGATACCGGCGCGTTGCTGTGCACGATAGCATAACCCTCGGAGGTTAGTATGGTAGATATATTCACATCTTTTTCCTCGTTCTCCTTCGTGGAATCCATGAAGACCCTGTGGGACAGCACGGGCTTTATGACCACGGGCGCGGACATATGGAAAAACTTTATCATGCTGGCGATAGCGTGCATACTCATCTATCTGGCGGTATATAAAGAATTCGAACCCAACTTGCTGGTGGCTATCGGCTTTGGTATGTTCATCATCAACATACCGGGCGCGTATAACATCTTATACGGCACCACGGGTTACATATTCACCGATACCGTCACGGATACGGTGATCGCCAAAGGCACTCCGCAAACGCTGCTTGCCTGGGCGTATAACCTCGTCGATCCCACGCTGTTTGCGGACAGTCTGGCTGGCTTGGACATAGAGAATCTGGCGGAGCTGGACACCTGGGACAAGCTGATCGCGGCATATCCCGAGGCTCAGCAGACGCTCATCAACGTGGTGCCCTGGACGGCGGAAAAGGGATTGTCCATCCAAGGCATTATCATGGACTATCTGAACACCACCTCCATCTATGCCGGCAACGCCATTTCCGTGAGCGAAGGCGTGGTGGCAAACGAGGGCGTGTTCTTCTATCTGTATAAGGGCGTTGAATGGGTCATCTTCCCGCCGCTCATCTTCATGGGCATCGGCGCAATGACGGACTTCGGTCCCATGATAGCCAACCCCAGCAGTATGTTGATGGGTGCGGCGGCGCAGCTGGGTATCTTCATCACCTTCACGGTGGCTATCCTCATCGGTTTCACCGGAGAAGAGGCTGCGTCTATCGGTATCATCGGCGGCGCGGACGGTCCTACCGCCATATACGTTACGACCAAGTTGGCTCCCCACTTGCTGGCGTCCATCGCCGTGGCGGCATACTCTTACATGGCGCTGATCAAGATAATACAGCCGCCCATCATCAAGTTGCTCACCACCAAGAAGGAGAGGGGCGTCGTCATGGAACAGCTCCGCCCCGTTTCCAAAACGGAAAAGGTCATTTTCCCGCTGGTGGTCACGGGTATCGTGGGCGTGCTGCTGCCTTCGGCAATACCGCTTATCGGTATGCTCATGCTGGGTAACCTGTTCAGAGAATCGGGCGTGGTGCCCCGTCTTACCAAGACGGCAAGCAACGAGCTCATCAACATCGTCACCATTTTGCTGGGCACGCTGGTCGGCTCCAAAGCCACGGCAGACACCTTCCTCACGCAGCAGACGCTGCTCATCATGGTCATCGGCGTGGTGGCGTTCGGTCTGGGCACTGCGGGCGGCGTGCTGATAGGCAAGCTGATGTGCCTTATCACCAAGGGCAAGGTCAACCCGATCATCGGCGCCGCGGGCGTTTCCGCCGTGCCTATGGCGGCGCGTATCGCGCACAACGTAGGGCAGGAGGAGAATCCCAACAACTATCTGCTCATGCATGCAATGGGTCCTAACGTTTCCGGCGTTATCGGCTCGGCAGTCGCTGCGGGCGTCTTGCTTGCCTGCTTCGGCGTATTCTAATCGGAAAAAGAGGTAAATTATGGTAAAGATAACAGAAACTATTTTGCGTGACGCACACCAGTCCCAGGCGGCGACCCGCATGAGATTGGACGAAATGCTGCCCGTGGCGGACAAACTGGACAAGATAGGCTATTATTCCATCGAGTGCTGGGGCGGCGCCACCTTCGACTCCTGCATGCGCTTTTTGAACGAGGATCCCTGGGACAGACTGCGCAAGCTGAAAGAGGCAATGCCCAAAACGCCTCTGCAAATGCTGTTGCGCGGACAGAACCTGCTGGGCTATAAGCATTATGCGGACGACGTGGTGGACGAATTTGTCAAAAAGTCTATCAAAAACGGTATCACCGTCATGCGTATCTTCGACGCGCTCAACGATCCCCGCAACATGGAAAGGGCGATGAAGGCGTGCCAAAAATACGGCGGCGTGTGCGAGGCGGCGTTCAGTTACACCACTTCTCCCGTTCACACCAACGAATATTTTGTGGAACTTGCCAAAAAGTTGGAAAAGATGGGCGCGGACGTCATCTGTATCAAGGACATGGCGGGCATACTGCTCCCTTACAATGCCTATGAACTGGTCAAAGAACTCAAATCCGCCGTAAAAGTGCCCATTCATCTGCACACTCACCAGACCGCGGGCGTGGGCAATCTGACTTATCTCAAAGCGGTGGAAGCGGGCGTGGACATCATCGACTGCGCGCTTTCTCCTTTGGGCAACGGCACTTCCCAGCCGGCTACCGAACCCATGGTGGCGGCGCTTGCCGGCACGCAATATGATACCGGACTGGACATCGTCAAACTCAACGAGCTGACAGAACACTTCAAAAAGGTGGCGGCGCGCCTCAAAGCGGACGGCTTCCTCACGGACAAGTCCTTGCAGACGGACGTGAGAGCACTCATCTTCCAGGTGCCGGGCGGCATGCTCTCCAACCTGGTCAACCAGCTCAAACAGCTGCACGCGGAAGACCTTTACGACCAGGTGCTTGCGGAAGTGCCGCGCGTGAGGGAAGACCTGGGCTATCCGCCTTTGGTCACGCCCACCAGCCAGATCGTGGGCACGCAGGCTGTGTTCAACGTCTTCTACAAGGAGAGATACAAAGTCGTATCCAACGAAACGAAAGACGTTTTGCGCGGCAAATACGGCAAACTGCCCGCAGATCCCAACCCGGATGTGGTCAAAAAGGCGATCGGAGAAGAAGAACGCGTCACCTGCCGTCCTGCGGATCTGCTTGAACCCGAACTGGAAAAGTATCGCGCCGAATGCGCGGAATATGTGGAACAGGAAGAAGACGTGCTCTCTTACGCGCTCTTCCCGCAGGTCGCCACCAACTTCTTCAAGTATCGTCAGGCAAACATGCACCACGTGGACACGGAAGTGGGCAGCGTGGAAAAGAAGATCATGCCGATGTAATGTCAAGGCAGTCAGAAAGAAAGAAAACCGTCCGCAAGGGCGGTTTTTTTGTTGACGTAAAAAAAGGGCGCGGCTTTGCGCCGCGCCCACGCAGTTTATCAAGGCGTCAGTCGTTCAATTTCAAACCTTCTCTCATAAATCTGTCGAAGCACTTCTGACCTATATCCGTGTTTTTGAACACGCCCGTGCACTCCAAAATTTTCTCACAGGTGTCGTTTACGTGATCGATGACCAACTTTTCCGCGCGCTCTTGGGTGTTGCCGTTGCCGTGGTCGTTGAGCAGCTGTAAGATCATCTGCGCATGCTTGCTCATGGGGTTTTGCGGGTCGGAAAGCGCTTTGAGGTCGAGCAGGTTTTCGCCGGTGAGATATTTTTCCACTTCCGCCAGCTCGCTTTTCAATCTGCCGGGCAGAATGAACAAGCCCATCACCTCAATGATACCAATGCCTTCTTTTTTGATGTTGTGCATGCTCTCTTCGGGGTGGAAAATGCCGTAAGGGTGTTTTTCGTCCGTGCGGTTGTTGCGCAGGATCAGATCGAAGACATATTCGCCGTCGTTATTGCGGCAGATAGGGGTGATGGCGTTGTGCTGTTCGTCCGTGCGGCAGATGACGTTTGCCTCTTCGTCCGTCCAGTTTTGCCAGGTATCCAGCACGCGTTTTGCCATATAATAAACGCCGTCGCGATCTCTGCCGCGCACGCGCACCACGGAGTTATACCAATCGAGAATGCCTATCTGCACGTCGGGATATTGCACACAGGTGTATGTTTTGCGGTATTCGCGCGTCATCATCGGCAGCACTTTGGCGCCGCCCTGATAGTGGTCGTGCGTGAGGATAGAACCGCCCACGATGGGCAGAGCGGCGTTGGAGCCGATGAAGTAGTGGGGGAACAGATCCACAAAGTCCATCAGTCTGCGGAACGCCGCGTCCGTCACCGCCATGGGGCGGTGTTCGCAGGAAAACGCGATCACATGCTCGTGATAATATTGATAAGGGGAATATTGCAGTTCCCACGGTTCGCCGTCCAGCTCGATGGGAATGGTGCGCAGTGTCTGGCGCGCCGGGTGGTTGAGATTGCCCGCAAAGCCCACGTTCTCCGGGCAGAGCATGCAGGCGGGATAACCCGTCTTGGGTAAAAGTTTGGCGGCGGCTATCGCCTTGGGGTCTTTTTCCGGCTTGGACAGGTTGATGGTGATGTCGATGTTGCCTATCCTGCCTTGGTGCGACCACTTGATATTCTTGCGTATGTCCGGCATGCGGATATAGTTGTTCGCCTTGCTCAGCTCAAAAAGCCAGGTGGTAGCGTCCTGCACGCTCTTGTTGCCGGCGATGGCGTCGAATTGCGCGATGATCTCCGCCGGGGAGGGGGTGACAAGTCCCAGCACCTTGGTTTCAAACAAGATGCGCTCTTCCTCTTTGATCCTGCCCGTTTCCACGGCGTGCTCCACAATGGGGTCTATCACTTCCGTCTGTATGTCCCCGTATTGCTGCGGCACGGGTGCGGGATAGGTCAAACCGAAAAAGTCGAGCAGGGTGTTGGTCACATAGATCCTGTTCGCTTCGTTCAGCGCAATGTTGTCTTGCGCGTAAGTTACCAGTTGGCTGACTTTTACTCTGAGTTCGTCCTCTGTCAACATAAAAATGTCCTCTTGAATGTATTGAGCGCCGGAACACCGGCACTTATATTATAAGACCTTTACCGGCATTTTGCAAGAGTTTTTCTTATCCGCACGCGCGCGGGCGCAAAAAAATCGCTTTATATATTTACAATCGTGCGCGCATGTGCTATAATCTTACTGATAACATTGAGAGGTGATGACCATGAGCAGTAAAAATGCCAAAACTTTTTTGACTTCTCCCGCCTTTGCAAAGGAGATAGCGCGCCTCAATCCGGGCGCCGATCCCACGCAGGCGGCGGAGCGTTACGCCATGCTTGCCAATCTGCACGCCGCCAAATACGGCGAGGGCGAATTTTTCTCTTCCCCCGGCAGGATAGAAGTGTGCGGCAACCACACCGACCACAATAACGGCAAAGTGTTGTGCGCGTCCATCAGCGTGGACACGCTGGCGTGTGTGACCAAGACGGACGACAACGTGATAATCGTGGATTCCGTGGGCTATCCGCCCGTATACGTGAATGTGGGCGACCTTGCCAAAATCAAAGAAGAAGAGGGCGATTCCACCGCCATCATCAAGGGCATCTGCAAATATTACCTCGACCACGGCTGGAAGGCGGGCGGCTTCAAAGCCACCACGCAGAGCAATGTGTTCAAGGGCGCGGGCGTTTCTTCTTCCGCCAGTTTTGAACTGCTCATTTGCGAGATCCTCAACTGCCTTTACAATGAGGGCAAACTGGGCGCCATGGACAAGGCAAAGGCGTCTTATTATGCGGAAAACGTTTATTTCGGCAAACCCAGCGGCTTGCTTGATCAGAGCGCCATTGCCCTGGGCGGCGTGAGTTACATAGACTTCAAGTCCACCGCCGATCCCGAAGTGGAGAGCATCAACTGGAATTTTGACGATCTGGACATCGTCATCACCAACACAGGCGGCGATCATTGCAACCTTACGGACAATTATGCCGCCATCCGCCGCGAAATGGAACTTGTGGCGGGCAAATTGGGCGGAAAAGTGCTGCGTGAAGTGGACGAACGCGATTTTTACGAAAAGATACCCGCGCTGCAAGACGAGGTCAGCGGCAGGGCGATCATGCGCGCCATGCACTTCTATGACGAAAACAAGCGCGTCGTCGCCGGCGCGGAAGCGGTGAAGAAGGGCGATGAAAAGGCTTTTGCGGAAGTCATCAACATGAGTGGACTTTCCTCCTATATGCTTTTGCAGAACTGCTACCCGGAGGGCGACGTGGCGCAGCGCGTGCCGCTGGGCATAAACCTGAGCAAGCGCCGCAGGGGCGTGCGCGCGGTGCGAGTGCACGGCGGCGGTTTTGCCGGCACCATTCTGGCTTTTGTGGATAAAAAGCACACCGCGGAATACATAGAGTATATGTCCGGCGTCTTCGGGCAGGAAAACGTCTTTGAAGTGGGCGTGCGCAATGACGGCGCCTGCAAGGTGGATATCTAATGGAAACACCTTCTACCGACATTGCGTTCACAATAGGCGACATTGACATATTTTGTTACGCCATAATGATAACGGTTGGGCTTTTGCTTGCGCTCGCTTTGGTGACCTATTTGCTTCGGAAGCGCGGCATTGGCGCAGAATTTGCTCTTGAGCTGTTTTTATGGGTGGTCATACTCGCAGTCGTGTGTTGTCGCCTATTTTATGTGGTGCCGCGTATCGGCAAGACATATCATCTCGACACGGCGGAAGGCTGGCGTGAAGTGTTCAATCTGCGCAACGGCGGACTTACCATCATCGGCGGCATTTTCGGCGGCGTGCTGGGTATAATCTGCTGCTGCCTGCGTAACAAGATGTATAGTATAGCGCGAACGGCAGACTTGGTCGTTTTGGCACTGCTCTTAGGTCAGATAGTCGGCAGGTGGGGCAATTATTTCAATCAGGAGCTTTACGGGCTGCGCATAGATGATCCCGCATGGCAATGGTTTCCGTTTGCAGTATATATCACAGAAGATAACTTGAATGAATGGCATTGCGCGCTCTTCTTCTATGAAGGAGTGCTCAATTTCATCGGTCTTTGCTTGGGACTGACTATGTATCACTTCAAAATAGACAAGCGCAAACCCTTTATGATAGCCCTTTGCTATCTGCTCTGGTATGGACTGGTGCGCGGCAGTTTGGAATTTCTCAAAATCGACCACGCCACCTTCCCCGGCACGGAGGTTGGCATCGTGCAGGTGATATGTTACTGCATGGCGGCTCTGTGCGCCGTGCTGATCGCGCTCTATTACAAGGGCATAATAAACTTCAAATTTTTGGATAAATACAATAAAACGCCCGATCCCGACTGCACCGCTTTTTACGACGTGAGCGGCGGCTGCGAGATAATTGAGGGCGGGGAGGCGAAAAAGTGAGAGATCTCACCTTGCTTACGGACCTTTATCAGCTGACCATGCTCAACGGTTACAGCAAAACTGGTCAAATGGACAAAATGGCGGTGTTCGACGTCTTTTATCGCGGCGTCAACAACAATTATGCCATAGCCTGCGGCTTGCAGCAGGTGATAGAGTATATCAACGGACTTAAATTTTCCGAAGAAGACATCGCATATCTGCGCTCCTTGGGCGTGTTTGACGAAAACTTTTTGTCCCTGCTCAAAGACTTCAAGTTTACCGGCGACATATACGCCGTGCGTGAAGGCGACGTGGTCTTTCCCCAGGAGCCTATCCTCACCGTAAAGGCGCGCCTGTTTGAAGCGCAGCTGATAGAAACGGCAATTTTGTGCATACTCAACCATCAGACGCTCATCGCCACCAAGGCGAGCAAGATAGTGCACGAAACCAAAAAGGGCAGCGTGGCGGAATTCGGTCTGCGCCGTGCCCAAGGTCCCGATGCGGCAATTTACGGCGCTAGGGCGGCTATGGTTGCAGGTTGTGCCTCAACGTCAAACGTTTTGGCGGGAAAAATGTTCAACGTGCCCGTGTCGGGAACTCACTCGCACAGCTGGGTGATGAGCTTCCCCAGCGAATACGATGCCTTCAAGGCATACGCAGCCATTTATCCGGATTCCTGCATGCTGCTGGTGGATACATACGACACGCTGCACAGCGGCGTGCCCAACGCCATCAAGGTGTTCAAGGAATTGATAGCGGCGGGGCATAAGCCGGTGGGTATCCGTTTGGATTCGGGCGACCTTGCCTATCTGAGCCGCGAGGCGCGCCGCATGCTGGACGCCGCCGGATTGAAAGAGGTGAAGATATGCGCCAGCGGCGATCTGGACGAAAAGGTGGTGCAGTCGCTTGCCGCGCAGGGCGCCTGCATAGACACCTGGGGCATAGGCACCAAACTCATCACCAGTGAAGACTGCCCCAGCCTGGGCGGCGTTTACAAGTTGGCGGCGATAGAGGAAGAAAGGGGCAATATGGTGCCCAAGTTGAAAAAGTCCGACACGCCCGGCAAGATAACCAATCCCGGAGAGAAAAAGATAGTGCGCTTCTTCGACAACAAGACGGGCGAGGCGATCGCCGATCTCATCGCGCTCAAAGAAGAAAATTTCGAGGGACTGGACAAGGTGGAGATCTTCCACCCCGTATATACCTGGAAGAAAAAAACGCTCACAGACTTCACGGCAAAAGAGTTGATGATACCCGTGTTTTCCGGCGGCAGACAGGTTTACACTTCGCCGTCCGTCATGGAAATCGCCGCATATCACGCCAAATCGTTCGCGGCGTTCAACGATGGTTACAAGCGTATCCTTAACCCGCACATCTTCAAGGTGGACTTGTCCAAAAAACTTTACGACCTCAAACAAGAGCTCATCAACAACTGAACTTTTTTGACATATACCGCAAAAAGTCCACACAAAAGACAAAATTCACGGGGGAGCGGAAAAGCCGCTCCCTTTGTTTTGCGCTATAATTATCTTGTCGGCGGCATAATGCCGCGGGAGGAGATATGGAAAAAAACTTTATCGTCAGGCGCAAGGGATACGACGTCAAGCAGGTGGACGAATACATACTCACGCTCACCAAAAATTACGAAACTTCACTTGCGGCTCAGCGCGACCGCATAGAAAGTCAAAAGGCGGAGATAGCCGCCAAAGAAAAACTGTTGCAGGAGTATATCGCGCGCAAGGAGAGCATCACCAACTCCATCACGCAGGCGGTGGAAAAGGCGAGGCAGATAGAGTATGCCGCCAAAGTGCGTTACGCTCTCGAAGGGGAGCGCCTGGCGGCGTTCAGCGCCAAATGGGTGCGCTATTGCGAATCCATGACGCAGGCCGTGGACAAAAACCTGCTGCAACAGGCAAAAGAATATGTGGAAAAGGCGCAAAAAGAGATAGAACATGGGCTTAAAGAGGACCTGGATCTGGGTGCCTACCTGGGCGAAGCCGCCGATATATATGATTCCGAACGCGGCAGACTGGCAAGACTGATTACAAAATAATGTCCTCCGCGACACGGCAATGAGCGTAAGCGAAAGTGTGCCGTGCCGCTTCGGACGTGAAATTTTTGCGCAGATATATGTGAGCGGCAAGCGAATGTATACTGCTGCGCAAAAGTGAAATGTTTTTGCCTAGCAAGGCAAAAACGTGAAATGTGCCCTCAAACCGCAAGCGACGAGAGGGCACGTGAAATGCACGACGATACAGCTTCGCGCTCGTCGTGCGTGGCGGCTGGGAGCGCGGGGCGCTCCACCCCTGATCGTGCCTTGAAGTAACATGTTCGTGTTTTTAGATAATCTCTTTGCAATGCTTATATGATAAAGGGAAATAAAGCGCGGCAAAATCGCATTTTTGCCAAGCGTTACCTCTAAAATGCGCCGTGCGCATTTTCCGAATGAGCGGAACTTGTGGAGCGGCAGCGTGACGCTGCACCCTTAATAAAGTGTAATAAAGCGCGGCAAAATCGCACTTTTGCCAAGCGTCACCTCTAAAATGCGGCGTGCGCATTTTCCGAGTGAGCGGAGTGCGCGAAGCGAATGAGGGCGGAAAGGGTGAATTTTTGCGGCTAACGCTTGCGCGTTTTCTTATATCTCGCCGCAAAACGAGGGGAAAACCGCAGCGGAGCGTGTCGGGTTTGCCCCTCACACGTAGGCGCAAAGTGCTGTGCGCAGATATTGTCAGAATATTATAATGTTTTATCGCACGACACTTTCACTCGGCGCCTATCTTTTTCGGCAAGCGAAAAACAAAAGGGCAGATATGGCATAAATCCATATCCGCCCTTTCCCTTTTGCTTTTCGCTTAAACTATCAATACATATCTCCGCCCATTCCTGCGCCTGCGGGTGCCGCGGGCTGCGGTTCGGGAATATCGGTGATAAGCACTTCGGTGGTGAGCAGGGTAGCCGCCACGCTGGCTGCGTTTTGCAGAGCGCTGCGCGTGACCTTGGTAGGGTCGAGGATACCGCTCTCGATCATGTCGCAATACTCGTTGGTCAGAGCGTTATAGCCGAATCCGAATCCTCTGCGGGAAGAGAGTATCTTGCTCACGATCACGCCGCCGTCAATGCCGGCGTTGGCGGCTATCTGTTTGATAGGGGAATCCAAAGCCTTCAAAACGCACATAGCGCCGGTTTTTTCGTCGCCGCTCAAAGACTTGACCAACTTCTCCACTTCCGCCATGCAGCCGAGCAGGGCAACGCCGCCGCCGGGTATCACGCCTTCTTCTACTGCCGCACGGGTAGCCGCCAAAGCGTCGTCTATGCGCAGCTTCTTTTCCTTCATCTCCACTTCGGTGGCAGCGCCCACGTTGATGATGGCAACGCCGCCCGCCAGCTTGGCAAGGCGCTCTTGCAACTTCTCTCTGTCATAATCGGAAGTGGTTTCGGCTATCTGCGCCTTGATGGAAGCTACTCTGCCGGAGATTGCGTCCGCGGAACCTGCGCCGCCCACGATGGTGGTGTTGTCCTTATCCACTTTGATCTGCTTGGCTTTGCCCAACTGCGCCAGGGTCACGTCTTTCAGCTCATAGCCCAATTCGCTGGAAATCACTTCGCCGCCGGTGAGAATGGCTATATCTTCGAGCATCGCCTTTCTTCTGTCGCCAAAGCCGGGCGCCTTTACGGCAACGCAGTTCAAAATGCCTTTGAGTTTGTTCAGCACGATGGCGGTAAGCGCTTCGCCTTCGATGTCTTCGGCGATGATGAGCAGGCGCAGACCGTTTTGCACCACGGCTTCCAAAACGGGGAGTATATCCTTGCTGGAAGAGATCTTTTTATCGGTTATGAGCACATATGCGTCGTCATAAACGGCTTCCATCTTGTCGGTGTTGGTCACCATATAGGCGGAAACGTAACCTCTGTCAAACTGCATGCCTTCCGTGGTGGTGAGTTCCGTTTTCATGGATTTGGATTCGTCCACGGTGATAACGCCGTCTTTGCCCACCGTTTCCATGGCTTCGGAAATGAGCGCGCCCACTTCCTCATCGCCCGCGGAAATGCTGGCTACCTGGCTGATAGCCGTTTTGGAGTCTACGGGTTTGCTCATCTTTTTCAGCTCTTCCACCACAACGTCCGCGGCTTTGGCAATGCCTTTTTTGAGGATCATGGGGTTTGCTCCCGCCGCCACGTTCTTCAAACCTTCGGAAACGATGGCTTGCGCCAGCACGCACGCGGTGGTGGTGCCGTCGCCGGCAACATCGTTGGTCTTGATGGACACTTCTTTGATGAGCTGTGCGCCCATATTGGTGAAGCCGTCTTCGGGTTCCACTTCCTTGGCGATGGTCACGCCGTCGTTGGTCACGAGGGGAGTGCCGTATTTTCTGTCCAGCACCACGTTCCTGCCCTTGGGACCGAGGGTTATTTTAACTGCGTCGGCAACGCAATCCACGCCCGCTTTCAGGCTTTTGCGCGCCTCTTCTCCGAACAAAAACTTCTTAGCCATATTCATTTACCTCCTTAATCTGCCAAAACGGCGAGCACGTCGCTCTGTTTGAGAATGGTGACTTCTTTGCCGTCCAGCTTGAAATCGCTGCCCGCGTATTTATTATAGAGAATAACGTCGCCCACTTTTACCTGCATGGTGACTTCTTTTCCGTCCACCATACCGCCGGGACCCACCGCCAACACCTTGGCGCTTTGCGGCTTTTCTTTTGCCGAATCGGGCAAAAACAGTCCGCCAGCCGTCTTTTCTTCGCTTTCGACGGCTTCCACCACTATTTTGTCAAATAACGGTTTGATTGTCATAATTATGCCTCCAATAAGTATTTTTTCATCAAATTAGCAGTCTGCCTTCCTGACTGCTAATTCATTATAGCACGCCGATATGGCAATGTAAACAGGTTTGTGTAAAAAATATATAATTTTTTTTGCGGCAATTCTTTGACGTGCGCAAAATTTGTCAAACGGCGGACCAAAATAAGTCAGCGGATATAAAAATTTTGCTAACGGTCGCCGTAATTTTGACAAGAGGGCATAAATTTAAGGCAATCGGGAATTTTAATTTTGCGGCGGAACGGCGGAAAACCGCTTATTCCGCCGTTCTTTGCGCGATGAAATCTTTGAAAAACGCCACCGCCGTTTTGATGGAGCTTACCGGCAGGCGTTCGTTGGTGCCGTGCGTGGTCAGCAACAGGGAAACGGGCGTTTCAAAGGGGGAAATGCGGTAGATCTCGTCGCAGATCTCCGTGTAATAGCGCGAATCGGTGGCGCCCATGACGATGTAGGGAGCCACGGTCCTGTCGCTCGAACCGGCGCCCAACAGGCGCGCCGCCAACTTGTATGTATCCGTATCGGTGGAAGAAACGGGCGGCGCGGGATTGCCTTTGAGCACGTGCACGCTCACGCGTTCGTCCTTAATTATGCGCTTCAAGCGGCGGACTGCGTCTTCTATGCTCACTCCGGGCATGAGGCGCATGTTCAGCACCGCGCTTGCCCTCTGCGGCAGCACGTTGGGCGCGGTGGAGGCGGAGCACATGGTCACGGCGGTGCAGGTCCTCACCACAGACGCGGCTGCGGGTATCTTGCCCATCACATAATTGAGCAACGGTTTGAAAAGGCGCAGATTGCAGGTGACGAGGCGGAGCGGAAAACTCTTCACGTCGCGCCCGACAATGCGCAGCATATCGTAGATAAAATAGGGCATATCCGCCTTATAGGGGTGTTTTTCTATGCGGCAGACGGCTTTGGAAATGATCCCCAGCGCCGTGTGCGCGGGCGGCGCGGAAGAGTGACCGCCTTTTGCGGTGACGGAAAGCTCTATGTCCAAATAGCCTTTTTCCGCCACGCCGATGCCCACCAAAGTTTTGTCTATGACGTTTTTGTAAGAGAGCGGGATCACGCCGCCGCCTTCGTCCACCGCGCATTTGAGGCGCACGCCGCTTTCTTTGAGATAGGCGGCTATCTTTTTGGCGGAAGAATTTTCACTTGCCACGATCTCTTCATTGCAGCCGAGCAGGATATATAGCCCGCGTTTGGGCACAAAACCCTCTTTGAGCAGGGCTTCCGTGGCTTCCATTACGGCTATCAGGTGGTTTTTCATGTCAAGCGCGCCGCGCCCCCAGATAAATTCTCCGTCGTTATGCCCGGCAAAGGGCGGATGCGTCCAATCTTCTTCCGTGCCGGGGGTGACGGGCACCACGTCTTGGTGTGCCAGCATGGCAACGGGTTCGAGGGCGGGGTCCGATCCGGGCAGGAAAAACACCAGCCCGTGCCCGCCGATGACGGTTTTTTGCATGTGTTTATGCACTTCCGGATAAGTTTTTTCCAGAAAATCTGCGAATTTATCAAATTGTTCCCAATCAACGCTTTCCTCATCGACTTGCGAAACAGTAGGCAGCGTGACGGCGCGGGAGATGTGCGCTTCCACGTCGGGCAGCCTTCCTTCCTGCTTGGAGAAAGGTTTGCCGTTATTTTTGTTTTTACAAAAGCATGCGCGCAATATCATCACCGCGAGCAGGACGACCAGTGCGCTGCCCAACACACCCAAAACGATATAAAGAGCCATAATGACCTCCGCCGTATTTATATACCAATCATTATACACGCGCACGCGCGCGAAGTCAACATCGCGCTTGCGATCTGCTTAAAGGGCGGCGCGCAAATTCGGCTTCAAATGCGCGCGTTTGCTTAAAATTTGCGGAAAAAACCAAAAAAACTGGGCGATCCGGCTTAATTTTCCGAAAAAGCGCGATAAAACTTTTCTCCGAAGGAAAAAATGTGCTATACTTACAAAAGAGGTGTAACATGAACAAATGGGACGAAAGATTTATGCGCCTTGCCGAAGAGGTGGCTACCTGGTCCAGCTGTTTTAAGCCGGACAGGCATGTGGGCGCGGTGATAACCAAAGACAAACGCATTCTCACCACGGGATATAACGGCGCCAGCAGCGGCATTTTGAGCTGCGTGGAAAAAGGGGAATGCCTGCGCGTGAAGTTGGGCATACCTTCCGGCACCCGCCACGAGATATGTTACGCCGTGCATGCGGAACAGAATGCCATCATCCAGGCGGCAAAGCTGGGCGTATCCGTGCAGGGTGCCACGCTCTATTGCACTCACCAGCCTTGCACAATCTGCGCCAAGATGATCATTAACGCAGGGATAGGCAGGGTAGTGTTCAAATACGGTTATCCGGACGAGTTCAGTCTGGAACTGTTCAAGGAAGCCGGCGTGGAAGTGGTGAAGTTCGAGGATCTGCAATAAAAAGCCCGGCAGAAAAAGCCGCGCTTAGAGCCGTTGACAAAGCCGCTTTATGTGTCACGGTTGAAGATCTGAGCTGCGGATACATCGTTAAAAGACAAAATAAAACAACTTATTGTTATATCGGCAAACCGGTATGAGATAACGATAAGTTGTTTTTTTACTCAAAAATTTTCCAAATAATTATATAATACGCTGATTTTTATAATTATATAGCCAATAAATTGCCAAAAAGCAAGAAAAGACAAAATCCGGCATATTTTTTCGTATGGACTATTCAAAGTATTATCTGAAAAATTACAGGTCCGACGGCGAAGGGCTGGAAAGCCTCAATTACAATAACGCTTATTACCGCTATTACCGTTCGGAAAAGCAGCTGCGCTATGAGCCCGCCGTGGTATATACTCAACCCGCGCCGCAGGCGAGCGAAGAGGACAAGGCGGCGGATATAGAATACTATCCTGCGGACTTGATGCCGGAAAGGGAGCGCGTTGCGGGCAAGAGAGGGGGATTCAAGCGCAAACTTTGGCTGATTGCGTTGTGCTTTTCTCTGGTGGCGCTCAGCTGTTTGTCCACCTTTTTGGCAACGGACATCATCACTGACGGCGCGGTGATCGGAACGATGAAAGAAGCCTTTGTCGCCAATAAAAGCGGCGTATTTGTCAGTTATCTCCGCGGTTGCGTCGATTATGAAAGCGCCAAACTGCAAAGCGAACAAATGCGCAAAGAAGGGATGGGCGGTTATATCGCGGTGAGCGGCGGCGAGTATTTGGTCTATGCGGATATCTCCGCGCAGGATAACGTGGTCACCGCTTGCGGCGAGGCTCAATTATCGGACGAGCGCCTTTCACTCAAAGAGATAAATTTTGACGCGCTGCCGCAAGAGCTTGCCCCTTTGGCGCGCGATAACGGTGAATATACGCAAATTTTTCTGGGATATATGTTTGAGATAATAGAAAAAGTGACTTCCGGAGAGTGGAGCGCTCAAAGCGCTTCGCAGCAGATCGCAGATCTGTCGGAGGAATTTTCCGCCATGCTTGCCGATTTTCTGCAAGAGACTGGCGGATATACCGACAGCGCCGTTTTGAAGCTGACGGGCGATATGCGCGCGGAAGAAGCGTTTTTGCGCACGCTCTCCGGGGAGAAGTATTCCTCTTCCGCGGCGCTCCTTGCCGATGCGCGCTATTACGCCTTGCTGGCGCTCTTCAACGCCAACGCCTCGCGTGCATGAGCGAAGATATTGCGCCGCGCCGTGTCGAATCGATAAAAATATCGCATGGGAGTCGGTTAAAGGTCGTCTGCGTCCTGTTCGGGCACGTTATCCTTATCGTCGCTTCCGTTGTTTCGCGCGGGCGTGCCGGTGTAACTTCCGCCCACATCGTATTTAGATCGCATACATTTGCTTTTCTTCATATCGCCATTATGTGCGTTGCGTGAAAAACAATGCGCCTTTGCCGCCGCGCGGCGAGCGGTGCTTGCGTTTGACCTTAAAAATACGGGGCGACGCCTGTTTCGGGCGGTGAAAAAGCCCGCTTGCGCGGGCTTTCAAACTTATTGCTGTTTTTTTCTGTAATTGTCCGCAATGCGAACGTAATAAATACTGGTGTGGTTTTCGCCGGGTTTCTTGTCCACTTCAAATTCGTCGCGCGCCCGCACCAGGCGGCTCAGCTTATCGTATCCGTATGTGCGCGGATCGAAATCCGAATAGAGTTTGGTCAGCCTGTTGCCCACGTCCGCCAGATTCGCCCAGCCGCTGTCTGTTTCCAGATCGGGCAGAATGGTGTTGCAGATGGTGGCGATGATGTCCTCAATGGGGGTGGCGGTATCCGGTTCGCTCTCGTTTTCCGTTTCGCCTTTGTCCGTTTTGGGTTCTTCTTTGACCTTTCTGCCGCGCGCGGGCTTTTCTTTCACCTCGTCCGTTTTATCCGATTTGTCTGCGGTTTTCTCTGTTTTTACCTGCTTGGAGTCTGTTTTTGCCGATTTTTTCTCTGCCGTTTTGTTTTCCGTCTTAAAAATGCTGTCCAGGGGAATAAACTTTTCGCAAGCGGCTTTGAGGGCGCGCGGCGTTTTGGTTTCTCCCATGCCGATGATGGAAAGTCCTGCTTCGCGCAGGCGCGTCACCAATTTGGTATAATCGCTGTCCGAAGTGACGATGCAGAACATGTCCACGTTTCCGGAGTAAAGTATGTCCATGGCGTCTATCACCATGGTGATGTCCGAACTGTTTTTACCCACTGTATAGCTGTATTGCTGCACCGGGGTGAGCGAAAATTTGGAAAAATCCGCCTGCGTCCAGTTGATATTGCGCGAATTGACAAAATCTCCGTATATCCTGCGGTAAGTGGCGGTGCCGTATTTTGCCACTTCGCGGAAGATGATCGCGCCGTATTTGGAAGTGATGTTTTCTGCGTCTATGAGCAGGGCAATTTTTTTATCTTGGATCATTGATGCACCTATAAAGTATAAAAATAAATGCTGTGCATCTGTTTTCGACAGTATTTACCGGAGCGTGACGCCGACAGCCAACTCCTCCAAAGCTACCTCGTGGCACACCGTGCGGTCTGTTTAATGCTGCTGCGGTCAAGCTCTGACATGGTTCGCAGTGCACGATTGCACAAGACCTTGGTATCAACATCGCTTATCGGAGGCGGACCTCCCATAAATAAAGCCTAGAACAGCGTTCAGTCCTGCTATAGCGGATTGCAGGTTCAGGGCACCGCTAGCTCCCCACCTAGCACAGCTCTATCATTATAGCGCAAACAAGAGGCAAAGTCAAGGCGGAAGACCAAAACGGACAAAATATTACAACATATTTAAGCAAGCGCCCGAATAAACATGTTGTGAAGAGAAAAAAGGCGACGCGTCAGCGGCGTTGCGGCGGTCGATTTTGAGTAAAAAAGCAAGAAAAATCGTCAAAATCACGCAAAACTCGGCAGTATATGCCTGAAAGCGGCAAAACGCCGATGATATATTGGAGGAGAAAAAAGTGTTCGTAACGGTAAAAGCAAAGAGCATAGCTGCCGCCGTGTTGGCGTTTGTCCTGGCGATAGCGTGCTGCGTGGGTTTGAATTTCGAGGCGGTGGCGGACGTTTACAACGGCGGATCCGCGCGAAAACTGCCCGTATACGGCGTGGACTGCGGGGAAGAAAAGAAGGTGGCGCTCACTTTCGACGCCGCCTGGGGCGCGGACAAGACGCAGGGCATACTGGATACTTTGGCGGAGTATGACGCCACGGGGACGTTTTTCCTGGTGGGCTTTTGGGTGGACGAATATCCGGACATGGTAAAAAAGATTGACGCTGCCGGTTGCGAGATAGGCAATCACAGTAAAAATCACTTGCAGATGTCTAAATTGAGTGAAGAGGAGATAAAAACGGAGCTTAATTACGTCAGCGGTAAAGTGGAAGAGCTGACGGGTAAGCGGCCTGCGTATTTCCGCCCGCCGTATGGCGACTATAACAACAGGCTGGTGGAAGTGACGGAGAGCTTGGGCATGCAGGCGGTGCAATGGAGCGTGGACTCTCTAGATTGGAAGGGTTTGAACGCGCAGGAAATACTCTCGCGCGTGCAAAAAGGCTTGAAAAACGGCAGCATCATTCTCTTCCACAATAACAGCGAGGCGATAGAACAGGCTTTGCCGCTCGTGTTGGCATATCTGAAAAATCAGGGCTATACGACGGTCGGACTAAGCGAACTGGTGCTGAAAGACAATTACTATATCGATAATAACGGCGTCCAACATGCGGAGCCGGGGAGGTAATATGAATTACGAACAGATGAGTAACAACAAATTACGGCTGACCGGGACGGTCACGGAAAGTCCCGTCTACTCACACGAAGTGTGCGGAGAGGAATTTTACGAAACCAAGTTGAGCGTTACACGCTTATCCGGGCAGGAGGATGTGATACCCGTGACGGTGTCCGAACGGCTGCTCTCACGCCAAGAGATCGTGCCCGGGGCGAGGATAAGCGTTGTGGGGCAATTCCGCAGTTACAATAAAGCGGAAGGGGAACGCTCGCGCTTGCTCTTGACGGCGTTTGCCAGGGAGATCTTGCCCGCCGATGAAGAGGTAAATCCGAATATGATAGAGATAATCGGATATATATGCAAAAATCCCGTATATCGCACCACGCCGTTCAAGCGCGAGATCTGCGACGTTTTGCTGGCGGTGAACAGGGCGTATAACAAATCCGATTATATCCCGTGCATCATGTGGGGCAGAAACGCGCGCTTTATCAAGGATATGCCGGTGGGGGAGAAATTGTGGGTGAGCGGCAGGGTGCAGAGCCGTGTTTATACCAAATGCCTCAGCGAAGATGTGAGTGAAGAGAGAGTGGCATATGAGGTTTCCGTATCAAAAATTTTGGTCGGAAGCAGGATAGAAGAGGAACTTACGGCGATGAATACCGAGCAAAATTATTCTCAATTATTTTGATTGATAAAATTATTTAGAAAATATAATGCCATATCATAACATTAAATAATAAAATTCGACGCAGATGATTTCTGCGTCGAATTTCGCCGTATTTTTTGCCGGCAAGCCACCCGCAATGAGCTTTGCTCAAATTTTCCGCTTCCTTTGGCGGCACTTTGTCAAGGTTGTCGCGGCTTGATCAAGTTGTTCCGCAGCGCCGCGAGTCTTTGCCGGGCAATAAATCAAGAGAGATACTATTTGGATTTGCTCGGCTTGTCAAGATGCGGAGCTTTTTTATCAAAGCAGGCTGCCGTTATGGTGAAAAAATCGCCTTAATTATAAATATATATGAATAAATATGCGGCGCGGCGGTGTGACTGTCGTATCCCGGCGGCAAGCTGAAAGCGACAAATACAATGCGTTGACACATATGCGTGCGCAACGATAAGTAAATTTTTTGCGCAATCGTTTACTTTGCGCGCAAAATATGTTATATTATTAAATATGAGCTACACTTTGCAACAAATAGCCGAGAATGCGCAAAAATGCCGCCGCGTGGTGGAGCAGGCGCTTGAAGAAGCCGGTCGCACAGACGATGTGGTCATGGTGGCGGCGGTCAAAACTCAGCCCAAAGAGCTGATTGAGCAGGTGGTAAAGGCGGGTATCGTGAGCGATATCGGCGACAACCGCGTGCAGGAGTTGATGGCGGCGTTCGATCCGGAGCTTGAAGTTCGCCGTCATTTTATCGGCAGATTGCAATGCAACAAAGTCAAATACATCATAGACAAGGTCTGCCTTATCCACTCGCTTGACCGCGACGAGCTGGCAGGCGAGATAAACAAGCAGGCGATCAAACACTCTTTGACGGCAAATTGCCTGATAGAAGTGAACATGGGCAGCGAGATAAGCAAGGGCGGAGTGGCGCCGGAAGAGGTGCTCTCCTTTGCCGATTCTTTGAAAAAATACGGCAATGTGCGCATAAAAGGCTTGATGAGCGTGCTTCCCAACACGCCTGACAGGCAGGCGCTGATCGCAATGTATCAGGATCTGCACGCTCTTTACGAGCAGCTGCGCGGGCGGTTCGACGGCATAGAAACGCTCTCCTGCGGCATGTCGGGAGATTACGATCTCGCCGTGCGCTGGGGCGGTTCGAATATGATAAGGCTGGGCAGAGTGCTGTTCGGCGAAAGAATAAAAACGGAGCAGAAAAATGGATAGACGCAATATGGACGATCACGAAGGCGACCCCCGCCGCATGGAGCGCGATTCTCGCCCTTTTGACATGCGCGGAGAAGCGCCGCAGGACAGACGTTATCCTGCAGGGCGGCAATATCCGCCGCAAGGGCAGTATCCGCCGCAAGGGCAGTATCCTCCGCAGGGGCAGTATCCGCCGCAAGGGCAGTATCCGCCGCAAAGGCAATATCCGCCGCAAGGACAGTATCCTCCGCAGGGGCAATATCCGCCGCAGCCGCCGTATCCTCCACAGGGGCAGTATCCGCCCTCCGGCAGGGGGCAGGTTTCCGAATATCCGCCGCAATATGCGCCGGCGGAGCGCGGCGAAGGCGTCATGCCTTTGGGCGACGGTATGCCTTATGCGGAAAATACGGAAGAAAAAAAGCGCAGAGGCGGCTTTTTCGGTATGTTCAGGCGCAGAGAGGAGAGCGTGACCGGTGCTGACGGTTCCAACATCATCATTACATACCCGCGTTCTCATCACGATATTTGCGTGATAATAGACAATTTGCGCCGCAAACAGGCGATAATCGTGGATCTTTCGCGTATGCCGGACAAGCATGCGCAGCGCATACTCGATTTTCTCAGCGGCGCCATATATGCGCTTTGCGGCAGCCAGCAGCGGATCGGACCCAACATGTTCCTGCTTACGCCGGGCGGCATGTCCATACAGGTCCCGATGGACATAAAAAAGAAGTATGACTAAGACGTATAAAAGGCTTTTATTGGAATTTTTGCTGCTGGCGGCGGTGTTCGTAACTGACATCGCCACCAAGTATATCGTTTTTTATCTGTTGGACGGCGGCGGCGAAACCGTCATAGAGGGCATATTTTCCCTTGAATGCGTGCAAAATTACGGCGCGTCTTTCGGACTGTTCGACGGTAATAAGGATCTACTGGTGGCGCTTACCGTGATCGAGTGCGCCCTGTTTGTGTTTTTATTGCTTTTCCGCCCCAACACGCCTCATGTTTTCCGTTTTGCCATGCTGCTCATTTTGGGCGGAGCGATAGGAAACCTGTTCGACAGGCTGGCGTTCGGCTATGTGCGCGACTTTATCTGTTACGACTTTTTGTCTACCATTTTCGGCATAGATTTTGCCGTGGGCAACGTGGCGGACATATACCTGGTTTTGGGCGTGTTCGTGCTGATAATTTACATCTTCTTCGGCTATAAAGAGGGCGATTTTTCCAAGAAAAAGGGCACGCTCTTCGGGAGTTACGCGCATGTCGGAGAGTAAGACTTTTGCGGCGGATAAAGATTTTTCGCGCCTGGATGTTTGTGTTCAGGCGTTTTTTCCCGAGCTTACCCGTTCCGGCATAAAAAAGCTGATAGAGGGCGGACATGTTTTTATCGGCGGAGAGCCGGTGCTCAAAGCGGGTGAAAAGGTGCGCGCGGGCAGCGAACTGACCGTGGAGATCCCGCCGGCAAAACAGCTTTCTCTGGCGCCATCGGATGCGCCCGTGGAGATAATTTATCAAGACGCGGACATGGCGGTGATAAACAAACCGCAAGGCATGGTGGTCCACCCCGCGCCGGGCGCATATGACAACACCTTGGTCAACGCGCTCATCGGCAGACTGGACAGTTTGAGCGGCATCAACGGCGTGCTGCGCCCGGGGATCGTGCACCGCTTGGACAAAGACACGTCCGGGCTTTTGGTAGTGGCTAAAAACGACGCGGCGCATCTTTCTTTGCAAAAGCAGATAGCGGAAAAATCCGCGCGGCGCATATACACGGCGCTTTTGGAAGGGGAGCTGAGCAAGGAAGAGGGGACGATAGACACATTTTTGGACAGATCCGCTTCCGACAGAAAAAAATACGCCGTGGCGCGCACGGGCAGGCGCGCGGTCACACATTATCGTATTTTGCACAAATATCACGGCTATACGCTCGTTCGTTTTGAATTGGAAACGGGCAGGACTCATCAGATAAGGGTGCATGCGCGGCACATCGGGCACCCGGTGGTGGGCGATCCGGTATATGGCAAAGCGGACAAAAAATTCGGTCTGCGCGGGCAGCTGCTGCATGCCTCCACGCTCATTCTGACCCAGCCGACAACGGGAGAACGCCTGGAATTCAACTCTCCGTTGCCCGATTATTTCCGGGCGGTCATGCAAAAGCTCACGCCCAAAGAGTGATTTTTCATGCCGATCGCGCTCGTGTTCTTCCTAACCTGCAACGGCAAAAAATCGCCCCCGTTTTGACGCGGAGGCGGCAGGTTTGCGCATATTTTCGGCTTTTATTTTTTCAGCAGCTCTTCGTGCGCGTTCGGCTTGACGATGAGGGAGGAATATTCCGTATAAGTCACCAAGCCGAGCTTGCCGGAAGGGTGGCGCTTGACCCTTTTGCGGCGGGTGAAGTCTATCGTCACTTTGTCCGCTTCTACCGTTTGAGAATAAAACGCGGCGATCTCCGCGCAGGTGAGCAGGGTGTTTTGAGGCACGTCCGCTCCGTCGCAAAGGATCACCAAATGGCTGCCGTGCGCGTCTTTGGCGTGCATCCATATGTCGCCGCCGCGGGCGGTTTTGAAGGTTATGCGTTCGTTTTGCAGGTTGTTCTTGCCCACCAGCACGGTGAAGCCGTCCACCGCGTATTCAAGCGGAGAAGCGGGGCGCAGGCGTTTGTCGCGCACGCTTTTTTTGCGTATCGCGCCCAGAGAGGCGAGTTCGCTCTCTATTTCCGCAAATTCCGCGGCGGTGGAACACAGTTCTATCGCCGCGCCTATGCCGCGCGCATGGTCGAGCGTTTGCAGCGTTTCTTCTATCTGCTCGTTGACCGCGTTCACTGTCCGCTTCAATTTGGCGTATTTTTTATAATAAGCCTGCGCGTTCTGCTGCGGGGAAAGCGCGGGATCCAAAGTTATCGTAACTTGCGCTCCGTCAGGGTCGTATATATCCGTGGCGTCAAAGGAAGATGCGCCGCGTTTTATGGCGTATAAGTTGATCGTTATCAAATCGCCGCACTTTTTGAAGTATTGCGCGTCCTCGCATTCTTTGAGGCGCGCGCGGCTTTTTGCCAACTTTTTCTCTTCGCGGGCGATAAAATTTTTATAGTATCTGTTCAGCTCGCGCGTGTGCTCGCGATGGCGTTCGCTCTTCTCCTTGGCGGCGGTGGCGCGCTCTATGCATTCGCTCAGCAGGGGGAATTTTTCGTATTCCCCATCGTCGTAAGGGCAGACGAAATAATCGGTATAGGCGTCGCCGCTCTTTTTGCAGCAAGGGGAGTAAAGGGGGGAGCCGTAAATGTTCCCCAGCCTGTCAAGCGCCTGCAAAACGGCGCTTATCTCTTGCTCCGAAAGTTGCGCCTTATTATTCTCAACGCCGGCAAGCCTCACGGCAAAAGCCGCGGTCTGCTTTGAATATCCCGCGAAAGCCCCTGCGATAAATGCGCCTAAATCGCTGCCGTTATATGCTCTTAGGGCGGCTGTCAATGCGGTTTTATCGGACGGCGGCAGCTTGCTCTGCGGCGGCGCGGAGTATTTTATGCCCGGCAGCAGGCAGCGCTTGGTGGCGGTGTCGAAGGGCACCTGTTTGATGGCTGCGCCTATATTGCCTTTGCCGTCCAAGGCGATGAGATTGCTGTATCTGCCCATCATCTCCGCCACCAGAGTGACGGTTATTTCGTCGTGCATCTCGTTGCGTGAGAGCGCTTTCATCACCACTATCCTGTCCTCGCCCGCCATGTCGACGGAAATGATGGTGGCGCCGGTGAAATATTTGCGCAGATACATGCAAAATCCGGGCGCCACGGGCGGATTTTCCTTGCGCACGTTGGTTATATGCATGCGCGGATTCTGCGGATTGGTGGAGATGCAGAGCAGTCTGTTTTCCCCCTTGGCGCGTATCGCCAAGGTGACTTCGTCCTTTTCGGGCATATAAATTTTATTGATCTTGCCTCCCGCGAGCAGGTCGCTCAATTCCGCGGCAAGCGCTTTTACTGTGATATAATCGTTCGGCATATGTATATTATAAAAGAAATGTGTTTATTTTGCAATAAAAATAATTGCAATATCGCGCGTCGTATGCTAGAATTATTCTACTGTAAAAAAGCAAGCAAGGAGAACCATTTATGAGTTACACCAAGGAAATGTTGGAAAACGACCGCGTAAAGTTCACCATAGACGTGGACTCGCAGCAGTGGAAAGACGCTTTGAACGAAGCCTATCTCAAAAACAAGAGCAAGTATAATATAGACGGCTTCCGCAAGGGGCATGCGCCGCGCGCGTTTATCGAAAGGTATTACGGAGCTTCCGTGTTTTACGAAGATGCGCTCGACATCGTTCTGCCCAAGACTTACGACGCCGTTTTGGACGAGGAGAAAGAGCTGTTCCCCGTAGACAGACCGGAAGTGAGCATAACCGCCATCTCCGACGGCACTTTGCAATACACCGCTGAAGTGCAGCTCAAACCCACGGTAACGTTGGGCGATTACACCGGCATCGAATTTACCAAAGACAAGGTGAAGGTGAGCAAAGAAGAGGTGAACGAAGAGATAAACAGGGCGCGTGAAAACGCCGGCTGGTGGGAGCAGGTGACCGATCGTCCCGCGGCGATGGGCGACAAGGTCAAGATAGATTACGCCGGCAGTGTTGACGGCGTGGCGTTCGAAGGCGGAAAAGCCGACGATTACGATCTCACTTTGGGCTCGGGCGCTTTCATTCCCGGCTTTGAAGAAGGCGTTGTGGGCATGAACGTGGGCGAGAGCAAAGCGGTGGACGTTACCTTCCCGGAAAAATATCACGCGGAAGAGTTGGCGGGCAAAAAAGCGGTGTTCGTGGTCACGGTCAAGGACATCACGGTGAAGAAACTGCCCGAACTCGACGACGAATTTGCCAAAGACGTTTCTTCTTTCGATACGCTCAAAGAATACGAAGCGGACGTGAAAAAGCAGATCAAGGCGCGCAAAGAAGACGCGGCGGAAGCTGCTTTGGAGCGCAAGATCATCGATAAAGTGGTGGAAAACGCCAAAGTCAACGTTCCCCAATGCATGATAGATGAAGAGGTGGAAGAAATGGTGCAGGAGTTTGCATACAGGCTCATGTATCAGGGGCTTAATATCGAGAATTATTATCGCTATACAAACCAGACGGAAGAGCAGCTCAAAGCAACTTACAAAGAGCCTGCCGAACGCACGGTCAAAAACAGGCTGGTGCTCGAGCAGGTGGTCAAGGCTGCCGGCTTGGAAGTTACGGCGGAAGACGAAGAGGCGGTTTACGCCGACATCGCCGCCAAAGAGAACAAGCCCGTTGAGGAGATCAAGAAGGACTTCAACGAGCATTACGCTTCTTACGTCAAAAACGAAGCGCTCAACAAAAAGTTGATGGCATATCTCAAAGCCAACAACACCATCAAGTAAAAATTGCGAATTATGTCTTTTCCCGCGCCGGGGTATATCCGCGTGCGGGGAAAGATACAATTAAAGGGAGGAAGAAATGAAAGGACAGAGCATTCTCATACCCACCGTTATAGATAAGACGGATCGCGGCGAGCGCGCATACGACATATACTCGCGCCTGCTCGAAGACAGGATAATATTTTTGTCGGGAGAAGTGACGGACGAATCCGCCAACAGCATTGTGGCGCAGCTTATCTTTTTGGAGGCGAAAGACGCCACCAAAGACATCAGTCTTTACATCAACTCTCCCGGCGGCAGCGTGACGGCGGGCATGGCGATTTACGACACGATGAATTACATCAAGTGCGACGTGAGCACCATTTGCATAGGCATGGCGGCGTCCATGGGCGCGTTTTTGTTGTCCAGCGGCGCCAAGGGCAAGCGTTTTGCGCTGCCCAACAGTGAGATAATGATACATCAGCCGTTGGGCGGGGCGAGCGGTCAAGCCACGGACGTGATGATTCGCGCCAAGCTGTTGCAGGACACCAAGGAGCGCCTGACCAAGATATTGTCGCAAAACACCGGCAAGCCTTACGAGCAGGTGTATAAAGACACGGACAGGGATAACTTTATGACCGCGGAAGAGGCGCTCGAATACGGTATCATAGACAAGATATATTATAACAGAGGTTGATAGTGGACGAAAAAAAACAACTCAGGTGTTCTTTTTGCGGCAGAACGGAAGAGGACGCCGGGCAGCTTTTGGGCGCAAACGGAGCATATATCTGCAAATCCTGCATAGAGGTATGCAACATGCTGCTCAAAGAAAAGGAGAGCGATAAGCAAAAAGACGCGCCCAAGTTCAAGCTGCTCACGCCGCAGGAGATCAAAGAGAAACTGGACGAATATATAGTCGGGCAGGAGTCGGCGAAAAAGATACTCTCCGTTGCCGTATACAACCATTATAAGCGCATAAACTCTCTCGGCGACGACGAAGTGGAGCTGGAAAAATCCAACGTGCTGATGATGGGACCTACCGGCAGCGGCAAGACGCTGCTTGCCAAAACGCTGGCAAAAGTGCTCAACGTGCCTTTTGCCGTGGCAGACGCCACCACGCTGACGGAAGCCGGCTATGTGGGCGACGACGTGGAGAACATTCTGCTCAAACTTATTCAAGCCGCCGATTATGACGTGGAAAAGGCGCAGCTGGGCATAGTTTATATCGACGAGATAGACAAAATAGCCAGAAAAAGCGAGAATATGTCCATCACGCGCGACGTATCGGGCGAAGGCGTGCAGCAGGCGCTGCTTAAAATAATAGAGAGCACCGTGGCGAGCGTGCCTCCGCAGGGCGGGCGCAAGCACCCTCAGCAGGAATGCATCAACATAGACACCACCAATATCCTCTTTATCTGCGGCGGAGCGTTCGTGGGCTTGGATAAGATAGTGGACAAGCGCAAAGACAGCTCCGGGCTGGGCTTCGGCGCCAACGTGCGCCGTCCGGGCGAGCACAACTTCGGCGACATCATCAAGGATATCCAGCCCGACGATTTGATAAAATACGGGCTGATCCCCGAATTTGTAGGGCGCGTGCCCATCATCGTGGGCTTGAACGCGCTTGACGAAGACGCGCTGGTGCGCATCATGACTGAACCCAAAAACGCTTTGGTCAAGCAATATCGCAAACTGCTCGGTTACGACGGCGTGGAACTGGAATTCGATAAAGACGCGCTTTATGCCGTGGCTGACAAAGCCATCAAGCTGCACACGGGCGCCAGAGGACTTAAATCCATCGTGGAAAACGTGATGACCGATCTCATGTATGAAGCGCCCGAGCGCAAGATAGCGCGCGTGCGTATCACTAAAGACTGCATAGAGGGCGGCAAGGCTCCGGAAGTGGAGTATCGGAGCGCCTGATGGAGATCAAAACGGCAAGATTTGTGACTTCCGTGGCGGATCCCGCCGCCATTTGCGACCGCGGCGCGGGCGAAGTGGCTGTGGCGGGCAGATCCAACGTGGGCAAATCTTCCTTTATCAATTATCTGACCGGCAGGAAAGGGCTGGCTAAGACTTCTTCCACGCCGGGCAAGACCCGTCTGTTGAATTATTTTTCCGTCAACGACGGGGAATTTTATCTGGTGGATCTGCCCGGATACGGCTATGCCGTCAAACTTTCCGATGATGAGCGCCGCCGTTGGGACGCGCTGATGGGCACATATCTCACCTCGTCGCCGCAACTCAAATTGGTGCTGGTGCTGATGGATATCCGCCGCGAGCCTTCCGAATTGGACAAGCGCATGATAAGTTATCTCGCTGCGGGCATAGTGCCTTTTTGCGTGGTGCTCACCAAAGCGGACAAACTTTCCCGCGCGGCGGCGGTCAGGCAGAAAAAGGCGGTGGCCGCGGCGCTCAAACTGGGCGTGGACAACCTGCTGATCACCTCGTCTTTGGAAAAGACGGGCAAAGAAGACGTCTGCGCGACGATGGAGCGCTATCTCAACGAATAAAATACAACTTGCAGGCGGCGGTCAGCCGCTTTTTTATTTGCAAAACACAAAAAAATCTCCTCTTACATATAATTGTTTATGAAAAGGGCCGCTTGAAATGTCGGCTCGGAATTATAGGAGGAAAATTTATGTCATTCTGCAATAACTGCAAATCGGATAAGATTCCGGGCGTTATACGGGGCAACGGAATAAGCGGCTTATGCGAAAAAACCTGCATACAGGCGGATAAGATATTCGACGCCTGCATGAGCCGTCAGCAGACGGAAAGCGTGGAGCTGACGCCGGAAAACATTACCCCCTCCGGACTCAGCGAACCTTATACCTTTATATCCGCGCGCTCGCAGGGCGCGGGAGCTTCCGTGACCGATCTGACGATAACGGATATACCCGATCTGCCCGGGCGTTCGCGCGTGCAATGCAATATAGTCATTCCCGTTCAAGTGACCTTTACGGACTCCACGGGCAAGCAGGGGACGGCAACGGCAAACGTGGTGGTGCAAAAAGACGTGGTCCTGCGCACGCCGCAGCCTTCGTTGATACCTTACACGGTGGAAGCGGTGGGCAACGTGGTGTCCACGGTGGGCACATACGACGAAGGCAACGATGTCTTTACCGTGACGGCGTGCGTGACCGTGATACTCAAAGTGGTGATGCCCGTGCAGCTGCTCGTGCCCTCATACGGCTATTGTTACATACCTCCCTGCCAGGAGTATAACACGCAGGAGTGCGAAGGGGTGTTTGAACTGCCGCTCTATCCTCAATGATTTTGCATTGTTAGGGTGGCTATCGTTTTGCACGGCGCCAAAGCCGTGCAAAATTTTTATCAAAAAATCGCATTGATAGGGTGGCTCTCATTGCATAACTGTTGATTATATTTTGAGCAATATGATAAAATGATAAGGCGCACGGGCGCGCCCGCACCGCGCGCATATGCCGATACGCGTTATAAAACTCCGGGCAAGATAAAAACGGCGCTATATTATTTTGCGTGCCGCGCCGCGCGGCACAATTATCCTCGCAAGAGGCGGCGTTTGCCGCGCAATATCTGAGCCTGCCGCTTTTTGCTTGCCCGTAAAAGCCGTTTCCGCTATAATAGAGATATGAAAGTTTTTGCCATCAGCGATCTTCATCTCTCGGGCGGCGTTGCCGACAAGCCCATGGACGTCTTCGGCACGGGCTGGCAGGGCTATATGGAAAAGATAGAGGCGGATTGGCGGCAGAAGGTGTCGATATTCGACGTGGTGCTGTTGGCGGGGGATCTCTCTTGGGGCATGAACATGCGGCAGGCGGCGCCTGACATTGCGCGCGTGGCGGCTCTGCCGGGCAAAAAAGTCATCATTCGCGGCAATCATGATTATTGGTGGAGTTCGCTTGCCAAAGTGCGCGCCGCTCTCGGTGAAAATTTTTATGCCGTGCAAAACGACTGTCTGCGACTGGGCAAACTCTTGGTCTGCGGCAGCAGGCTCTGGCAGTTTTCCGCGGAAGAAGAAGACGTCAAGATCTTGGAGAGGGAAAAGATACGGCTGCAACTCTCCTTGGACAAGATGTGCGCCATGAGAAGGGATGGGGATAAAACCGTGGTCATGTGTCATTACCCGCCCTTCAACGTGCGCTTTGAAGACAGCGAATACACCCGCCTCATCGCCGCCGCCGGCGCGGACGCGGTGGTTTACGGTCATCTGCACGGCAAGGGCGTGCGGGCAGAAAGGGTGGTGCGCAAAAACGGTATACCTTATTTTCTCACTTCCTGCGATCTGACGGACAACTCTCTGACGGAGATACTCGCTTTGCCTGACGAGGAGTGACGTTTCAATTTTGTGATTTTTACATAATTTCGCCTATATGTGCGTAATATCTCATTGTCTGGCGCGCGTATTTTTTGCTGTGCCCGTATGAGCGCAATTAAAACAACATTATCGCATTTGCGCGATCTTGTTATCTGTGTTTGGCGCGTGCGAAAGAATAACGTTTGCCGCGCGGGCAGGGAAAATATCTCAGTGCAGGCGCGGCGTGATAATATGAGTTTTGCGGGCGCGCAATAAATTTCGATCCCGTCCGCGTGCGATAAACAAGCGACGGAGCGCAAGCGTGAAAGAAAAACGATCGGGGCGGGCGCAAAATAAATATCATTTCCGCACGCCGCATAAAGAATAACGGGGCAGGGCGCACGTAAAATTTTGGACATTCTGCGCATGCACAAAAATTTTTTCGCCGACGCATGCTCGCGGTAATTTTGCCGCATATCCGCGCGCTTGATTTCTTTGCCATAAACGCACGTACGCATTAAAAAGCATTTCCGCACAGGTGAAAAGATTATTCGTCCGGGTGCGCGCCGATAAAAGTGCTCTCCGCCTGCACGCAAAATAAACAGCGGAAGCGTGCGCGCCCTTTACATTTACTCAATAACGCAGTGCGCGTTACTTTATCTTATCGCGGAGCGCGATATAAAAAATATCTCCGTGCGCGTGCATTATAATGACCGTTAACGCGCGCGCTCAAAACAAATATCATATTCGTGCGCGGGCGGGCGCAAAATCATCACTACAGGCGCCCACGCAAACGGCATATCGTTAACACGCGCATTACACGCACAAAAAACACTTCGCGGCGCGGGCGTATTCTTATCTGCCTCTATATAATTATTAGAACATTTACGCGCGACTATTCGCGCGAGGAAGTTTGCCGCATGTTCCGTTTTGTCCATATACGCGCCCGCACGCAAAGATATTTAGCAAGCCTTTGCGCAGCCGTGCGGATCCATGCGTAAGGGGCGCGGGTGCGCGCCGCCGTTCCGCTTGGGTCGGGCGGGGAGGCTGACGCGATCATGCCCGGCAAGCGCTGTTGCCGGACGGAGCCGGAGCGAGGTCGGATCGGACTGCGCGCGTCGCGCTCGATCGCCTCTCGGTGCGGCATATGCGGCGGTATACATGCCATGCTTTTTCGTTACCGGGGCGCGCCGATATATTATATAAAAAGAAAGCGTGCGCCTTTTGTCATTACGGACGGTTATGTATAATCAAGGCGAAAAATCGTATATTTATGCGAAATGCGCAAGGCGCGGACGGGTGAAAAACGCCTTTTCAAACATATGTTCAAATACCGATCGCCACGCTTGTTTTTCCGGTTTGAAGCATGGCGGAGAGCAGGCGCAAGGGGAGAGGACGCCCTGCGCGGCGGCAGACGCCGCAAAGGCGTTTTGCAGAATAAAAACTTCTAAAAAGCCGAGTTATCCACCGAATTTTTGTGCAAAAACGGCGAAAATGGGGAAAACTTAGGGATTTGTTTCCCCGGCGGCTTTTCCCTTGTTTCGGCGCTTTCCACACGATTTTTTGCGGAAAAAATTGTATACAAACATATGTGCTACACAAGATATGGTGAAGAAAATTTTTCCGATGAAAAAATATTCATTTTTGTGGAAAAAAGTGGAAATTTCTATTGACAAACAAATTCGAGCGGCATATAATGGAGTTACAAAACACAAAGGAGGCAGAATATGCGGCTGGCAGGCAAATACAACTTACACGCCGATGAAAAGGGCAGACTGAGAGTCCCTTCCAATTTGCGTGACAACATGCCTTCCAAGCAACTTTATGCAATGTATTCTGCCGGAGGCTGCCTCTCCATCGTCACTGAAGAAGAGGCGGACAAGCTCTTTACCCACTTTGAGAGCATGGTCACCGTTGCCGACACCAAGGATCTTAAAGCCGCCCGCGTGCTGATGGGCTTCATGGGCGAACTCAAAGAAGACAGCCAGGGCAGGTTCGTGGTGCCCGCCGAGTTGAAAAAGATGGCGGAGATCAATAAAGACGTGGTGTTCGTGGGCATGGGTAAAAAAGTGGAGCTGTGGGACGCCAAGCGTTTTGAAGAGAATCTCAGCGGCGAGGAATACGATTATCCTCACAAAGAGAAGTTCGAGCAGTTGGGCGGAGGGATCATATTCTGATGCAATTCGTCCATAAACCCGTTATGCCGGGCGAGTGCATTGAAGGGCTGAATGTCAAACCCGGCGGCATATACGTAGACGCCACCACGGGCGGAGCGGGACACAGCAGCCTGATAGCGGCAAAACTGAAAGAGGGCAGACTGATCTGCTTTGACAAAGATGCGGAAGCCCTTGCCGCGGCAAAAGAGAAACTTGCCCCTTACGGGGACAAAATAACGTTCATTCACAACGACTTCAAAAATTTCTCCGCCGAGCTGGACAAGCTGGGGATAAGCGAGATAGACGGGATACTCTTCGATCTGGGCGTATCGTCTTATCAGCTTGACAACGCGGAAAGGGGAATGTCCTATATCGCCGAAGGACCGCTGGACATGAGGATGGACAAAGAGCAGAGCTTTTGTGCGGCGGACGTGGTGAACGGATATGAGGAAAAGCAGCTGGCGGATGTCATATACGCATTCGGGGAAGAGCGGCTTTCGCGCCGGATAGCGGCGGCGATAGTCAAGCGCAGGGCGCAGGCGCCTTACAAGACGACGAGCGAGCTGGCGGAAACGGTGGTATCCTGTTATCCGGCAAAGGAAAGGCACAAGGGGCGCAGCCTGTGCAAGCGCACCTTCCAGGCGATAAGGATAGAAGTCAACGGAGAGCTGGACGGTCTGTTCGACGTGATAGTGCAAGCGGCGCGCAGGCTGAGGAAAGGGGGCAGGATATGCGTGATAACCTTCCACTCTCTGGAAGACAGAGCGGTAAAGCGGGCGTTTGCCTATCTGCACAGCAGCTGCGTGTGTCCGCCGCGCCAACCGATATGCACATGCGATAAAAAGCAGGAGATAGAGATCTTAACAAAAAAGCCGCTCACGGCGAGCGCGGACGAACTGGAAGAAAACAAGAGGGCGGCAAGCGCCAAACTGCGGATAGCGGAAAAAATATAAGGAGAACGGGGCAGTATGAACGAAACGATGGAAAAGCAGGAACAATACACTCGCACGGACAGCGCGTTTTACGGCGCGGACAGGGCATACGCGGGACGCACTTACGAGCGCACCGACCGCATGCAGTCTGCCCCTGCGCAGACGTATACGCCCGGATACGGTGCCGGCAATTACGGTTACGACGGATACGGCTACAATAACGGCTATTATGACGCGTCCGGCGCGCAGAATGCCGGATATTATGACGCATACCGTGCCTCTTATGACAATAGATATAATTATGAAGACCCCCGCCATTACGAGCAGCAGGACTTTGTTCCCGTGCAGGAGGGCGGTTTTCCCGAATACGGTATCAACAAAAACGAGGGCAAACCCAAAAAGAAGATGCGCCTCAACACCAAGGCAAAGATCCTCATCGCGCTTTATTTTGCCATAATCGCGGTGGTGGCAACGCTGATCCTGGTGAACGTGGTGATAGGCGGCAGCGCGGCGGAAGCGACCACGGAGCCTTCCGCATACACGCAGGACGCGACCGCTTATTTCGTGGGCGCAGACGGTTCCGCCAGCGCCTTGCAGGCGGGCGAGGGCGCCTCTTACGCATACGACACCCAAACCAATTCTTTCGACGAGTTTTGCGATTGGCTGGGTGAGCAGGTAGGATAAGCAAATTCATCCGTCATTCGCACCAAAGATAAAAAATAATTTTATCGGAGGGGCGAATGGAAAAAATCTCCCATATAAGTATCAGGAGGAGGTTATCGGCAACGGCGTTGCTGATAACCTTCTTCCTTTGTATTCTGGCGGGCAGACTGTTTTATCTGCAAGTTTTGGATTCCGACCATCTGCGCACGCTCGCCTTCGGGCAATGGACGCGCGATCTGCCTTTCACCGCGGACAGGGGTGACATCACGGACGTGAACGGCGTGGTTTTGGCGTCTTCTTATACTCTTTACACCATGTATTGCCGCCCCGCGGACGTCAAAGCGGAAGAGGCGGAAGAGGCGGCGGACTTTATTTCTCGCGTGTTGGACATAGACAGGACGCTGCTTTACACGCGTCTGACCAAAAAGGGCGTATCGGAAACGCGCCTTTGCCGCAAAATCACGCGCGAAGAAAAGCTGAGCATAGAAGAAAAAGATTATTCGGGCATATATTTCACCGCAGACAGCGCGCGCTATTACGACCACGGCGAATTTCTCACGCAGATCCTGGGTTTTACCGACGCGGACAACAAGGGGCAGAGCGGGATAGAGCTGCAATACGACCGATATCTCACCGGGCGCAACGGTTATTCTTATACGGAAACAGATCTGATAGGCAGACAGCTTGAAGACGGGGACACATATTACGTCGCGCCCGTCAAGGGCATGGACGTGCGCCTGACGATAGAATACGTCATGCAGGCGGTGGCGGAAAAGGCGGTGAAAGACGCCCAAGCGCGCTATCAAGCCAAGAGCGTGAGCTGCGTGATGCTGGACGCAGACAGCGGAGCGGTGCTTGCCATGGCGCAGTCGCCTTCTTACGATCTCAACGACATTCCGCGCGACAACGTGACTGAATTGATGGAAAATTCCGCTTCCGTGCCGATAACGCATATGTATGAACCGGGCTCCACCTTCAAGATACTCACTTCCGCCATCGGACTGGAAACGGGCGTTATCAAAAATTCTTACTATTGCGGCGGCAGTTGCACGGTAGACGGACAGCGCATACGCTGTTGGCGCTCCATCGGTCACGGCAGTCAGGATTTCCGCCACGGCGTTTACAATTCCTGCAACTGCGTATTCGTGGACGTGGCGCTGTCCGCGGGCACGCAGACGATGTATGAATATTTCAACGCCTTCGGGCTGGGACAAAAGACGGGCATAGATTTTTACGGGGAAAGCTCCGGCATGCTCATCGGACAAAATTCCGTCAAAAACGTGGATCTGGCGCGCATAGGCTTCGGACAGGCGATAGCCGTCACGCCTTTGCAGCTGGCAAGCGCGGTGGCTTCCTGTCTGAACGGGGGCTATCTTTACCGCCCTTATCTTGTGGAAGAGATAACCGGCACTGACGGAGAACTTGCCTATCGCGGCGGCGCCTATGTGCGCAACAAGACGGTGAGCGCCGCCACCTGTGAGGCGCTCAAAGACCTTTTGTTCGGCGTGGTGGAAGAGGGCAGCGGCAAAAACGCCGCCGTGCCCGGATACAAGATAGGCGGCAAAACGGGCACGGCGCAAAAATACGAGAACGGCGCGATCGCCGCCGGCAAATACATTTCTTCTTTTTTGGGCTTTACCGAGGTGAACGGGAAAACGGTGGTCTGCCTGTTTTTGGTGGACGAACCGCAGGGCTATGCGTATTACGGCTCGATAGTGGCGGCGCCTTATGTGGGACAGATCTTTTCCGCGCTTTTTTCTTATTACAAAACGCCGGCGCAGGGCGTTGAAAGCGCGCCCGAAGTCGTCATGCCCGACGTGACGGACATGGGGCTGGCGGACGCCGCCGCCGCGCTCAAAAGGGCGGGGCTCGATTACGAATATTCGGGAGAGGGCGGCAAGGTGGTCTATCAGCTGCCTGCCGCCGGAGCCAAGATAAGCACGGATACGGTGGTGTATTTCGCCATGGGATAAAATTGTCGAAAGCGCGGTTATTTTGCGATTGCGGCGCATATGTATACTTGCGGAATTATAGTTAATGGCGGAGGGAACATGAGATCGGAAGAACTGCTCGCCGGATTGAAAACGGAGGGAATAAAAGGCAAAATCAGCGCCGAAATAACGGATATATGCGCAGACAGCCGCAAGGTGGGCAAGGGCAGCCTGTTTATCGCCTTAAAGGGCACGCATGATGACGGCGGAAAATACATTGCTGCCGCGGCGCAGGCGGGCGCGGTGGCGGCGGTGTGCGAGGAGTTTGCGCCGCTCGAGCTGCCGCAGATAAAAGTAAAAGACGCCCGCGCCGCGTTCGCCAGTCTGTGCGGCAGATTTTTCGGCGATCCGGCGCAAAAATTGAAGATGGTGGGCGTGACCGGCACCAACGGCAAATCCACGGTGGCTTACTTGGTGCAGCAGATAGCCTGCCGCTGCGGTATGCGCTGCGGACTGATCGGCACCATGTATATCAGCGACGGAGAAAAGCGTTATCCCGCTCTGCTCACCACGCCCGATCCGTGGGAGCTGAACAAGACCTTGGCGCAATTTGTGCAAAGCGGCTGCCGGGCGGCGGTGATGGAAGTTTCCGCGCACGCGCTCTACTGGCGCAAAACGGACAATATCCGCTTCGATATAGGCGTGTTTACCAATCTCACCCGCGACCATTTGGACTTTTTCGGCGATATGCGCGCATACGCCCTGGCAAAGAGGCGCTTGTTCGCGCCTGAACGCGTCAAAAAAGCCGTGATAAATTCCGATGACGAAGAGGGCGTGCGTCTGCTCAACTGCTTGCGCGTTCCGCTCATCTCATATGGATTGGACAATCCCGCCGACGTGTTTGCCGTCAATATCGCTCAGAGCGAAAAATGTCGCTACGTGGTCAACGACAGGGACTGCCTGATGGATATATCCTCGCGCCTTTTCGGGCGGTTCAACGTGAGCAATTCCTTGGCGGCGATTGCGTGCGCGCGCGAACTGGGCTTGGACTGCGCCAAAATAGCGGACGCCATGGCGGAGATAGAACCGCCCGGAGGGCGTTTCAACGTCTATCAAAAGGACGGGCGCACCTTTATCATCGATTTTGCCCACACTCCGGACGGACTGAAAAACGTGCTCGAACAGGCACGCGCGCTGTGCAGCGGAAAACTTACGGTCGTTTTCGGCTGCGGCGGGGACAGGGACAAGAGCAAGAGGGCGATAATGGGCGGCATTGCGGAAGCGCTTGCCGACAGAGTGGTGATCACCGCGGACAATCCGCGCTCGGAAAGGAGAGAGGACATAGCCGCGGACATTCTCAAAGGGATAAAGGGGGAAGCCGTGGTCATACACGACCGCCCGCAAGCCTTGGAATACGCCTGCAAAGCGGCGCGGCGCGGCGACGTGGTGGTGATAGCCGGCAAGGGGAGCGAAGAGTATATTGAGGAAAACAACGTCAAAACTCCTTATGAAGACAAAAAACAACTCATGCACATTTTGGACGAAAAATGGCTGTCGGATTGAAATATCTCACCGCCGCGCTGGCGGCGTTTGCGGCGGCGGCGCTCCTGTCTTATCCGGTCTTGACGCTTATGCGCAAACTCAAAGCGGGGCAGACCGTGCTTTCTTATGTGGACAAGCATGCGGGAAAAAGCGGCACGCCCACCATGGGCGGCGTCATCTTCATTGTCGCCGCCGCGCTCGCTCTCGCTCTGGTCGGGGAGATGGACGTCACCTTTTGCGCCGTGGCGTGCGCGGTGACGGCGGCATACGGACTGCTGGGTTTTTTGGATGACTTCATCAAGGTGCATTACAGGCACAATCAGGGCTTGAAAGCCTATCAGAAAGTGGTGGGACAAGCTGGCATCGCCGTCATCGTGGCGGTGTTCTGCTACCGCAACGCGCACATCTCTTCCGCGATATATCTGCCTTTCACCAGCGAGCAAGTTGATCTGGGCTGGGCGTATATCCCGTGCTGCATGCTCTTTTTCATCGCCGTTACCAACGCCGTCAATCTGACGGACGGACTGGACGGTTTAGTGGCAAAATGCTCCGTATCCGGGTTTGTCGTGCTCGCCGCGGCGGCGTTTTATTTCTCTTCCGCCGTCATTCCCCAAGGCGAGGCGCTTTATCGCGAGCAGATAACTTCCGTGGGCGTATTTTGCGCCGCCATGGCGGGCGCCGTTACGGCGTTCATCTGGCTCAACGCTGCGCCTGCAAGCATTTTTATGGGCGACACCGGCTCCTTGGCGTTGGGCGGCGCGCTCGCCTGCGCCTGCGCGTTTATGAAAATTCCGCTGATGACGCTCTTTGTCGGCATAATGTATATCGTGTCCTGCATATCCGTAATAGTGCAGGTGCTTGTCTACAAGGCAAAGGGGAAAAGAGTGTTTTTGATGGCGCCTTTTCACCACCATCTGGAATATAAGGGCATAAAGGAGAGCAAGATAGTCACTTATTACACCTTGATCACCACCGTGGCGGGCGTAGTGGGGCTGATAAGTTGCATGGCGTGGAGTTATGATTAAAACGGCTTTGATAGTGGGTATGGGCGTCAGCGGCAGAGGCGCGGCGGAACTGCTTTTGCGACACGGAGCGCGCGTATGCGTATATGATAAAGCGGGCGTGCGTGCGCCCGACGGGTGCGAAGACCGCAGCCGGCTTTCGCCCGAGCGCGCGCTGCGCGGCGTGGACAGCGTGATCCTCAGTCCGGGCGTGCCCATGAGCGACCCCTTGGTGAAGTATGCCGAGCTTTGCGGCGCTGAGGTCATGGGGGAAGTGGAACTGGGTTATCGCTTTGCCCGAGGGGAAGTGGTGGCGGTCACGGGCACCAACGGCAAGACGACCGTCACGCTGATGCTCAAAGACATTTTGGAACGCGCTGGCATAAAAAGTTACGCGCTGGGCAACATCGGCGCCTCGTTCGCCGCCGTCGCCGATCTGACGGAACCGGATTCCGTGGTGGTTTTGGAACTTTCCAGTTTTCAGCTGGAAAGCGTGGTGGGCTTCCGTTCGCGTTACGCCGTGTGTCTGAACATCACGCCCGACCATTACGAGCGGCACGGCAGTTTTACCGAGTATGCGGAGGCAAAGCGCAGACTTTTCCTCAACCAGACGGCTGGGGACGTTGCGGTGCTCAATTACGACGATCCGACCGTGCGCGCTTTTGAGCGGGATGTGGCGGCGGAAGTCCTGTTCTTTTCGCTGAGGCAGAAGGTCAGAGGAGCTTACATAGAAAACGGCGGCATTTATTACTGCCGCGGCAGAGAAGAATATATCGCGCCCGCAGACAGTCTGCGCCTGAAAGGGGAGCACAATCTGGCAAACGCGCTGGCGTGCGTGGCGGTGGCGAAGCATATGGGGCTGGACAATAAAGCGATAGCAGACGCGCTGAAAAGTTTTTCCGCGCCCCGCTTCCGCATGCAATATTGCGGAACCGTCAGAGGCAAAGCCGTGTATAATGACAGCAAAGCCACCAACATAGATTCCACCATCAAGGCGTGCCGGGCGCTCAAGGGGAGCACGGTGCTCATCATGGGCGGTTACGACAAGGGCATATCTTACGAAAAGTTTTTTGCGCAGCTGCCGGACAATATAGAGCGCATCGTTGCAACGGGCGACAATGCCGAAAGCATCAAGGAATGGCTGCCCACCGGACACGAATTTTCTTTTGAAATGGCTCCTTCTCTCTTTGTCGCGGTGGAAAAGGCGTTTGACGGCGAGGAAGAAAATGTGTTGTTTTCGCCCTCCACGTCCAGTTTTGACAGGTATGCGGACTTTGAAGAAAGGGGAGAAGCGTTTGATTGCATAGTCGGAGCATTGGGATGCGGGGAGGACTAGGCGCCAAACCCAAAACGGTGCCGGACAAGATATTGCTCGCCTGCGTGCTGACGCTGTCCCTGTTCGGTCTGCTCATGCAGTTCAGCGCCGGGAGTTATTCCGCCATGCAGGAAACGGGCGACGCCTTTGCCTATGTCAAACGTCAGGCAGCGGCGCTTGCCTTTGCCTTGGCGCTTTTTCCCTTCGTGTGCAGAATAGACACGGGCGTATATTACAAGCTGCGCCACGTCTTGTTCGTTTCTGGGCTTGTCTTGCTCGCTTTGGTGTTCGTTCCTGGCGTGGGTGTGGAAAATTACGGCGCCACGCGCTGGATAAACCTGGGCTTTACCACTTTTCAGCCGTCGGACATCGCCAAATTCACGTTGACCGTATTCATCGCCGGGTGTTTGAGCAGAAAGAGCGCCGTCAGCTTTGCTTCCATGGCAAAGATCTTGCTCGCCTGCGCCGCCACCTGCGCGCTGATCATGGCGGAGCCGAACATGTCCATCACCATGTGCGTGGGGCTGGTTACTTTGGTGATGCTGTTTGTGGGCGGGGCGAAGCCGCGGCACTTTGCGCTTTTGGGCGTGCCCGCGCTGGCGCTGGTCGTCGCGCTGATAGCCGTGGAACCTTATCGCCTCAAAAGGATAGCGGCATTTTTGGATCCGTGGTCGTCGCCGCTGGGCGAGGGTTATCAGCTCATCCAATCGTATTACGCCTTGGGCGCGGGCGGCTTGTTCGGCGTGGGTCTGTTTAATTCCAGGCAAAAATATCTGTTCCTGCCCTTTGCGGAGAGCGATTTCATCTTTTCCGTGGTGGGAGAAGAGTTGGGCTTTTTCGGCTGCGTTGCGGTGCTGGCGCTCTTCGGCGTGCTCGTCTGGCGGGGAGTGCTCATCGCCGTGCGCGCTCAAACCCGCTTCGACTGCAATCTTGCCGCCGGCATAACCGCCGTGATAGGGGTGCAGGCGCTTTTGAACGTGGCGGTGGTGACGGGGACGATCCCGCCCACGGGCTTGCCTCTGCCTTATGTGAGCGCGGGCGGCACCTCTCTGCTCATGTTCGTTTCGGCGGCGGGCGTCTTGGAGAAGATAGCTTCAAAATCACAAAGCGTGCTTGCAAGCCATAAAATGTATTGAATACATAACGGCATTTTGCCGCTGTTGTGGAGAGAAAATATGAGCAGATACATAATAGAGGGAGGCAGACCCTTGGAAGGGTGCTTGCGGATAAAGGCTGCAAAAAACAGCGTGCTGCCGCTGCTGGCGGCAAGCATACTTACGCAGGAAAAAGTCACGCTGCAAAACTGCCCACAGATCTCGGACATCAAAAACATGCTGAAAATACTAACGGGCATAGGCTGCGTGGTGGAGCGGGACGACGAAGGAAACATTACCATAGACCCCAAAGACCTATATTGCGAACAAATACCGTGCGTGCTGGCAAAAGAGCTGCGCTCGTCGGTTTTTTTGATGGGACCCATGCTTTCGCGCATGAAAAAAGCCAAAATATCTTATCCCGGCGGGTGTGAGATAGGAATGCGTCCGATAGACATACATCTTTCGGGCTTGCGTGAACTGGGCATAGTCATAGACGAAGAGAGCGGTTATTTGGACTGCGACGCCGCCGGCGCGCATGCCGCGCAGATACTTTTGGATCTGCCCAGCGTGGGCGCAACGGAAAATCTGATGATGGCAAGCGTGTTCAACAAGGGCACCACGGTGCTGCGCAACTGCGCCAAAGAACCGGAGATAACCGATCTTCAAAATTTTCTCAACGCCATGGGCGCGAGGGTGTCGGGCGCGGGCAGCAGCATGATAGTGATAGAAGGGGTGAACAAACTGCACGGAGTGACTTACCGCCCCATACCGGACAGGATAATAGCCGGGACTTATATAATAGCCGCGGCGATGTGCGGCGGCAACATATGTCTGGAAGGGGCGATCCCGGAACATATCTCTTCATTGATAGCCAAATTATCCAAAACCGCTTGCAAAATCAGCTGCAAAAATGATAAAATAAGCATAAGAAGCAAGGGTAGGTTGAAATCTCTGGAAAGGATAGACACCATGTATTATCCGGGCTTCCCCACAGACCTGCAAACGCAGATGATGGCGTTGCAGACCATCTCGCGCGGCACATCCGTAATAGCGGAAAACATCTTTGAAACACGCTTCAAAACGGTGCCGCAGCTGATAAAAATGGGCGCGGACATAACCGTGCGCGACAGGACGGCGGTGGTGCGCGGAGTGCCGCGGCTGCACGGGGCGCAAGTGAGCGCCACGGATCTGCGCGGCGGAGCTTCGCTGGTGCTGGCGGGCTTGGCGGCGGAAGGCGTGACGGAGGTCAAAGACATCTATCATATAGACAGAGGATATGAAGACATGGCTCCGATACTTTCTTCTCTCGGAGCAAAGATAAGCAGGACGGTTTGATGAACAAAAGGGCAGTTATCTTGATCTCATCTCTGGCGGCCGTGGTGATCGCGGTGGTGCTTGCTTGCAGTATTTTTGCCGTGGGCGAAGTGAGAGTGGTCACGGGGGCGGACGTTGCGCTCGATGAAGAAACGCAAAAGGGCATTGTCGCCGCCGCGGGCGTAAAAGAAGGGTCAAGCATTTTTTCTTTGGATGAACAGGCGGTGACGGCAAACGTGGAGGCGGCTTTTCCCGAGGTCAAGGTGATCACGATAGAGCGCGGCTTTCCGGGAACGGTTTCCGTCAACTGCGCGCTGCGCACGCCCTTCATCTATGTTGCCTGCGAGGGCGGATACGCGCTTTTGGACAGAGAACTCAAAGTCATAAAGATAGTATCTTCCGCTCCCGGCGAGGGATACATGTTTGCGGGCGGATATACTCTTTCTTCCGCGCAGGCGGGCGCGTTTGCGGACATTCCCTGGCTCAAAGCGCTCGTTGCGGGCGGGGAGAGCAATTACTTCATGAATCAAAGGCTGGCGTATCTTTTGCCGTCCGTTACTTATCATGGCGGAGAAAACGCCTATCTGGATATGCTCACCAACACGGGCGCGCATTTGATTGTCTACGACGAGGGGGACATAGCGCATATGTTCTCTCTCGTTTATGCCGCTTACAAGGGCTGCCTTTTCGGCGAGTCGGAAAATTCGCCTTACGCGTATTCTCAAAGCGGTTGGTTTTATCCTCAGGCGGAAAGCGGCAGGGTGAACATCAAATATTCGCAAACGGCTCCCGTTGCGTGAGCGCGCGCCACGCGCATTATTTTTATTATAATATTTATTAAATATATTGACATGCGCTTTTGCATGGGTTATAATGAAATATATGGGAAAGGATGTATGCGTGCTCGATGTCAGATCGGACGCGGTGACGGCGGCTTTCGGCTCGGCGGCGGGTAAGGGTCTTGTCAACGTATCCGGCACGGCAAGAGAAGGGTATGACGGATATTTCGACGGGCAGTGGCTCAACACCGCCTCTTTGGAAGACGCCGTATCCAAGGCATACAACAGGCTGCCCGCACACGGGAATTTTTCCACGCTTTACGTGGGCGTGCCCGCGGCGTTCTGCGATTTTTATGCGGACGTGAACGTGACCGCCATCGGCGAGGGAACGGTCGTCACCGGGCATATGGCGGAAATGTCGCGCCGGCGCGGTTTGGAAGCATTGCGTAAATCGAGCGATGTGATCCAGCACGCCGCCATCGCTTACCGCATAGACGGCAGGGAACCCGTGTTCGATCCCGTCGGCATGAGCGGCAAGAGCATGGAAACTTACAACACCTATATTTCCTGCAAGCCTGGTTTTTCCGCGGCGATAGGCAGGATAGCTTCCGCCCTGGGTTTTGAAGAGGCGGAATATATCCCCGTCATGTATGCGGAGGCGCTCACGCTGATGGATCATTCTTATCGCTTCGGCGGCGAGGTGCTCGCGGATCTGGGCTTTTTGGAGTGTTCGCTGGCGGGCGTGCGGGGAGAAGGACTGCAAGGGATACATTCGTTCACGGGCGGCACGGCGGTGATCGCGGCGGAACTCACGGACAGGCTGGACATAGACTTTGACGCGGCGCAGACGCTTTTGGGGCAGATAAATCTTTCCGACGAGTTCGAGCAGGTGACTTTTTACAGCGTGCCCAAAGACGGCGACGTGCTCAAATACGGGGCGCAGCAGATAAACGAAGTGGTGCGCGGCTGCCTGCGGGAGACCGCATACAAGATCAACGGCGCTCTCTCCCAGGTGACGGACGAGAGCACTTGCAGACGGATATTTGCCACCGGAGATGCATTTTTCAACATCAGAGGGGCAATAAAATATTTGGCAAAAAGCATGGGCAGAGCGATAACTCCGCTTGCGCCCAACGTGCCGGGATATGACAGACCGGAAAATTCTTCGCTTGTTTCTCTGATGAGGCAGGCGCAGCTCAAACAAAGCGATAAGGGCTTTTTCAGCCGTATCGTCAATAAACTCAGGAGGGTATGATCATGGCGGAAGAGATCACGGGCGCTGCCAAAATAAAAGTTTTCGGCGTGGGCGGCGGCGGTTGCAACGCCGTCAATCAGATGATAAGATCCGGCATCAAGAGTGCCGAATTCGTGGCTGTCAACACAGACAGACAGGCGCTATATACTTCGCTTGCGGAAAGAAAGCTGCAAATAGGAGAAGTCGCCACGCGCGGACTTGGCGCGGGCGCCAAGCCGGAAAAGGGCACGGAAGCGGCTTTGGAATCTAAAAAGGACATAGAAAACGAACTCAAAGACGTGGACATGCTCTTTATCACCGCAGGCATGGGCGGCGGCACGGGCACGGGCGCCGCGCCGGTGATCGCGTCCATCGCCAAAGAGCATAAGATACTCACCGTGGCGGTGGTGACCACGCCTTTCAAATTTGAGGGCAAAAGGCGCATGATGAACGCCATGGAAGGACTGCATAAGCTGAAAAAGAACGTGGATACGCTGCTTGTCATTCCCAACGAAAAACTCAACGATATCATGCCCAAAGGGACTTCCGTGATCAATGCGTTCATGGAAGCCGATGAGGTGCTGCGCCAGGCGGTGCAATCGATAAGCGACCTCATCGTCAAGCCCTCTTACGTCAATCTGGACTTTGCGGACGTAAAGACGGTGATGGAGGGCAAGGGACTGGCGCATATGGGCATAGGCGCCGCCAGCGGACAAGAAAAAGCCGTTAAGGCAATGCGCATTGCCGTATCTTCGCCGTTGCTTGAAACAAACATAGAGGGCGCAAAAAATGTAATACTTAACTTCCAGGGCGGCACAGACATGACTTTGGACGAAATGACTTACGCCTGCGAGCTGGTAGAATCCATTGCCGATCCCGACGCCAACATCATCTGGGGCGCTGATATGAATCAAAGCATGGAAGGCAAGGTGGAAGTCACCATAATCGCCACCGGTTTCAACATTGAAGAAGAGGAAGAAGAACAGCCGGAAGGACCGGGCAGCATCGCCCGCAAGACCGCCGAGGCGAGCGATATCTTCGGCGGAAGGAACGCCGCCGCGGGCGTGCGCACTTCCGATCGCCGTCCCGCCGCGCCCGGATACGAAATGCCCAGGTTTGACGCGCCCAGATTCGACGCGCCCGACTTCGGTGGCAGGAACGACAGATATCCCGGAGGAGAAAGACCCGCCTATCCCGAACGCGGCAGACAGACGGCGGGCGGTTATGACAATAACGTTTATCCTCCATCCGGATTTGCTCGTCCGCAGCAGCCGCCCGTCAATAACGACGAGGCTTGGCGCAGGGAAGAGCCGGAAAAACGCCAGATGCCCGGTTTTATGCAGCGTCTGCGCAAAATGCGCTCGGACGACGACAACCGCTGACGGCAAAACAAAACGTTCGGCACCCGCAGCAATGCGGGTGTTTTTTTGTAAAATTCGCGCTTGAACGCCGTTCGGAAATTTTTCGCGCGCCGCCGGGAGTATGCTGTTTGCATGGTGGTTTACGTGGAATACGTTTTGCTGAGCAACTTTTTCATAGACGCATTCATAGCCTATCTCACGCTTTCGGTGTTGAAGATGAAGGCGTCGCGGCTGCGTATCTGTCTCGCCGCCGCCATTGGGAGCGCTTTTGCCGCCGCCGTGCCTTACATAAACTTTGCCGCCGCGGGAGTGGTGAAAATCTTGATGCTGGCTTTTATGGCAGCCGTGATGTGCAAATATCCTTCTTTCAAACGTTATCTGCTGGCAACGCTGCTCTATTTTTGTTTTACCGCGGCTTTGGGCGGCTTGGTGCTGGCGTTGAACGGATTGAGCGCGTCGCAATTCATTCAAGCCATGTATTATCCCGGAAGCATGACGGGGGCGTTTATCGCCGCGGGCGCCATCTTGCTGCTCTATGCGATCAGACAGGTAAGCGGGTATCTGACAAGAAAGCGCGCCACCGGCAGCCGGGAGTGCAAAGTGGTGCTCAAAGCGGGCAGCGCCGAAATCAGTTGCGCCGGCTTCATCGACACGGGCAACACGCTTGTTCGCGGCGGCAAGGGGATAATAGTGATAGACGGCAAACTGGCGCAAAAACTGCTTAAAAGCGGCGCGCACCGCACGGGCGGCGTGTGGGTGAAAACAGTTTCCGGAGAATGCTATCTGCCCGCCATCAGGATAAATTCGCTCGATTTCCCGGAAGAGCTCGGCAGAAGCGTGAGTAACGTTACGGCAGCCGTGTCGAACACGGGCATGAGGGAATTCAAGGTCATTCTGCCTGCGGGCATATGAGGTGAAAGTATGATAAAAAAATTATTGGCAAAACTCTTTGCGTGGCTGAATTTGTCTTCCGAGGGCAGAGCGGACTTCATCGGCGGGGGAGAGGCGCTGCCTTCACCGCTCTCTCCCGAAGAGGAAAAACAGCTGATAAGCCGCCTTGCCGAACATGACGAAAAGGCAAAAGACGAACTCATAGAGCACAATTTGCGGCTGGTCGTCTACATAGCCAAAAAGTTTGACAACACAAACATAGACATAGAAGACCTCATCTCCGTGGGCACCATCGGGCTGATCAAGGCGGTGAACTCTTTTGACGGATCCAAGCAGATAAAAATGGCTACATACGCCAGCCGCTGCATAGAAAACGAAATACTCATGTTTTTGCGCAAGACGTCCAAGACGAAAAGCGAAATGTCTTTGGACGAGCCGCTCAACGTGGACTGGGAAGGCAACGTGCTTTTGCTCTCCGACGTGTTGGGCACAGACAGCGACGTGATATACAAAGACGTGGAAAGCCAGGCGGAGAAAGACATCTTGCTTTCTTCTTTCGAAAAACTCTCTCCCAGAGAAAAGGAGATAGTAAAAATGCGCTTCGGGCTGGCAGGCGCGGAGAAAAAGACGCAAAAAGAGATCGCCGACATCATGGGCATTTCCCAGTCTTATATCTCCCGTTTGGAAAAGAAAGTGATGAAAAAACTCAAAAAGGAGATATCCAAACTGGTATAAATCCCGCGGAATAAAAGCATAAGGGCATGCACATAATTCTTCTTGCGATACATAGGAGGGATCATGTATAAAGTGAACTTATGCTATTGCAACACGGCGGCTCTGCCGCGCCTGAGCGCGGGCGAGAGCGAAGAATTGCTGCAAAGAGCGGCAAAGGGCGATGAAAAAGCGCGTGAGGAATTGATCATGGCAAACGTGCGCCTGGTGCTCTCGGTGGTGCAGCGCTTCCGCGGCAAAGCGTGCGGCGACGATCTGTTTCAGGTGGGGATGGTGGGACTTTTGAAAGCCGTAGACGGCTTTGACAGCTCTTTCAATGTGCGATTTTCCACTTATGCCGTGCCCATGATAGTGGGTGAGATCAGGCGGTTTATCAAGGAAGGCACTTCAATCAAGGTGAGCAGGAGCATGCGCGACATCGCATACAAGACCTTAAAGGCGAGAGAAGAGATGTCCGTGGGCAGAAGCGAGCCTTCGCTGATGGAAGTGGCGGCGGAGATAGATGTGCCGTATAAAGACGTGGTCACGGCGCTGGATGCGGTGAGCGAACCGGTGTCTTTGCAGGAATATGTATACGGCGAGGGCGACGACAGCGTGAGCCGTTTGGAACAGCTGAGCGACAAGCGTTGCTGCGAAGACAACTGGATAGACGATATTTGTTTGAAAACTGCCTTGGAAGGGCTGCCGGAAAGGGAGAAACGCATCATCTCGCTGCGATATTACAAAGGGAAAACACAGACGGAAATATCCGAGATAATGGGTATCTCCCAGGCGCAGGTGAGCAGATTGGAAAAGGGCGCGTTGGCTTATATAAAAGAATTCGTGACGCTGTAATTATCGCCAAGCTCTCCGCAGCTGTAATTATCGCCAAGCTCTCCGCATAGGATATGGCGGAGGGCTTTTATGATATCCGATCTTACTTTTTGCGAACTGCGGGAAAAAGAAGTAGTCAACATCAGCGACGGGAAAAAGCTGGGGCGCATTTTGGATCTGGCGCTCACTTGCAACGGCAACGTGCTGGGATTGATCGTGCCGGGCGAGAAAAAGTTTTTCAAGAACATCTCCGGGGACGAGAGCATCTTTGTGCCCTGGAAAAACATCGTCAAGATAGGAGAAGACGCCATTTTGGTGGAATTGGGGGAGAGAAACGAGCTGCCGCCCTGTCCCGTGCCCCGTAATTGCTGAAAATATTTGCAAAAGTTTGCCGGCGGTGATATAATAAAGAAAAAACCGGGGTAAATTTTATGAAATGTATTTATTGCGGCTGCATGGACAGCAAAGTGATAGACTCCCGCGTCAATGAAGACGGCACTTCCATTCGCCGCAGGCGCGAATGCACCGCGTGCGGCAAGAGGTTCACCACATACGAAACGGTGGAATTCACGCCCGTCATGGTGGTGAAAAAGAACGGCTGCCGTCAGGCGTTTTCCGCGCAAAAGGTCAAACAGGGCATCGTCAAGGCGTGCGAGAAGCGTCCCGTGGCAATGCAACAGATAGACAATCTGGTGTCCGACATAGAAAAGCGCGTGGCAAACCATCTGGATCAGGAGATAACTTCCGACGAGATAGGCAACATGGTCATGGACGGACTGAAAGAGATAGACGACGTGGCATACGTGCGCTTTGCCGCCGTGCACAGGCAGTTCAAGGACATCAACAGTTGGCTCAACGAGATCAACGAAGTGCTCAAACAAAAATCGCAGAACAAGCAATAAAACATCTTCCCGCGCAAGCGGGAATTTTTTTGCTTTGTCATCGAACAAGCTCTCCCGTTCATACATATATTGCAGAATAACGGGGGTGCGATATGATATTGAGCGGGCTTTTCGCGTTGCTGGGCAACGTATTCTTTTTCACTTCTTACGTCAAAAACAAAAACAGTTTTCCTCTGCCGCTTTCCGCAGAAGAGGAAAAAGAGCTTATATCCCGCATGTGGAAGGGGGATAAAAGCGCGCGTGACAAACTCATAGACCACAATATGCGCCTTGTGGTGCACATCGTCAAAAAATATTCCGGCTATAACGACAACGACGAGCTTATCTCAGTCGGCTCCATCGGGCTTATAAAAGCGGTGAACACTTTTTCCGCCGGCAGGGGCACGCAGTTTGCCACTTATGCCAGCAAGTGCATAGAAAACGAAATACTCATGACCCTGCGAGCAAGTAAAAAATACCGCGGCACGCGCTCGCTCTTCGAGCCGGTGAGCAGCGATAAAGACGGCAACGAAATAACGCTGATGGATCTTTTGGAAGACGACGCCGACGTGATGGACGAGGTGGAAAATTCGCTTATCAAAGAACGGCTGGGCAAGGTGGTGAAGAATGCGCTTGATATGCGCGAATACGAGATTATCCGTCTGCGTTACGGCTTGGACGACACTCCCGCGCATACGCAGTTGCAGGTGGCGGAAAAATTCGGTATCTCGCGCTCTTACATATCAAGGATAGAAAAGAAGGCGATAGGGAAACTGCGCGAGTATATCGCAAGTCACGGACTTGACTTTTGACGATATGTGTGTTATCATATGTTCCCAAACGATCGGATGACCGCACGCATGTGAGGAAAGTCCGGACACCGCAAGGCAGAGTGCCGGCTAATTACCGGTTAAGGCGACTTAAAGGAAAGTGCAACAGAAATAAACCGCCCGCATATGCGGGTAAGGATGGAAAGGCGAGGTAAGAGCTCACCGACCCTGCGGCAACGCGGGGTGCCCTGTAAACCCCACTCGGTGCAAGAGAAAACGGCATTATGCGGCAGCCTGTCGCGCCGGAAAATCGCTTGAGCGCGTCGGCAACGCCGCGCCTGGATAGATGGTCATCGTAAACAGAATCCGGCTTACGGATCGTTTGGGCAAGGCGGTGTATCCGCCTTTTGTTTTATCGTATAACTCCCTGTCAAGTGTCAATAATTGCTCCGAGGCAATTATGTTGATCTATACGCTTATCGCCGCAGCAGTGCTGTTTTTTGTTTTATTCACCCTTGCCGCGCTCCAAAGAAGGCGGCATTTTGCCGTGATCGCCCGCGCGGACGAAGAAGATCTGCAACTCAACGTGGTATCGCTGGCGCAATCGATGACGGTGCGCGACAAGGCGGGCGTAAGTATTCCCGTGTTCTCCGTGTTGCGTAAAATAAAAAAGGCATACCGGCTCGTGCGGCGCAAAGCGCTCAAAGAAGAGCGGCTTTTCGAATGCGAAAAATGGCTTTACGAAAACGGCAACGCGGTGTTGACGCGTTTTTCGCCGGCACAAACGGCGCGGCTGAACGCGCTGCCCAGAAGCAGAGGCAAAGTGCGGGCGGTGGCGCTTGCCAACTTGCTCACTTCTTTGGACAGGTGCGGCGTGGACGCGGAAAAGTGCGCGGACGGGATAAGGCTGTTCAACAAATATGCGCCGCTCACAGACAGGGAACTGTTCGCTCTGCCGGCGGCTTTTTCTTATGCGCTTTTGCGTCACATAAGCAGGATATGCGGGCGTATTTGCGAAATAGACCGCGCCGTGCGCTATGCCGAAGCGGATAAAAAATTCGATCCCGCGCACGCCAAATTGCCCGGATATACCTATTTTTGCAAGCAGCGCGATCTGCCGGGCGCGCAAAACGCCGAAACCGACGCCGCGCATGCGGAAATAACGTTCGGCATATATTTGTCAGACAGCGCTTTGCTCATTTCACGGGCGATAAGCGCGCTCAAAGCGCTGCCGGAGATCTTCACGCAGAGATTTTTGCTTTCCGTATCGCCGCTGGAAGCGCTTTTTTCGCGCGACGAAACATATCGCATGACAGACGACGATTCCAGACGACTTTATACCGCGGCGGCAGGTAAAGCGGCGGAACGTTATGGCGTGGCGGAGCGCGTGGTGGCGGAAAAATGTCTGCAATACGCTGAAAAAACCGGCGAGCATTTCGGCAAAGCGCTTTTTGACGGAGTGTTGCTCCGTGCCGTCATCAAAGAAAAAGAAGCGCTCGAACGCACAACTGGGAGAGCCGCCGCCTTATTTGCGGGCGCGGCGTTTTTTCTCTGCGCCGCATTTGCCGTAACGGCGGCGGTATTCATGCCTTCTCCCGCTTTGTCCGCGGCGGCGTTCTTCGCGGTCCTGTTCACGTCGGTGGCGCCCGCGGAATATCTGGTCATGCGCGCCTGCGCTGCCTTTTTACCCGCACGCTGCGTGCCGCGCCTGAATTTGGAAAAGATACCCGAGCGCGGCAGTGTGCTGGCGGTCATCTCCGTGGTGCTGGCGGACGAGCAGGACGCACGCAACGCCTTGCGCGATCTGAAAGCGCTGCGCGCCTGCAATCGCGGCGAAAATGTCGGATTCGTTCTATTGGCAGATTTCAAGACGGCGGATAAGGAAAGCCTTGCGCAAGACAGTGAAGTGATAAAAGAACTGAAAAAAGCTGAGGGAGAAAAAGACATCTTCGTGCTGCTGCGAAGGAGAAGTCTGTGTCATGGCAAATGGTATGGCAGAGAGCGCAAGCGGGGCGCGATAGAGGACATGAATGCGCTTTTATTGCGCGGCGAACGCGAGCCGTTCGTCTATATCGGCAATATGCCGTTTTCGCCCGTATACGTTCTTTTATTGGATGCTGATTCGCGCTTGAACGTGGGCGGCGTTCGGCGCGCGGTGGCGGCGGCAATGCACCCGCTGGCGGCGGAGTATGACATTTTGACCTTTGGCAGCGCTTATTCGCTCTCTTCTTTGAAAACGTTGTTTTCGCGGCGATACTTGTGCGAGAGCGGCAGGGAAGAATATGCCGCAAACGGCGATTTTTATTACGATCTATGCGGAGAAAGCATATTTTGCGGCAAGGGAATATATAATTTGCGCTCCTTCGACGCAAAATTACGGGGAGCTTTGCCGCAGGGTAGAGTGCTCAGTCACGACATCGCCGAGGGCGCGCTTACGCTGTGTGGCAGCGCGGGAGAGCGCGTCTTTGAAGACGCGCCGCCCACTTATTACGCTGCGGCAAAAAGAAAGGAGCGTTGGCAGCGCGGCGATCTGCTTCTGCTGCCGCTGGCGTTTTCCGCAAGACGGGTAGGCGCGCTTTATCGCTATATCATCTTGCGCAACGTTTTGGAGATATTCCGTCCGTGCGTCTTGTTTGCGGCATTGATAGCCGCCCTATGTCTGCAAAATTTACCATTTGGCATTGCCGTGGCGGCGTGTTTTTTGTTCAAACCTTTGCTTGCGGCGGGCTTTGCGCTTTACTCCGCCGCGGAAGGCGTGAGGATGCGATACGCACTCATTGAATTTTTCCGCGTTATCGCAAACTTGATTCGTGATGTGCTTATGCTTCCTTTTGCGGCGGCAGGCGCCGTTTGCGTAACGCTCAAAACTCTCTTCAAACTGATTTGCAAAGGCGATCTTTTGGAATGGACCACCTTTGCCGGTAGTGCCAAAGAGCCGCTTTCGCAGCATTTTGCCGTAATCATGCCCGGCATGTTACTGTGCGCGGCAGTATCGGCGCTTGCTTTCATGGCGCTTGCGCCCGCCGTTTATGCGGCGGCATGCGCCGCGTATGCATGCCTGCTCATCTTTGGCGGCAAAGAAATAAAGGAAAAACGGCTCACCAAGAAAGAGCTGGTCTTTTTGCGTGCGTGCGCCGCCGATACCTATGCTTATTTTGTTGATATGAGTGAAAAAAGCGCTTATATCACGGATAATTACGCCCTTTATCCGGAAGAGCGACCGGCAGACATGACATCGCCCACCGACATGGGCATGGCGCTGCTTGCGCACGTGTGCGCCTGCGAATGCGGACTTACCGATAGTCGCAGCGCGGCTGAGAGGATACAAAAGCAACTGAAAGCGATAGCGCGGCTGAAAAAGTGGAAGGGGAATTTGTTTAATTGGTATGGCACGGACGGAAGCGTCAAAAGCCCCGCTTTTGTATCGAGCGTGGATAACGGCAATTTTATCGCCTGCCTGATATGCGTGCGCGCGTTTTTACGCAAGTTCGGAGAAGACGCAGGCTTGGCGGACGCACTGATCGAAAATGCGCGGTTGACGGCATTTTTCGATAAAAACACCGGTAGAGCGCATATAGGTTTTGACAAGGACAAAGGCGCATTTGTCGGCAGTTACGATATGTTCGCTTCCGAAGCCAGGATAACCGCATATATCGCCGCCGCGCGCGAGGGCAATGCCGCCTATTGGGAGAGCATGCGCCGCGATCTGATCCCGAACAAGGGGAATATGCTGGTGTCCTGGGCGGGCACGGCGTTTGAATATCTGATGCCGCAGCTATTTTTGCTGCACACGCGGGACGGCTTGACAGACCGATCTTGCAAATATGCCTGTCGAATCATGTCAGCAGAGAAGCGCGGCGGCATATTCGGCATGAGCGAAAGCGGGTATTACGCCTTTGACGAGAGCGGGAATTATATGTATTCCCAGTTCGGAAGTTCAGCGCTTTCACTCAAAGCCCAAAGCGCAAGGCGCGTCATCTCGCCTTATTCGTCCGCATTGATGCTCGAATATACGCCTCATAGGGCGGTGCGCAATTTGAAAAAGCTGAAACAGATGGGAGTATACGGCAAATACGGTTTTTACGAGGCGTTCGATCTGACCGCAAACCGCACCGTGCACAGCTTTATGTCGCACCATCAGGGCATGATCATGGCTGCTGTTGCCAACGCGATCGATAGCGGCTGTATTCGCCGCGCCTTTGCCGAAGACGACGCCATGCGCGGGGGTGCGGTGATGACGGGAGAGAAAACGCCGCGCCGCCGCGTCGGAAGAAAGCCTCGCGCGGACGCGTCGTTCGGCGGGGAGGGGAGCGAAAAATTTTCCGCCTGCATGTCCTGTCTGCAAGCGTTCCCCAAGGTGGCGCTGTTGTCCGCCGGAGATTATTCCGTGGCGGTCAATGAACGCGGCAACGGATCGTCACGCCTGGGAAAAGTGATGATAAACAGGCGCGAATATGATGTAAACAGACATAAAGACGGTATATTTATCGTCAAAGATGAAGACAAGACGTATTCATCCGTTTTGACTTCAAACGGGGAGCGGAGCGCTTGCGTATTTTCTTATACCGCGGACAAGATAAGTTATCAAAACAAAAAAGACGGCTGTGCCACGGACATTTTTCTGCTTGCCGGCGCGCAGGGCGAGGTGAGAAAATTGACCGTGAAAAACACGGGCGATAAGGTGCGCAAGCTGAAAATATCATATTACGAACGACTGGCTCTGACGGAAGAAGAGGAATATCTCTCTCATCCGGCATATGCGGATATGTTTGTCGGCGCCAAATACGAAGGCGGCGCCGTATTCTATGAAAAAAGGAACAAGGCGGAAGAAGGCGGCGTATACGGTTTGGTCAAGGTGTGCGGAGCGCAGAATGTGCGTTATACTTGCTGCGCGGCAAACGTGCTGCGTCGTATCTCCTGCACGCCGGATGAGGGCGATGTGCTTTCACCTTGCATCGCCTTTGACTGTGAGCTGACGCTTGCGCCGCAGGAAGAGCGGTGCGTGTATCTGATGAAGGCGTTTTCTTTTGACAAAGAGGAGTTGCCGCGCTTTGCGCAGACGTTGGATGAAGACAATTATTTTTCACATTGCGAGATGTGTGCGGAACTGTCTTCTTTGCGCACTCAACGTTATCGCTCTTCCGCAGGGGTAAACAAGCTTTTGAGTGTGTTTGCGCCGCAATTGTTCTATCCGCAGTTGAGTGCACAAAAAACACATAACTTTGTGCAGTTGTTCGGCAAAAGATGCTTTGTCTTGCATTACGAGCGCGATTTCACTTTGCTTGAAGAGGCGATTTTGAGCGTATTGTATCTGAATTTATGCGGTTTGAGTTGTAGATTATATATAGTCACAAGTGCGGCAGACGAATATTTTGAACAGAAAAAGCAGCGCCTGCTGCACGGAACGCGGGCGGGCAATGTGGAAAAAACGGGTTTAGTGCATATTGTGGACATAGGCGAATATCGCCGCATTTTCGGCGCCGAACCGGCATACAGCGCAACAAACGCGCCGCAAGATATCGTTTTGTCTGAAAGTGTTCCTGTCTATAAAAAAGCCGTGTGCGAACATATTGAAAAACCCGAAAAGGAACTGAAAAGCGGCTTCGGATATTTTGACGGAGCGGGAGATTATATCGTAACCTCGCCGCCCGCGCTCCCGTATTCCAACGTTGTCGCCGATATGCGTGGCGGTTTTGTGGTGACGGAAAACGGCGGCGGATTTACCTTTGCGCAAAATTCCTGCGAAAACAAAATAACTTTCTGGCATAACGATCCCGCCGAAGACGCCCCTTCCGAACGGCTTTATCTGTTTGTCGGCGGGAGATATTTGCGCTTGAACAAATTGCAGCCGGGCGGCTTTGTCCGCCACCGCTTGGGAATGACGGAATTTGTCGGTTGTGCGGAAGGCGTTTATTACAGGCTCGAACTCAAAACCGTTTGCGGCGGAGCGGGCAAGATATACGATCTGTATCTGTGGAGCCGCGAGGGAGAGACGGCGGCGGAGATATCTTTTCAGGCGGATCTCATGTTGGGGCGGATCTGCGATCCTTTTGCCGTGAGATACAGCACTTTTGAGGGCGGTATAAAAGGCGAAAACATCATCACCGGTCAATGCGCTTATCTCAATTGCTTGCAAGGCGCGCAGGTTTATACAAAAAAGAGTTATGCGGATATATTCATCAAACCGCGCCCCGGCAGGGCGGGAGCGGCTCTTCCTTGCGCATGGCTGACCAAGCGCTGTGAAGTAAGCGCCGGCACAGAAGAGCGCGTCAGTTTTTTGCTCACTTCCGACTTAAACGTTTTGCTGGGCGTCACGCCGGAAAATTTGGACGAAGAAGCAGAAAAACAGCTCGATCTGTTCAAAAAGATAAACAAAACGCATATCAGCGGCATATCCGAAGAAGAACGGCTGCTGATGGAAAGACTGCCTTATCAGATATATTCTTCCCGACTTGCCGGCAGATGCGGTTATTATCAGGCGGGAGGCGCGATCGGTTTCCGCGACAGGCTGCAAGACTGCCTGGCATACCTCTATGCGGACGCGGGATTTGCGGCGAGAGCGATATGCGACTGCGCCGCGCATCAATACGAGGAAGGGGACGTGATGCATTGGTGGCACCCGCCGTTTTTGGGCGTGCGCACCCGTATAACGGATGACAGGCTCTTTTTGGCATATGTCACGGCGGAATATATCCGCCATACGGGCGATAAGGACATCTTGAACAAGCGGATCAAATATCTTCATTCCGCTCCTTTGGCAAAAGGAGAAGAGGCGCGCATGGAAACGGGCGTGCCGGGCGAGATCGAAGAAAGTTTGCTCAAACATATCCTGCGCGCCATAAACAGCGCATACGTAAGAGGCGAACACGGGCTGCTGCTCATCGGCGGCGGAGATTGGAACGACGCGCTTAACGGCGTAGGTCTGCAAGGCAGGGGAGAAAGCGTTTGGCTGAGCGAATTTTGCTGTGCGACAATAAAAAATTTTCTGCCCTATATTCCCGTGGAAGAGAAAAGCGCATATATCGACATGTCGAGGGAGCTGGCGCAGGCGGTGGAGCGCGCTTATTTTGAGGGCAGATACGCCCGCGCCTTTACCGACGAAGGCGTTTGGCTGGGGCGCGGCGATTCCCCTTGCTGTAAGACAGACATCATCTCGCAGGCTTGGGCGGTCATAGCCGGCATTGCGGACAAAAGCCGCGCAGAGAGCGCTTTGAAAGCCGCAAAAATGCTCATAGACAAAGAAAAAGGCGTTGTCCGTTTGCTTGCGCCTGCGTTCGACCGCAAGTTTTATTGCGGGTATATTTCCGCTTATCCGCAGGGAGTGCGTGAAAACGGCGGACAGTATACCCACGCGGCGGTGTGGCTGCTCAAAGCGTTTTGCATGGTCAAAGACGCTAAAAGCGCCGCGGAATTGGTGCGCATGCTCGATCCGATATACGCTTGTAAGGGCGAGGGCGCAAAGACATACGGCGGAGAGCCTTATGCGATCGCGGCGGACGTATATTACAATAAAGACATGAAGGGCAGAATGGGTTGGAGCTGGTATACGGGCAGCGCGGCGTGGTATTACAAGACGTATCTTGAAGATTATTTGGGCTTTCGCATCGTGGGCGGCGCGATCGAGTGCACGCGTCCGCTTATCAAAGATTTTTGCAATGTGATCATTAAATACGAACACAAGGGCGCAAAATTCACCGTTAAATACGCGGAGGGAGAAAGAGATTGCGTGCGCGAAAACGGCGTGAACATGACCGGGGTGAGGATAGGCATAGACAGGCAGCCGGGAGAATACGAAGTGACTTTTGTGTTTGCGCGAGGAGATGACAAAGAGCAAAAGCCGGAAAGTGCGGAAATTTTTCTTAATACGGACGCGGATAGTTGACGGGGGGGAAGTATTGTATGATATATGTGCGTGGCGCGGCTGCGCCGCGCAATATGGCTCTCCGCGTTTGACAAAGGCGCGGCGCGCATGTATAATATAAAGCGTATGGAGAATTTGTTTGAAATGGGCGCGCAGGCGAGCAAGCCGCTTGCCGAGAGGATGCGCCCCGCGAGTCTGGACGATTTTTTCGGACAAAAACACATCGTGGGGGAAGGCACGCTTTTGCGCCGCGCCATCAAAACGGACACTTTGGGCAGCTGTATTTTTTACGGACCGCCCGGGTGCGGCAAAACCACGCTTGCCAACATAATCGCCGCCACGACTGGCGGAGCGTTTGTCAAACTCAACGCCGTATCCAGTGGCGTGGCGGACGCCAAAAAAGTGATAGACGACGCCAAGCGGCGGCGCTTGATAGACGGAGTAAAAACATATCTGCTGCTCGACGAGTGCCACCGTTGGAACAAGGCGCAAAGCGACTGCGTGCTTTCCGCGATAGAAGAGGGATACATAATTTTCATCGGTTCCACCACGGAAAATCCCTATATCGCCATGACAAAAGCCATCGTGTCGCGTTGCCGCATCTTCGAGTTCCGCAAGTTGGAAAAGCGGGAGATGCAAGACGCCCTCTGCCGCGCGCTTTCCGACAAGAAAAACGGCTTGGGCAATTATAACGTCAAGCTGGAAAAAGACGCGCTCGACCACCTGATCTGGGCAAGCGACGGCGATGTGCGCACCGCCCTGAACGCCTTGGAGCTGGCATTTCTGACCACCGCGGCGGATAAAGACGGCGTGGTGCGCATAGATTTGAAAACGGCGGAGCAGTCCATTCAGAAAAAGTCTTTGAGCGTGGACGAGAACATGTATTACGACATGTTGAGCGCCTTTTGCAAATCGCTACGCGGCAGCGACAGCGACGCGGCGCTTTACTGGGCGGAGCGACTGATGGCGGCGGGGTGCGATCCTATGCTCATTCTGCGCCGGCTGGTGGTGCACGCTTCGGAAGACGTGGGCATGGCGGATCCGCAGGCGCTGGTAATCGCCACTTCCGCCATGTATGCCTTTGAGCACATCGGCATGCCGGAAGGAAAAATACCGCTTTGCAACGCCATAATTTATGTGTGCGAAGCCAGCAAATCGCCTTCCGTGGTGCAGGCGATGGAGAGAGCGAGCGAAGCCGTGGCGCGGGTGAAGGACGACAATGTTCCGCCGCATCTGCGCGATACGCATTGCGGCGGCGTGCATGCCGGCGGATACAAGTATCCGCACGACTTCGGCGGTTGGGTGGAACAGCAATATCTTCCGGATAAGCTGAAAGACGCGGAATTTTACACGCCTTCCGTCAACGGTTACGAAAAATTGCTTGTGAGAGCAAAGAAAATAAAGAAGAACAAGGGGTGACATCATGGCGATGCTGCAAGTGCAAAACCTGACCAAAACTTACAAGGGTCAGTCCTCTCCCGCGATAGAAAACGTTTCTTTGGAGATAAAAGAGGGGGAGATAATGGCTTTTTTGGGTCCGAACGGAGCGGGCAAATCCACTGCCATCAAATGCATAACGGGCATACACCCGTTTGACGCGGGCAGCGTGAACATCTGCGGACATGACTTGAAGTCCGATCCCATCGGGGCAAAGATGAATATCGGCTATGTGTCGGACGATCACGCCACTTACGAAAATCTAACCGGCACGGACTATCTGAACTTTGTATGCAACGTTTACCGCGTGCCGGTGGCGGAGCGAAAAGGGCGCATAGAAGAACTTGCCGGAGAATTGGAACTTTCGCAGGCGCTTGACAAGCAGATCAACACATATTCTCACGGCATGAAGCAAAAGATCTGTATCATCTCGGCGCTGGTGCACCGTCCCAAACTTTGGATACTCGACGAGCCGATGACGGGGCTCGATCCGCGCTCGGCGCACGTGCTCAAAGAGTTGATGCGCAAACATTGCGCGGAGGGCAACAGCGTGTTTTTCTCATCGCATGTGCTCGAAGTGGTGGAAAAGCTGTGCGACAGGCTTGCCATCATCAACCGCGGCAGGATAATAGAAGTGATGAGCATGGACGAACTCAAAGGCAAAAAAGAAGACGTTTCCCTGGAAGAATTTTTCCTTTCCGTCACGGGCGGCGAAAACGCGCAAGAGGGCATATGACAAACTTTTCCGCAATATTCAAACTGGACTTAAAGCTGAATTTCACGGCGATATACAAGGACAAAAAAACGGCGCTCAAACGCCTGGGACTGCTCCTTCTGCTCGTTGTGGCTTTTGCCGTGCCGCTCGCTTTCGTCTTTATCATGCTCTATTATCTGGCGCAGGTGGCGGTTTTCGGCAACTATATGGACGAGATATTGAATCTGGTATTTGCCGTCGTCCAGCTGATCATTCTGGTGTTTTTCACTCCGTCATATATAAATACGGTGTGGTTTTCCAAAGACAGGCAGCTGCTCGCTTCCATGCCGGTATCGCCGGGAGCGGTGTTCTTGTCGCGCATGCTGATGATGTATCTGAACACCGTGGCTATCAGCGTATTGCTCACCGTAGTCGCTTCTTCCGTGGTGGCGGCGGGCAGCGCCGCTGCCGCCGAAGAATATGCGCAGCTGATCGAACAAGGCGCGCTGACTCTCTCTCCGCAGGCGTATGTCTTTGCAAGCGCAGATTACTATATCATGATGTTTTTCACGGCGCTCACGCTGCCCGTGATACCGCTGTTTGTGATGGCGGTGGTTTCTTTCCCTATCATGAAAGTCATCTCATACTTAAAACAAGCCTCCGTGTTGAAAACAGTGATAATGATCCTTGTTTTCGGCGCGCTGTTCGCCGCGCTCTATGTGGGCGTGTTCGCTCTGCAAAACAGCATGGGGGAAGTGGTGATCGACGGTTCGGAAAACGCTTTTGAAATGCTGGACGAGCTGCTTGGGAGCATGTGCGGATATACCGCATATATCTATCCGTCCATCTGGGCGGCGCGCGGCATGTGCGGAGAGTGGCAGGGCGCGCTCTGTTATGCGGCGGCGGTGGTAGGCTGCGGAGCTTTGTCGCTTTTGGGCAGTAAAGCGTTTTTCTCGCTTGCCGATACCAGGGCGGTGCGCGCACACGCTGCGGAGAAAAAAGGCGAGATAAAGGTAAAGACCGCCGGAGTGAGAGCGGCGTTGTTAAAAAAGGATATCCTGTGCATCATGCGCGAACCGCAGCTGGCTTTGCAATCGTTTTCTTCGCTGGTGCTTGCGCCCGTCATGCTGGTGGTGTTCAACCTCATTTTGCCCATGGGCGCGCAGGAAGGGACGGAAGATATGTATCCTTCCATGCTCGCGGGCATATCCCTCTGCCTGATGGGAGCGATGGGATCCGCCAACGTTTTGGCTTCCGTGGCGGTTTCGCGCGAAGGAAAATTTTTCAAAGTCGTGCGTTCCATGCCGGTGGCAGGCAAGGATATAGTGACCTCAAAACTCCTTTTGGCAGACATTTTCACCGTTATCTCCACGGTGGTGAACGCGGTGATAATTTTGGCGCTCGGCACCTTCAACGTGCTGGACTTTTTCGCTTCGATCGTTTGTTTTTCGCTTTTGGGCGCGGGACTCAATGCGCTCGGACTGCTGCGCGACATCAAAAATCCCAAATTCGATTTTGTCAATTACAAGGATCTGGTGAAGTCTTCGTCCAAAACGCTGGCGCCGCTGCTCATCTCCATGGCGGCGGCAATGACGGGCATGCTGCTGTTCATTCTGCTGCCCGCCGCGGGACTGCAAGGCTATGCGCTCTCCGGCGTGGTGTGGGGAGCGACGGCGGTCATATGCGCGATCGTCTTCGGCGTGTTCCGTTTCAGATGCGTCAAGCGCATGTGCGCGGCTTTGGACAAACTTGAATAGGAGGAAACATGACGGGTAAGAGATATATGGGCATAGATTTGGGCGACGTGCGCGTGGGCATAGCCGTGAGCGACATCATGGGGATCGTGGCGGGCGCGCTCGAAACATACCGCAGACAGGATGAAGAGGCAGATCTGCAACACATTTGCAAGCTCATAGAAGAGCAGAACGTGGGCGTTGCGGTGGTCGGACTGCCGCTCAACATGGACGGCAGCAGGGGACCGCGCGCGCTGATGGCGGAACAGTGGGGCGTCAAACTGAAAGAGCGCACGGCGGCAAAGGTGGTTTTTCAGGACGAGAGGCTCACCACCGTGTCTTCCGAGCGGGTGCTGATAGAATCGGGCATGCGCCGGGAAAAGCGCAAAGGCGTGATAGACAGGGTGGCTGCCACGATAATTTTGCAGACATATTTAGACAATCCTCTCAAAATACCTCTTTGAGCGCGCAAAAAAGCGCTTGACGGCGGAACGGTTTATATATTATATTGATAACACGGAGATAAGAAAAATGGCAGACGAAAAAATGAACGAAGAATTTGACGAAGAAGAAGACGAAATAATCACGCTGGTGGACGAAGAGGGCAAAGAAACCGAATTCGAACATATCGCCACGCTCGATTACAAAGACGAATGGTATATACTTTTGCAGCCGGTGGTGCTTGAAGACGACATGGACGAAGACGAGATGTTTATCTTCAAGATAGGCACCGACAGCGAAGGCAACGATCTGTTCGTCCCCGTAGAGGACGAGGAAACTTTGCAGGGCGTTTACGACGTTTATCTGGAAGAATGCGGCGCCTGCGATGACGACTGCGATTGCTGCGAACACGATTGCGAGCACCGCAAAGAGGATAAAAAATAATATTTTTATCAAAAAAGCTCGATCCGATCGTTACATTGTGCGCAAAAACGTTTGCTTTTGCGCACAATGTTATGATATAATCACACAAGAAAAAATAAACACCCGTCGCACAGCCGAGGGCAGTTGCTGCGCAAGCAGTCGTTTGAGGCGCAAAAACGCCGGGGGTGAATAAAAACAAAAGGAGTTATTTTTTATGGCAGTGGTAACAATGAAAAACCTGCTCGAAGCAGGCGTCCACTTTGGTCATCAGACCAAAAAGTGGAATCCCAAGATGAAGAAATACATCTATCAGGCACGCAACGACATCCATATCATCAACCTGGAAGTTTCCGTGCAGGAAGTGGAAAAGGCGTATGCTTTCGTGCGCGATTCCGTCAAAGCGGGCAAGACCGTTTTGTTCGTGGGCACCAAAAAGCAGGCGCAGGACGCCGTCAAGGAAGAGGCGCAGAGGTGCGGCATGTTCTATATCAATCAGCGTTGGCTGGGCGGCACTCTCACCAACTTCAAGACCATCCGTTCCCGCATCGATCGCCTGAACAAGATAAATCAGATGGAGATCATCGGCGAATTCGAACTGCTCCCCAAAAAGGAAGTGGCGGCGCTGAAAAAAGAAAGAGATAAGCTGGACGCCAACCTGGGCGGTATCAAGAACATGACTTCTTTGCCCGGCGTAATGTTCGTTGTGGACATCAACAAAGAAGAGATCGCCGTCAAGGAAGCGCGCAAGTTGGGCATCCCCGTGGTGGGTCTTGTAGACACCAACTGCGATCCGGATATGGTGGATTACGTGATCCCCGGCAACGATGACGCCATCAGAGCGATCAAGCTGGTGGCAAGCATCATGGCAAACGCCGTTATAGAGGCAAAAGAAGGCGTGGCATATTCCGTGGAAGAAGACGAAGAAGACAATGCCGCGGCTGCCGCAGAAGAAGCGGCGGAAGAAGTTCCCGCCGCGGCTAAGGAAAAAGAATAAGGAGAAGGACCTATGAGTTTTACGGCTAAGGACGTTATGAAATTGCGCGAGCAGACGGGCGTGGGCATGATGGATTGCAAAAAAGCGCTTACGGAAGCCGACGGCGATATGGAACAGGCGGTGGAGATCCTCCGCAAAAAGGGTATGGCAACCAGCGCCAAGAGGGCGGACAAGGTCGCTTCTCAGGGCGTTGTCAGCGCTTGCATTAAAGGCAACGTGGGTGTGCTGGTGGAAGTCAACTGCGAATCCGACTTTGTGGCAAGGGGCGATCAGTTCACCGATTTTGTGGGCAAGATAGCTTCTTACATCGCGGAGAACGACGTGCAGGACGTGGCTGCCGTGGTGGCTGCAAACCAGGATCTGCTGCATGAGACCATTGCCAAGATAGGCGAAAAGATAGAGGTCAGACGTTTTGTCAAATATGTGACCGACGGCGCTCACAAGGTGGATTCTTACATCCATATGGGCGGCAAGATAGGCGTTCTGGTGGAGATGAGCGCCGGCGCGAGCGACGAGCTTATCCACGACATCGCTTTGCAGATAGCCGCCGCCAGCCCCAAATACGTGTCTTCCGCGGAAGTTCCCGCGGCGGAGATCGAGCACGAGAAAGAGATACTCAAAGCCCAGGCGCTCAACGAGCCTAAGCCCAAGCCCATCAATATCATCGAGAAGATGGTGGAAGGCAGGATAAACAAGTTCTATAAGGAAGTGTGCCTGGTGGAACAGCCTTTTGTCAAAGACGGCGAAAAAACCATCAAGCAGCTGCTTAAAGAAAACGGCGGCGCCGAAGTGGTCAAGTTCACCCGTTACACCATGGGCGAAGGCTTGGAAAAGAAGTCGGAAGACCTGGCTGCGGAAGTCGAAGCTCAGATAAACAAGGCGAAAGCCGGTAACTGAAATTTGAGGGAAGCGCGTTTGCGTTTCCCTTTTTTTTATAAAAAAGCGGGAGGAAAATATGGCAATATATAAAAGAGTGATCATCAAGCTCAGCGGAGAAGCCTTGGCGGGCGAGAAGGGATTCGGCATAGACGAATCCATGCTCGAATACATTGTGGAACAGATCAAAAAGGTGCGCGAAGAGAATGTCGAGATAGGGATAATCATCGGAGGCGGCAACTTTTGGCGCGGCAGACAGGCTTTGAATATGGAAAAATCCGCCGCCGACCACATGGGCATGTTGGCAACGGTGATGAACTCCATCGCTCTGCAAGACGCCCTCGAAGCGCACGGCATACCCACGCGCGTGCAAACGGCGCTCACCATCACCCGCGTGGCGGAGCCTTATATATTGCGCAAGGCTTTGCACCACTTTGAAAAGGGCAGGATAGTCATCTTTGCCTGCGGCACGGGCAATCCGTTTTTCAGCACTGATACGGGCGCCGCACTGCGCGCCGCGGAGATCAACGCGGAAGTTTTACTGCTTGCCAAAAACGTGGACGGTATTTACGACAGCGACCCTAAGACCAATAAAAATGCCAAAAAGTTTGCTGAACTCACTTATTTGGACGTGATACAAAAAGGGCTGCACGCCATGGATACCACAGCCATTTCTCTGTGCATGGAAAACAAGATACCCATCATCGCCTTTGCTCTCAAAGAAAAAGACAGCATAGTCAGAGTGGTGAACGGAGAAAGAATCGGCACTATCATCCATTAAAGTATTGATTATCGCGCGCGTATTTGTTATAATCATTATATAAAGCAAAATAGGAGAGGAACATGGCTGCATACGATAACGAAGATGTATTGATGCTTTTCGACGATTACGAAAGCAAGTTGGAAAAAGGCGTGGACGGACTCAAACATGAATTTGCCGGCATAAAGGCGGGCAAAGCCAATCCGCATATGCTGGATAGGATAACCGTGGATTATTACGGTTGCGCCACTCCGCTCAACCAGGTGGGCAACGTCTCCGCTCCGGAAGCCAGAATGCTGGTGGTCAACGTTTGGGACGTGAGCATGCTCAAAAACGTGGAAAAGGCGATACTTGCCGCCAACATAGGCGTAACGCCGACCAACGACGGCAAAGTGATCAGGCTCGTTTTCCCCGAACTCACCGAAGAGCGCAGGCGCGAATACGTCAAGCAAATGAAGGCGCTGGCGGAAAACGGCAAAGTTGCGCTGCGCAACGCCCGCCGCGAGATCAACGACGAACTCAAAAAATTGAAGAAAGATTCCGCCATCACGGAAGACGATCTTGCCTCTTTGGAAAAAGACGTGGACAAAAAGCTCAACGACGCCGTTGCCAAAGTGGAAAAGATGGTCAAAGACAAAGAAGCGGAAATCATGAGCGTGTGATAAAAAACCGCTTGAATGTGAACGTATGGCAAGCCGAACTCACTGCTCGGCTTGCCATTTGAATAAAGAGAAAATATGCCGGAAGATCTGAAAATACCCACTCATATTGCTTTTATCATGGACGGCAACGGCCGTTGGGCAAAGCGCCGTCTGATGCCGCGCAAATACGGGCACAAGATGGGCGTGGAGGCGCTGAAACGGGTAATCGCCGTCTGTGAAAAGTTGGGCATAAAAGAGGTATCGTTTTATGCGTTTTCCACGGAAAACTGGTCGCGCCCGCAAGACGAAATAGACGCGCTTTTGGCAATGATCAAAAAGTTTGCCGATGAAGAAATGAAGGAATACGTGGACAAAAATTATCGTATTCGCTTTATGGGCGAGTTGCATAGACTGCCAGAGGAAACGCAAAAGGCGCTTGAAAACATTGCTAGGGCGGCTGCGAACAATACCGGTATCGTGGTCAACATTGGTATCAATTACGGCGGAAGGGACGAGATAGCCCGCGCCGCGCAAAAAGCCGCGTCCGCCGCCCAGCCCGTGACCGTGGAGGCAATATCGGCACGGCTCGATACCGCCGGCATGAGCGATCCGGACGTGATCGTGCGCTGCGCGGGTGAAAAGAGATTGAGCAATTTCATGCTGTGGCAGTGCGCATATGCCGAACTCGTTTTTGTAGACGATTTCTGGCCGGACTTCAACGAGGAGACGATCGTGCGCATACTCAAAGAATATTCGGGCAGAGAGCGCCGATTCGGCGGCTTGAAATGAGGTGTATATGTTAAAACGAATAGTCACGGCGGTCTGTTTGCTGGCGGTCTTGTTCGGGTGCGTCTTCGGCTTGCGCTCGATACATTCGCATATTGCGGACGTTTTGGTCGTGCTGATGTTTTTGGGCGTGTTCGAGATGGTCCACGCTTTCAAAAAGGCGGGTTACCGTCCCATCCCTTCGGCGCTGATACTTGGCTGTGCGGCGGCATTCCCGCTGACGTATTTTTTGATGTATGAAGGCATAATGATTACGCTTGCGCTCACGGTTATCGCGGCGCTCATCGTTTTTACCTTGAAACACAATTTGGGAGAGCCGCCTGCGGAAAACGGCGGGAACGGCACCGTTCCGGAAGGCGAGGCTGCTCAGGCGCGCGGCTATTCGCTCAACGACCTGTTCGCCACCGTGTTCGTCGCCATTTATCCCATGACGCTTTTCATGCTTTTCCTGCCCGTCAATCATTCGGACGTGGGGCTTTTGGGCATCATGCTCATCATCGCGGTGCCTGTGATGGCGGACACGATGGCGTATTTCACCGGCATGGCGATAGGCGGAAAAAAACTTTGTCCGCAGATTAGTCCCAAAAAGACTGTTGCGGGCGCGGTTGGCGGCGTTATCGGCGGCGTTATGGGCGCGCTCATCGTGTTTTTCCTCTTCGATTTTTCCGGCGCCATGTCCGTTTTCCCGCAGGCGGGAGGCATGGAACTGATCCCGGGCAACTTATACGGGTCTTTGGGACTTTATTTGGCGCTGGGCGTCGTGGGCGGCGTTTTGGGAGAGCTGGGCGATCTTTCCGCTTCTTGGATAAAGAGAAAGGCGGGCATAAAGGACTTCGGAAAACTCTTCCCCGGTCACGGCGGGATAATGGACAGACTGGACAGCATACTTTTCATGCTGGCGCTCGTCTGCCTGGTTTTGGCTTTTGTGTGATATGAAAGAACTGGTCATATTGGGAAGCACGGGATCCATCGGCACGCAAACGCTTGACGTTGTTGCCGCGTATCCGCAAAAATTTCGCGTAAAAGCGCTCGTATGCGCAAAAAACATCGCTTTGCTCAAAAAGCAGGCGGAAATTTTCCGCCCCGAGGCGGTGGCGGTGGAAGACAAAGAAGCGGCGCGCGAGTTGGCGGCGCAGACGGATATCCCCGTTCTGGCGGGCAGAGAAGGAGTCATGCAGGCAGCCGCCATGCATGCGGACGTGACTGTGAACGCGCTTGTGGGCATCGGCGGACTTGAACCGACTTTGGCTGCCATAAACGCCGGCAACGATATCGCCTTGGCAAATAAGGAAACTTTGGTCACGGGCGGCAGCCTCGTCATGCGGCTCGCCCGCGAAAAAGGCGTGCGCATGCTGCCTGTGGACAGCGAGCATTCCGCCATCTGGCAATGTCTTAAAGGCGACAAAAAGTGCAGCGAGATAATTCTGACCGCCAGCGGCGGCGCGTTCCGCGGTTATTCCAAAGAACGCTTGCAAGAGGTAACGGCGGCGGACGCGCTAAAACACCCCACCTGGAATATGGGCGTGAAAGTGACGATAGACAGCGCCACGCTGATGAACAAAGGCTTTGAGATAATAGAGGCGATGCACCTGTTCGACTTGCCGCCCGAACGCATAAAAGTGCTCGTGCACAGGCAGAGCATAGTTCATTCCATGGTGAAATTTTCAGACGGCAGCGTTTTGGCGCAGCTGAGTTACCCGGACATGAAACTGCCCATACAAGTGGCGCTTTTTTATCCGGAACGGGGGAGCGAGGAGTTTTCGCCGCTCGATCTCACGGCGCAGCCGCTCACTTTCGAACAGCCGGACGTTCAGACTTTTCCCTGCCTTAAAATTGCCGTGGAATGCGCCAAGGCGGGCGGCGCCGCTCCTGTCATACTCAACGCCGCTGACGAGATAGCGGTCGATTATTTTTATCGCGGACTTATAAAATTTTACGATGTGCCATATTATATCAATAAGGCGCTCGATAAACTTTGCGGCGGAGAATTTGACGGATCGCCCCAAGCCATACGCGAAACGGACGCGCGCTGCCGCAAATATCTCGAAAGTTGCCTTGCTCGGAGGTAGCGATGTTTTTGATGTGTGTGACCTTTGTGGAGGTGCTGAAATGGATAGGATACGTTTTGGCGGCTCTTTTGTGCCTCATGTTCATCGTTGTGGTGCACGAATTCGGTCACTATGTGGCGGGGAAGATCTTCAAATTCAAGATAAATGAATTTGCCATCGGCTTCGGACCCGCCGTTTTCAAGCATACCAATAAAAAAACGGGCGAATGTTTTTCGCTGCGCTGTCTGCCGCTGGGCGGCTATTGCGCCTTTGAGGGGGAAGAAGAGGGCGAAACGCCTTGCGAGGGCAGCTATTACACAAAGCCGCCGTGGCAGAGGATAATCGTTTTGCTCTCGGGCGCTTTATTCAACTTTTTGAGCGCCATCATCGTCATCTCGATATTTTTCATGGCGTTCGGCGACGTGCTGCCCACAGTGGTGAACGCGTCAGACGTCTATGCGGACGAAAGTTTGCAAACGCCCGCCGAACAAAAATTCACAGAAGGCGATCTCATCTTGGAAGTGGACGGCAAAAAACTCTATTCTTTGCTCGATTCCACCGTTTTTTCGGACGCCATTGCCGATAAAGACTCCTTTGCCGCCGTTGTTTTGAGGGACGGAGAAGAGATAGAGCTGACGATAGACAAGGTGTATTACGCCGCGGAAGGAGAAGAGGGCGGCGCATACGGACTGGGCATCTCGTTCGGATACGCGCGCCACAAACTGGGATTTTTCCCTGCCATAGGTCATTCTTTCGTGTTCGTCGGCGACGTTGTCGAGCTGATATTCACCTCGATAGGTCAGCTTTTCACGGGCGACGCCAAGGTCAGTGAAACGCTGGGCGGCACGGTGACCGCGGTGGCTTCTTTGGCGGAATTGACACAATTCGGTTTTTATGCGATAATGTATGGGGTGTGCGTGCTTTCCGCCTCCGTAGCCGTGATGAACATATTGCCGTTCCCGGCGCTGGACGGTTCAAAAGTCGTGTTCACTTTGATAGAGTGGATCAGAGGAAAGCCCGTTGACCGCAAAGTTGAAAACATAATACACATTGCCGGTCTGATATTGCTGCTCATCTTGGCGGTGGTGTTCGACTTGGTGCATTTTTTGGCGTGATATGAGCAAACAGGTAAAAATAGGCAAAGTAACGATAGGCGGCGGCGCTCCGATAGCCGTTCAATCCATGACCAACACTCCCACAAGCGACGCGCAAGCCACCTTGCGGCAGATAGAGGCGTTGGCGGCGAAGGGGTGCGACATCGTGCGCGCTTCCGTGCCGGACGAGCCGTCTGCGCGCGCGTTCAAGCTCATCTGCGAAAGATCTCCCTTGCCCGTGGTGGCGGACATACATTACGATTTCAGGATGGCTATCGCCGCCGTGGAAAACGGCGCGGCAAAAGTGCGCCTCAACCCGGGCAATCTGGGCGGGGAGGACAAGCTCAAAGCGGTCGCGGATTGCATAAAAGCGCACCGCATACCCGTGCGCGTGGGCGTCAACGGCGGTTCTTTGGATAAAAAATTCGCCCACCTGCCGTCGGCGGAGGCGATGTGCGCCAGCGCTTTGGAATATTGCGGCATGTTGGAAAAGCACGGCGTGTCCGATATTGTGATCTCCGTCAAGTCATCCTGCGTGAAGGACATGGTGGAGTGCAACCGGCTTTTGGCAAAGCGCTGCGAATATCCGCTGCATCTGGGCGTGACGGAAGCGGGGCTTTACACGCAGGGTCTGGTCAAGTCTGCCGTGGGCATAGGCGCGCTGCTTTTGGACGGCATAGGCGATACGATAAGAGTATCCCTGACAGACGATCCTCTCAAAGAGGTGGACGCGGCGGCGGAAATACTCAAAGCCGTGGGGCGATACTCAAAGCCTTATGCGGAAATAATCGCCTGTCCCACCTGTGCCCGCACGCAGATAAACGTGAAGGAATTGGCGGAAAAAGTGAGAGAATATACCGCAGGTATACATAAAAACTTGCAGATCGCCGTGATGGGGTGCATTGTCAACGGCATAGGAGAATCGGCGCATTGCGACATCGGCGTGGCGGGCGGAAAGGAGCGCTCGGCGCTGTTCAAAGACGGGAAGATAATCAAGACCGTTGACAATAAAGACATATTGGACGAACTGCTAAAACAGATAGATAAATTATAAAAAATGCGGCTGGAAGATAAATTCAAGCAAAAAACGGGCGGTAAATACCCGTATATAACGGTCAAAAGCGTTGACGTGAACATCAAGGAAAACACGGTGATGGTGGTATTGTCCGCCCCGTATGAGAGTTGCGACGCTTTGGAACGCAGCGGCGAAAAACAGATCGTAAACGCGGCTTTTGCGGAAATATTCGCGGAAGAGGGCGTGACCTTGCAGGTCAAGGTCGTATACAAAAAAGTGTATTTTAATGCAGAAATAATAAGGCACGTCACGCAGGGGTTCTTGTCCAGAGAATACGCCGCTTTCAGCATGCAGATCGCAGACGGCGCGATTAGCGTGGAGATGGCGGAAGGGATACCGAAAATAGTGCTGAAACTGCCCGAATTTATGGCGGACGCTTTTTGCACCGCCGGCATACCCGCCGCCATACAAGATCACGTTTTCGATCTATATGCGGTGCGTCCGCAGGTCAAAGTGGAAAAATACGCCGCTGACGCCGTGGATATGGACGCGCTGCCCAAAACGGAGAGCGTGACCATCAAGCAGTATTTCCATGTCACAAGCGAGGAGAGCGCTTTGATAGGCGATACGATCTTGGAGCGCGCCACTTATATCTCGCGCGTCCCCAAGACCGCCGACGACATCTGCATTGCCGGGGAAGTGCGCGATCTGGAAGATCGCGTAAGTCAAAAGCAATATCACTTCAACACCTTCAAACTCGACGACGGAACGGGCGTGGTGGAGTGTATCAAGTTTTCGCGCAGTAAAAAAAGAGGCAATTTGGGCGCGTTGAAAAACGGTGACACCGTGAAAGTTACGGGCGGCTTTGAAAGCGAATCATTTTCCGCAAAAGCGCCGAAATTCATCGTGAGATCGGTTTCTTTCTGCAAATTGGACAAGAGCGCCATAGACGACACGGATCCGAAGAAAGACATTTCCGAATATCCTCCCGTGCCGATAGTTTCTTACGAAGATTCCGTATACAGTCTGCAACAGATGGCGGAAGACATAGACCCGAGCATAAAGGGCAGATCGTTCGTTTCTTTGGATTTTGAGACCACCTCTTTGGATCCAGCCTCCTGCAAAGTGATAGAAGTGGGACTTGCGCGCATGGTGGACGGCAAAGTTACGGAATACTTCGACACGCTGGTGGATCCGGGCGTGCCCATTCCGGCGGCGGCGTCGCAGGTCAACAAGATTTATGATAAAGACGTAAAAAACGCTCCGCCGATAGAGGCAGTCCTGCCGCAGATGATGGAGTTTATCGGCTCCGACGCGCTCATTGCGCACAACGGCATCAAATACGATTATATAATATTGGGCAGGCTGCTCAAAGAGGCGGGGCTGCAATACGGCGGCAAATTTTTGGATACGCTCAACATGGCGGACGAGCTGCGCGTGCCGGGCAGACATAATCTTTCCGATCTGTGCGCCTATTTCCACATTCCGCTGCTCAACGCGCACAGGGCGTATGCGGACTGCATCGCCACCGCCAAACTTTATGTCGAATTGGTGCGTTTTGCGGCGGGAAGGAAAAACATTTGAGCAAAAGCCCTTAAAACGGTTGCAATAACGCGCCGCAGTTGATATAATGATATTGCAAGAATAAAGAAATTTATTTGAGCGACCGAGCGCATCGGTCGCTCAAACGCTATAAAGAGAGCAAAAGGAGGAGTTTATGTCCAAGATAGCGGAAGCGGCGGAACGGGTGGTGCGCCCGATCGTTGAAGCAAACGGGGTGGAATTGGTCGATGTGGAATACAAAAAAGTGTTCGGCACGCCCACGCTCACCGTTTATATCGATAAGCCCGGCGGCGTCAGTCTGGATGACTGCGAGCGCGTGCACATGGCGATAGACGCGCCTTTGGACGAACTCGATCCCACGCAGGGGCAGCCTTATAATCTGAACGTATCTTCTCCCGGCTTGGATCGTCCGCTTAAAACGGCGCGCGACTTCGAGCGCAAGATAGGGGAAAAGATAGAAGTTTCTCTCTATGCGCCGGTGGACGGTGAAAAAAAGTTTCTCGCCGTGCTTTCCGAGGTGCGGGGAGAGGAGATAACCTTAGACGATAACGGTAAAACCGTGACATTACAATTAAAGCAGATTGCGGCGGCAAAGCCGTATATCGAATTTTAGGAGGATAAAATGACCAACAAGGATTTTTTTCTGGCGCTGGATCAGCTGGAAAAGGAAAAGAAGATAAGTAAAGAGCTGTTCATCGAATCGCTTCAAGCGGGCATTTCCGCCGCTTACAAGAAGGAAACGGGTCTTAACCGCGCCGTTGACATCATGCTCAATCCCGCCAAAAACACCATCAGGATCTTCACATACAAGATAGTGGTGAACGAGGTGGAGGACGAAGACAAAGAGATATCTTTGGAAGAAGCGCGCAAAGTCAAACCCATATACAACCTTGGCGATCACTTCATAGAAGAGGAACTTTCTCCCAAGTTGTTCACCCGCATCGCCGCGCAGAACGCCAAGCAGATCATCACTCAGCGCCTCACCGACGAGCATAAGAAACTTGTGCTCGACGAGATGAACGAAAAGGAAGGCGAAATTGTCACCGCCACCATTCGCAGAGTGGAAAACAACAACGTATATGTGGAAATAAGCGGTTCGCAGATGGAAGGCATTATGATGCCCTCCGATCAGATACGCGGAGAAAAATACAGCGTCAACGATATCATCAAGGTATATGTCAAGAGCGTGCGCACTTCCACCAAGGGCAATTCCCAGGTGATAGTGTCCCGCGGCTGCGTGGGCTTTGTCAAGCGCCTGTTCGAGATGGAAGTGCCGGAAGTGAGATCGGGACTTGTGGTCATCAAAAAGATAGTGAGAGAAGCCGGTTACAGGACAAAACTGGCTGTCACCTCCGACGATCCCTCGCTCGACAGCGTGGGCAGCTGCATAGGTCAGCGCGGCATGCGTATCAACAGCATAGTGCATGAGTTGGACGGAGAAAAGATAGACGTCATCGAGTGGTGCGCCGATCCCAGCGAATTTATCGCCAGGGCACTTTCTCCCGCCAAAGCGATGATGGTGCAGATCAACGAAGAGGAAAAGCGCGCCACCGCCATCGTGCCCGACGAAAAACTCTCTCTTGCCATAGGCAAAGCCGGACAGAACGTCAGACTGGCTGCCAAGCTCACGGAATGGAAGATAGACGTCAAACCTTTTTCCGAGATGAGCAACATTGTGGGAGACGTTTTCAACTGACATGAAAAAACCTATCCTCAGAACTTGCATAGCGTGCAGGCAGGCAAAGGAAAAGCGCGAGATGCTGCGCGTTGTCCGCGATAAAGAGGGCAACATAAAATTGGACTTTACCGGCAAAGCTTCCGGCAGAGGCGCATATATCTGCAACGATCCCGCCTGTATCGAAAAATGCGTGAAGAACAAGCTCATCGGCAGGGCGCTCGACGCGCAGGTTTCCGACGAGGTATACGCATATATTGCGGAGGAATATGCAAAGTCGAAAAATTGACTCATACATCGGGTTTGCGCTCAGGGCGGGCGAGGTGATATTCGGACTTGACGCTCTCTTGGCAGCAAAAAAAACGCCTTTTTTGGTGCTGTTCGACGCCGGAACGGGTGAAGCGGGCAAGCGCAAACTCAAAAACTTTGCCGCCGGACGCGGACTGAGGACGATAGAATGCAAAAGCGGCTACATCGCGTCTGCCGTGCACAGGGATAACGTCAAGATAATTTCTCTCACGGGAAAGAGTTTGGCGGACGCCATCTTGAATTGCGACGAATCGGGTATAATAACGGAGGTAGAAAGTGAGTAACGAGAATATTGATTACGGAAAATTGATAAAAGACATAGAAGCCGTGCTTACGGGCAGGGTGCTGCCTTTTATTCGGGAAATAAAGGAAAAGCGCAGCGGTATTCCCGCGCTCAAAGCGAAGATAAGCGAAAAGATGGACGCTTTCACGCGCAGGGAAGAGGAAGCTGAGCTGGCGGCAAAAGCCGAGGAGGCAAGGGCAGCAGAGGCGGAAAAAGCCGCCGAAGAGTCTGCGCCCGCTCCGGTTCAGGAAGAAGCCGCGGAAAAGACGGCGGAGCATGCCGACGGACAGACGCAGGAAGATAAACAGCCTGCGGAAGAGAAAAAAGCCGCAGCCGTTGAAAACAAGACGGAAACGCGTCCCGCTCCCGCAGCAGATAAGAAGAGCGAAGCGGCAGATGGGAATCGCTCCAAAACGTATATCAATCCGGAATTTTTGGCGGCGGACAGAAAACGCCGCGAAGCTCCGGCGGGCGAACGCAGATTCCCGCCGCGCGACGGCGCCAGACCCGGCGCGGACAGACGCCCGCCCGTGGGAAGAGGTCCGTTGGTGGCGCCTCCGCCCGCGCCCGCGCCTTCAAGGACTGCGGATAAAAAGAAAAAACCGGGCTTTGCGCAAAAAGACGAACAGAAAAAGGCGCTTTCCAAGCGCGATCTGCTCAAAAAAGGGTATGTTTACGAGGATTCCGCCGATGAAGACGGCGATGTGAGATACAAAAAACAGCGCAAGGCTCAACGCGAAAGCGAAGCGCACTTAGCCGCAAAAATAGATCATGCGGAAGTGAATACGGATATCATACCCATCAAAGTATTCAGCGAAAAGATAGGCAAAAGCGCGGCGGAGATCGTCAAAAAATTGTTCGACATGGGCAAGATGTGCACCATCAACGATTCCATCGATTTCGAAACCGCCGAACTTATCGCCATTGATTACGACATCACGCTCACTTATGTGCCCGACGTGACTGCGGAAGACAAATTGCGTGAACTTGCCGAGGAAGAAAAGCAGAACGCGAATCTGCAGCCCCGTCCTCCGGTGGTGGCGATCATGGGTCACGTCGACCACGGCAAGACTTCGCTGCTCGACTATATCCGCAAGACCAACGTGGTCAAAGGCGAGGCGGGCGGCATTACGCAGCACATCGGCGCTTACACCATAGAACTTGACGGCAAGCCGATCACCTTCCTTGACACTCCCGGTCACGAAGCGTTCACGGCAATGCGTATGCGCGGCGCCAAAGTCACGGATATCGCCATCATCGTGGTGGCGGCGGACGACGGCATCATGCCGCAGACGGTGGAAGCCATCAACCACGCCAAAAACGCCGGCGTGCAGATAGTGGTGGCGGTGAACAAGATAGACAAGCCGGGTGCGAATATCGACAAGATAAAAACGCAGCTGGGCAATTACGACCTGGTCCCGGAAGAATGGGGCGGCGACGTTTATGTGTGCCCGGTCAGTGCAAAATTGGGCACGGGTGTGCACGAATTGCTCGAATGCGTGTTGCTGGTGGCAGATGTTCTGGAACTGAAAGCTGATAAAGACGGCATGGCGAGCGGCTCCATCATAGAAGCCAGGCTCGATAAAGGTCTGGGACCCGTGGCAACCGTGCTCGTGCAGAACGGCACTTTGCATGTTTCCGATTATGTGGTGGCAGGCACCTGCGTGGGCAGGATCAGAGCCATGACGGACTTCAACGGCAAGCGCGTAAAAGAAGCCGGACCTTCCTATGCGGTGCAGGTGCAGGGCTTTACCAGCGTTCCCAATGCCGGCGACAATATGGTGGCGGTGAAAGATTCCAACCTGGCAAAACAGGTGGCGGAAGAGAGAGCCGCCAAAGAAAAAGCCGCCCAGGCGCTCAAAGCACAAGGGCAGCGCGGCACTTTGGAAGAGCTGTTCAAAAACAGCGACAATACGGAGATCAAGCGCCTTGCCATGATCATCAAGGGCGACGTGCAAGGTTCTGTGGAAGCGGTCAAACAGGCAATGCTCAAACTTGGCGAGGAGATGGCGGACAAGAACATAGAGATCCGCATCGTCCACAGCGCGGCAGGCGCCATCAACGAATCCGACGTCATGCTGGCGGACACTTCCGGCGCGATCCTCATCGGTTTCAATGTGAAGCCGGACGCCAAGGCACGCGCGATGGCGGACAGGACGGGCGTGGAGATACGCACTTATTCCGTCATTTACGACGCGATAGACGAAGTGACCAACATCCTGAACGGCATGGTCGAACCCATCTATGAAGAAGAGATCATCGGTCACGCGGAAGTGCGTGAAGTGTTCAAGATAACCGGTGTGGGCAACATTGCGGGCTGCTATGTCACGGACGGCAAATTGCAGCGCGGCTGCAAGATCAGGCTGGTGCGCGACAACATCATCATCTATAACGGTGTGCTCAACTCTCTGAAAAGAGAAAAAGACGACGCCAAAGAGGTGGCGCACGGCTATGAATGCGGCGTTGGTCTGCAAAAGTGGGGCGACATCAAGAAGGGCGATACCATAGAAGCCTATATACTCAATCAGGTGAACGCATGAACAAGACGGAAAGGATACAGTCCGAAATAATGAAGCGGCTTTCCGTGCTGATCAAAGACAGCGTGCGCGATCCGCGCGTGACCGGTTGCATCATCGGCATAACGGACGTAAACGTGGATCCGGAGCTTTCCAGAGCGTTGGTGAACGTGAGCGTTTACGGCGGCAACGGAGAACAGGCGGTGGAGGGGCTAAACCACTCCGCCGGCTTTCTGCGCGCGCGCTTAAAAGAGCTGATGGAGATACGCACCATGCCGGCGCTCAAATTCGTCTTGGACAGGGGCGCGGAATACACGGCGGAAATAGAGGAGCTGCTCAGGAAGATAAAGCAATGATCTGTGACGCAAAAAAAATATGCGCGCTCATCGGCCGCGCGCAAAAAATCGCGATCGTATGCCACGCCAACCCCGACGGAGATACTCTCGGTTCGGGGCTCGCTCTATTTCGCACTCTTAGGGCGCTTTGCAAAGATGTGAGTATCTTTTGCTCGGACGCGCCGGCAGGCAAATTGACGGCATTGAACGGAGCGGAGCTTGTGCGCACCGACGTGCCCAAAGAGGCGTTCGATCTCGCCGTGGCGGTAGATTGTTCTGACATCAATCTGCTTTTCAGGCATGCCAACCTCGTCAGGCACGCGCGCACGAGCGTCTGCGTGGATCACCACGTCAGCAATAACGATTATGCGGACTTCACATACGTCGAACGCGGCGTTGCCGCCGCGGCGCAGCCGATATACAAGCTCATTCGCCTGCTTTTGCCGGGGCAGAAGTTGGACATGCAAACCGCCGAACTGCTTTATACTGCCTTGGTGACGGACAGCGGCGCCTTTGCCTTTTCTTCCGTGACGGGAGAAACCATGCGCATTGCCGCCGATCTGCTCGACGCGGGCGTGCGCGGCGATAAGATAATCGAGTTTTTCATGCACGACGTCACCATGCCCGTGTTCAAACTCAAAACGCGCGTGCTCGCCGGAGCGGAATTTTTCGCAGACGGTGAGATAGGCGTGATAACTTTCCGCCAAGAAGATTTCGACGCCACGGACACTTCCGTTGCCGATACCACGGGCGTCATAAATTCCGTGCGCGAAATAGAAGGCGTGCACATTGCCGTGGCGTTGACGGAAGCGGGCAGAGAAGAATTCAAAGTGAGCATTCGCAGCAACGAACACGCTTGCGCCAACCGCATTGCGGCGGTGTTTGGCGGTGGCGGACACGACCGCGCCGCAGGGTGCAGAGTGTTCGGCATATATGAAGACGTAAAGGAAAGGGTGCTCAAAGCATGCCGGGATCATCTGGAATAAACGGGTTCTTTTGCATAAATAAGCCCGCCGGCTGGACGTCCGCCGATGTGGTGGCGGTGTTGCGCGGCGCGCTTTGCAAAGCCACCGGAGAAAAGGTGAAAGTGGGGCACATGGGCACGCTGGACCCGATGGCGTCCGGCGTTTTGGTGGTGGCGGCAGGCAAAGCCACGCGCCTGTTCAACATTTTGACCGATAAGAAAAAGGGATATGTCTGCTCCATGAAATTCGGAGCGGAAACGGATACTTTGGACGCGGAAGGAACAGAGGTGGCGCAGACCGGCGCTTTGCCGCGAGTCGATGAGCTGATCTCCGCCATGCGCGGTTTTATCGGCGACATATATCAGCTGCCGCCCGCGTTCAGCGCCAAAAGCGTGAACGGCGTCAAAGCATACAAACTTGCCCGCGCGGGACGGGAAGTGACTCTGAAAGAGGCGCTTGTGCACATATATGCAATAAAATTGCTCAAAGTCAACGGGAGTGAGAAGTTTTTGCCGCAAGATGAGGCAAGGGAGATAGACTTTTGCGTGGATTGCGGAAGCGGCACGTATATCCGCTCTTTGTGCAGAGATATTGCGCGCAAATGCAATTCTTTGGGCACGATGACCGCGCTTGAAAGGATATACAGCGGCAACTTCCGCCTGGAACACGCCGCGGATATAGACAGCGTCCGTGCAAATGCGCTTGATTTTCTTATCCCCCTTAAAAAGGCGCTGGAAGGAATGTTCCCCGTGGTGGAATTGGGGCGTGATTTGCGGAAAAAATTCACCAACGGCGTTGCCGTTCCCACACAGGCGGAGGGGGACGTCCTGGTGACGATAGAAGGCAAAGAATATGCCCTGGCGCGCTGCGCCGAGGGAAAAATGAAGGCTTATATCAACTTATGGGTGTGAAAAAGTATTATTACGATAGCGGTTGTCCCGAACCCGTGGTGCTCTGCCTCGGATTTTTCGATTGTCTGCACAACGGGCACTTCCGTCTGTTGGAGCGGGCGCAAGAGATGGCATGTGCTTGCGGCGCGCAGGCGGCACTCTTCACGTTCGACAACGATCCCGCCGCTCTGCTTAAAGGAGAAAGCGAGGAGATATTCACGCTGAGAGAACGCTTATACCGTATGGACGAATTGGGAGTGCATATCGCACTTATCGCACACGCCGACAGAGCTTTTCTGCAAACGGAGCCGGAGGCGTTTTTGCGCTCGCTCACATCCGGATCCGTGATAAAAGGCTTTGTCTGCGGAGCCGACCACACTTTCGGAGCCGGCGGCAGGGGGAACGCAGACATGCTGCGCAAGTTTTGCCTTGAAAGAGGGATCCTGTTTGAGAAGATAAACTTGAAAACGGATGACAACGGGGAAAAGATAGCTTCGCGCAAAATCAGAGAGTTGATAAAAAAAGGCGATATGCGCGCCGTAAATTCACTTCTGCCTTTGCCTTACATAATAGCGGGCACGGTGGTGCACGGCAGACGCGAGGGGGCGGCAATGGGATTCCCCACCGCCAACATAAATTTGCCCGCGGAAAAACTCAAACCCGCAGACGGCGTTTATTACACCAATACGGTTTTGGACGGCGTGCGTTATCCCTGTATCACCAATGTGGGGACGCACCCCACGTTTGCGGATTATTCCGTCAATGTGGAAACGCATATCATAGGCTTCGACGACTGTCTTTACGGAAGAGAGATCGTTGTGGAATTTATGGACAAAATGCGCGACATCGTTAAATTTGATTCAAAGGAGGAAATAGCGGCGCAGCTCGCAAAAGACAAAGCTGCCGCCTGCTTGAAGTTTGAAAATGATAAAGTTCGGTCCTAGCGGCACCTGTGCCGAGTTTACCTTAGCCGGGCATTCCCACACCGTGGAAGTGCCTGCCTGGCTGAAAGAGCACGACCTTGACTGCTTCGAATATTCCTTCGGCAGAGGAGTGCGAATACAAGAGAGCACCGCAAAAGCCATCGGAGCCGAGTTTGCCAAAGAGAATTTGGAAATATCCGTTCATGCGCCATACTTCATCAATTTGGCAACACAGGAAGAGGAGAAAGCGGAAAACAATCACCGCTACATTTTCGATTCGCTTGCCGCGCTTACGTTTTTCGGCGGAAACAGATGCGTCATCCATCCCGGCTCTCCGCTCAAAGCGGAGCGGGGCGAGGCAATGGCGCTTTTGCTCAAACGCCTGGAAAAGGTGGCGGAGCTTAAACACGAGTTGGGATATGACGACAAATATCTGTGCCTGGAAACCATGGGAAAAGCCGCGCAGCTGGGATCTTTGGAAGAGGTGATAAGCATGTGCGCGCTGGACAAAACGTTTATCCCGTGCATCGATTTCGGGCATCTCAACGCACGCGAGGGCGGCATTTTTTACACTGACGACGATTATAAGCGGGTAATCGAACGGCTGATGAAAGGCGTGGGTGAAGATAAGTGTCGCATCATGCACGTCCATTTTTCCAAGATAGAGTATTCGGCAAAAGGAGAGGTCCGGCATCTCACCTTTGACGACGAAAAATTCGGACCGCCGTTTGAACCGCTCATGCGCGTGTTCAAAGAGTTCGATCTGCAGCCCTATATCGTTTGCGAAAGCGCCGGCACGCAGACGCGCGACGCGGCGATGATGAAGAGGTATTATTATGAGCTTGAACGTTGAAGAGTGTGCAAAGATAACGGAGCTTGCCGGAACGGACGGCGCGTTGATCGTCACGGAGCCAAACCGCATTTATCTTACCGGATACGCTTCCACGCAGGCAGCCATTGCGGTGAGAGCGGACGGCGTTTATTATTTTACGGACAAGCGTTATTTGAGTGAGGCAAGAGAAAAGATAGGCGGAGGCTTTATCGTCAGAGAAGGCGGCGCGGGAGAAGCCGCCGCCATGCTGGCAAGCTGCCGCAGAGTGGGCGTTGAATTCGACCTGCCGCACGGAATGTTCAGGCAGCTCACCGGAAAAATGAAGAAAACAGGGCTTTTTTCCGCGCATGTGCGCGATATCACGCCTGTATTGAGCAAAATACGTTCGGTGAAAAAGCAGTCGGAAACAGACAGTATGCGCAAGGCTCAGGAGGTGACCGACCGCGCTTTTTCCCTCATATTGCCTTATATCAGAGAAGGCGTGACGGAGATAGAACTTGCAGCCCGCCTGGAATATATCATGCGGAAGCAGGGCGCGGCGCTCGCCTTCGACACGATAATGGCGTTCGGAGAAAATTCCGCCGTGCCGCACGCTCATCGCAGCGAGAGAGCGCTGCGCCGCGGTGACCTGATAGTGATGGACATGGGAGCGCGCGTGAACGGTTATTGCAGCGACATGACGCGCACCGTGGCGTTCGGGGAAATATCTTCCCGCCGCGCGGATATATACGAAAAAGTGCTCACCGCCAATAAAAACGCCATTGCCGAACTTAAAGCCGGCGTCATCGGCGCAGACGTGCAGGAGAGCGTGAAAAAGTATTTTGCCTCATGCGGCATAGAAAAGAATTTCACGCATTCGCTCGGTCACGGCGTGGGGATAGACATTCACGAAGCGCCGTATTACAACAGGGAACCGCTGGCGGCGGGGCAGGTGATAACGGTGGAGCCGGGCGTGTATTTTGACGGCGACTTTGGTATCCGCATAGAAGATATGGTAAAAATTACACAAGATGGCGTGGAAAATTTGACAAAATCGGATAAATCCCTTATTATAGTAGGGAAGTAAATTGATATTCGGAGGTTTTTTATGGCTGATTTCGTAATGGCAGGTGATTTCAGAAAGGGCGTTACATTTGAAATGGACGGCAAAGTTTATACCATAGTTGACTTTTTGCACGTTAAGCCCGGCAAGGGCGCCGCGTTTGTGCGCACCAAGTTGCGCAACGTCATATCCGGCGGCGTGATTGAGCAGACGTTCAACCCCACCGATAAGTTTGCCACCGCTCACATCCAGCGTAAGACTTACACTTATTCTTATAACGACGGCGATCTGTTCTATTTCATGGATCCCGAAACGTTCGACATGCTGCCCCTCAACGGCGAAGTGTGCGAAGACGCGCTCAAATTCGTGCCCGAAAACGGGGAAGTGACCATCAACTTTTATAACGGGACGCCGTTCTCCGTGGAGCCGCCCAACTTTGTGGAACTGCTCATCACGCATTGCGAACCGGGCGTAAAGGGCAACACCGCCACCGGCGCTTCCAAACCCGCCACGCTCGAAACCGGCTTTACCCTCAACGTGCCGCTTTTTGTCAACGAAGGCGACACCATCAGAGTGGACACCCGCACCGGCTCTTACATGTCCAGGGTCTGACATCTTAAACCGTTTGATACGATCCGCCCGCAACGGGCGGATTTTTTCTGCCGAAAAGCCTCAGCGACAAGTGCAACTTTTGCCGTTTGTCAACATTGACCGCGCACCGGCATAGTTTTGATTATGAAGACTGTCGTTGCACGCAACGTATGCATAAAAGATATTGCCGGTGAAACGCCTTCCGCGGCGCCCGATGAAACTCAAAACGCGCAACAGGGCGGTCGCGTTTACAGATCGCTGATGACCGCCGCCGGCACGCTGTGTCTGATAACGGGGGCTTTGGGCGTGATCCTGCCGCTTTTGCCCACCACGCCCTTTTTATTGATAAGTATTTATTGTTATTCCAAAGCGGGAAAAGACATAAGCGCTTTGAGCCGCTTTCACAAAAAACATCTTGCAGCCCGACCTTTGCGATAAGGCTGCGCGGCTGCGGTCCCGCACGGAGCGCGATATTTGCGGCGATATGTGGCATATCGGCGCGCTTGTTCCAATATATTAAAACAGAATATGTTGGACAAGTTGTTGAGCACAGATATATATAACGCGATTTTTTCCCGCATACGTGAAGAAGAGGTGTGCGAGCTGAGGCTGCGCGTGGGCAAAGCACCGTGTTTCAGCGCGGGAGGAAAATATCGGGCAGCGGACGAGATAACTGTCACGCGCGAGGACATAGAGTATACTTTGGGCATGGCGACCGGTCATTCCGTTTATGCCGTCAACGACAGCATGGCGCGCGGCTTTATTGTCTGTCCCGGCGGTTACAGGCTGGGCATTTGCGGTGAAGGGGTAATGAAAAACGGCAAATTATTCACCGTGAAAAATATCACGTCTTTATGCCTGCGCGTGCCGCATCAAATAAAAAATTGCTGTGAAAAATTATCGTTTATTCTGAAAAATATCGGCAATACGCTCATCATATCGCCGCCAGGAATGGGAAAGACCACCATGTTGCGCGAGTGCGCGCGCCTGCTGTCCGCAGACAAAAACGTGCTGGTGTTGGACGAGCGCGGAGAACTGATCCCCGTGATAGAGGGCGTCGTTGCCGTGGACACGGGACTGATGTGTGACGTCATGAGCAATATCCCCAAAATTACCGCATATGAAACAGGTGTGCGCACCATGCGCCCCGATGTGATCGTCACGGACGAAATTTTCGGCGCAGACGAGGTGCGCGCCGTGCGCGACGTTGCGCGGTGCGGTATATACGTGTTTGCCTCACTGCATGCCAAGAGCGTGGCGGAAGCGCTCAAAAGCGACACATACGCGCCGCTGGGCAAAACCATGCGTTATTTTGTGGAGCTGACCGACGTCGGCAGAGTGGGCGCCGTTTATGACAGGGGCGAGATATGATCGAGTTGCTTGCCGGCGGGATACTCTTTTTATGCTGCACTTATACGGGGATAGGGATACGCGCCTATTACCGCAACAGAAAGGAATTGTATTCCCAATATGCGGGCTTTTTGGAGCATTTGAAAGAGGACATAGGGTTCAGAAAAACGCCTTTGGCGCAGAGCACGGCGGAATACTGTCAAGGCAAAAAGGGCGCGTTCATCGACATGCTCGCATCATATCGAAAAATGCTGGAAGAGGGCAGGGTGAGCCGCGCCGATTTTGACAAACTTGCCTGTTCGCCTTATTTGGACAAGCAGGGCAGAAGAGAATTTGCGGAAGTGTTTTACGGGCTGGGAAAGGTGGACGAATACACGCAAACAGAAAATTTACAAAAAGCTAGGGCGGCTGTCGAAGGCAAATTGCAATATTATAAAAAGAAATACGACACCACCGGAACGCTTGCGTTCAAGTTGGGCGTGGTGCTGGGGATAGCCGCAATGATATTGGCGGCATAGGAGGGGCTATGGAAGCGGAGGCGATATTCAAGATCGCGGGAGTGGGATTGCTGACGGCGATGATAAACATCATTTTGAAGAAAAGCGATAAAGACGAAATAGCCACCTTTGTCACGCTGGCGGGTCTTGTGATCGTGCTGGTGATGGTGCTGGACATGCTGGGCGGACTGTTCGACAGTCTGCGCTCTTTGCTCAACCTTTATTGATGGATATCGCAAAAGTTATAGGAGTTGGGATAATGGGTGCGGTGACGGCGCTGATATTAAAGCATACGCGCAGCGAATATGCGCCCATGGCGGTGATCGCGGCGGGCGTTGTGATCCTGATGATCACGCTCTCCGCTCTCACCGACGTGATCGTGGCGTTTGAAGAGATAGTGGACAAGACCAACCTGAGCAGAGAACTTTTTTCTTCTTTGCTCAAAATCATCGGCATAGGCTATCTGACCGAATATTCCGTCAGCATTTGCAACGACCTCGAATGCGCTTCTATCGGTAAAAAAATCGCGTTGGCAGGCAAAATAACCATATTTTTGACCGCTTTGCCCATCATAATGTCTTTGGTCGGCTCAATTGCCGCGCTTGTGTCATGAGAAGAAGAGCGTTATCGGCGGCGCTGTGTTTATGCTTGCTCATCGTTGCGCTTTTGTCCGTGACGTTCACGGCGCGTGCGGAAGAGGCGGGCTTGGAAGAAGTGGAAAAACAGCTTGAAGAGAGCGTGAGCGAGGAGTTGGACGCGATCGACTTTTCCGAATTGGAAGAGTGGGCGAAACAATACGGCGCAAATTCGACTTTTGGCTCCACCGTGAAAGAGGCGGTGCGCTCCGTTTTGAACGGCGAAACATCGTTTGAGCCGGAAGAATTTTCCGGGCTTATCGTCAATGCGGTGACGGGCGGGATAGTGAACGCGCTGCCGGCATTTGCCGCCATTTTTGCCGTTGCGGTGATGATGAGCATGATGCAGGGACTTTCCTCGGGTTTTTTGCGCGACAATACGCGCGAAATAGTGCATTTTGCTTGCTATGCGGCGATAATCGCCATTTTGGCGGTGCAGATAACAAGCGTGATCATGCAGGTGAGGGAAACCGTGGAAGGAATGAACAAACTCATGCAGGCGGTATTTCCCGTTCTGCTGGCGCTGATGACGGCACTCGGTTCCGCATCCGCCGCGGGGGCTTTCAGCCCCATGATGGCGCTGCTCTCTTCCGGCATAGGAGCGCTTATCGCGCAGATAGTTCTGCCGTGCTTTATCGCCACGGTGGTGCTGAGCGTGGTGGGAAACATGTCGGAGGGCATAAAATTGGGCAGATTGAGCAAGTTTTTCAAATCCGCCGCCACGTTTGTGCTTGCCGGGGCTTTTTCTCTGTTCGCCGTCTTTCTCACTGTGCAGGGGCTTGCGGGCGGGATCGCCGATTCGGTATCTCTGAAAGCGGCAAAATTTGCCGTGCAAAGTTACGTGCCTGTTTTGGGCGGCTATCTCTCCGACGGCTTGGACTTGGCGCTTGCCGGGATAGTATTGATAAAAAATTCTCTCGGGCTTGTCTGCGTGATAATGCTCTGCACGGCTGTTTTGGTGCCGATAGTGCAGACGGCGGTGCTTACTTTGGGGCTTAAACTCACGGCGGGGCTTTGCGAACCTATCTGCAAAGACAAGCGTGTGAGCGACCTGTTGTTCGGCGTGTCAAAAAACACCGGTCTGCTGATCGCGGCGCTTGCCGGCATGGCGTTTATGTTTATTATGGTGGTGATGCTGGTGATAGCCACCTGCAACGCGGGGGTGATATGAGTGCGTGGATAATGGGGATCGTGGGCGTGATCGCTCTGGGCGTTCTGGCAGACATCTTGCTGCCGGAAGGCGAAACAGCCAAATATATCAAAGGGTTTTTGGCTGTTTTCGTCGTGGCGGCGATAGTGGCGCCCATACCTTCTCTTCTTTCTTCCCAGCCGGAGATAGTGCAGGAGCTGTTCGATGAGGAAATGGCGCCCGATGAGGAGTTGCTGGAAGAGCTTTACGAGATAACGGAAGAAGAGGAAAACCAAAACACTCAGGCGCAAGCAGTCATACCGGAAAAAGACGGCAATATATATATAACAGGCGCGGCGCAGCCGCCGGAAAAGGAGCTTGGATATGACGGGCGGCAGATTTAAGGGTTGGACGGAAAAGCTGAAAACCATCAAACACATAGAGCTTATCTTGCTCGCCGCCGCCATATGCATAGGGGTGCTCGTATACTTGGGCGTGAGAGAGGACCGGGAAACGCCGCAAACAACGCCGTCGTTTTCTTATTCCGGGACGGACAGTGAAGAAAAACGCCTGGAACAGCTGCTTGAAAGCATAAACGGAGTGGGGGATTGCGTGGTGATGATGACTTATGCGCAAGACGGCAGCGTGGAAGGCGTGGCGGTGGCGGCGCAGGGCGCGGGCGATATGAAGGTAAAACTCAAAATAATTGATGTCGTCTGCGCGCTCATAGATGTGGACGGGGACAAAATAAAGGTCTATAAAACCAATTAAAAACCCAACGGAGGTAATATATGAAGATCAAAAAACTTTCTGCAAACGCCAAAAAAGTAATGGTGCTTTGCACCATGGTCGCACTGCTCATCGTGACCGGCACGCTCAACTTCGTGCTCAACGACAAGTTCGATCAGACGGGCGAGGACGGAACGGTCGTGTCCACCCAGGAGACGTTTTTCACCTCATGCAGAGCCGAACGTGAAACCGCCAGAGCGGAAGAATTCGCGCTGCTGGAAGCCATTCTCACTTCCGACACTTCCACGGAAGAACTGATAGCTTCCGCCAACGAAAAGAAGTTGGAACTCATCGACACCATCGAACGCGAACTCGTGCTCGAAGGGCTGGTCAAGGCGCAGGGCTTTGACGACGCGGTGGTGACGATGAGTGAAGACAATATCAACGTGGTGGTCTCTCAGTCCGAACTGACAAGCGAACAGGTGGCAGGCATTTTGTCCGTCATCTTGGCGGAAACGGATTATTCCGCCGCTCAAGTGGTGGTGGTCCCTTACGTGGAGGAATGAGCGCAAACAGTTGAAATTTATTTCGGCGTGTGCTAGAATAGATACAAAAAGGGTAAATTATATAATAAAAGTATTACCCGGAGAGGAAAAATGGCAAACAAGGATCTGTCCAATAAAGATACTTACGTGGGCGTGATATCGTCTATCGCCTGCGCCGCCGCTTCGCAAGTGGATGGCATAGCCTCCGTATCTTACGAAGTGGGGTATAACGGCCCGGCGTTTACGCCTTCCAAGAAAAAGCGGACCAGCGCCATCACCGTTACGCTGACGGACGATACCGCAGTGATAGACATCGCGGTCAACGTATTTTACGGCTATGTGATACCGCAGGTGGTCTGCGACATGCAGGAAAAGATAAAACAGGAAGTGGAAGGATCCACCTATTACAAGGTGAAAGCCGTCAACGTCTTTGTGGCGGGCGTGGTTTTCAACGATTAAACTCCTCGCTGCCGCTTGCGGCGGCGAGGTTTTATTTACATAAAGAGGACTTATGAGCAGAAGAGTTGCCAGAGACAGAGCATATAAATTGGTTTTTGAATACTTGTTCACAAAAGAACGCTCCGACGTCACATACGATATCGTCTGCGTCGATCCGAGCGTTACGGAAGAGGACAAGCAATATATCGATCGCGTCTATCGCGGCGTGACGGACAATTACGATAAGCTCATCGAACTTATTTCTTCCTGCACCACGGCGTTCAATCCGGAGAGGATATTCAAACCCGATCTGGCGGCGCTTTTGGTGGCGGCGTATGAGATGAAATATATGGACGATATTCCCATGCCGGTGTCTGTAAGTGAAGTTTTGGAGCTGGTCAAAAGTTATTCCACGGAAAAAAGCGCCGCCTTCGTCAACGGAGTGCTGGCGGGCGTATACAAAAAGTTAAAGGAGTAGTCAATGGAAATCATCAGCGGTAAAGCCGTTTCCGCCGACATAAGGCAAGACATCAAACAAGACGCACTTTCTTTCAAAGAACGCTTCGGCAGGGCGCCGGCGCTGGCGGTCATCATCGTCGGCGACGATCCGGCTTCTCACACCTATGTCAACAACAAGATAAAGGGCTGTGCGGAAGTGGGCTTCCGCTCCATTTGCCAAAAATACGCAAACGGCACCCCTCAGGAAGAGATAGCCTCTTTCATCAAAGGGCTGGCGCAGGATGAGGAAGTGGACGGCATTTTGGTGCAGCTGCCTCTGCCCAAGGGTTATGACGAAAAATATCTGCTCTCGCTCATTCCCGACAGTAAAGACGTAGACGGTTTTTCTCCGACAAATACCGGGCTTTTGTCTATGAACAGACCCAACACGGTGTCTTGCACGCCGCTGGGGATCATGCACTTGCTCGCCTCCACGGGCACGCAGCTGAAGGGCAAAAACGCCGTGGTGATAGGCAGGAGCAACACCGTGGGCAAGCCCATGGCAATGCTGCTGCTCAACGCCGATTGCACGGTCACGGTCTGCCACAGCAAGACCAAAGATCTTTCCTCTTACACCAAAAACGCAGACATAGTGGTGGTGGCGATAGGCAGAGCAAAATTCCTCAAAGGCGAGATGGTAAAAGAAGGAGCGATCGTCATCGACGTGGGTATCAACAGAGTGGACGGCAAATTGGTGGGCGACGTGGATTTTGAAGAAGTCGCGCCCAAGTGCTCTTATATCACACCCGTGCCGGGCGGCGTGGGTCCCATGACGATAACCATGCTGCTGCTCAACACGCTCAACGCCGCGATACACAGGCTTGCCTGATGGAAAACGTCTTAAACGTAAGCGCCTTAAACGGTTATATAAAAAGCGTTTTCAACGCGGAAGAGCTTTTGCACGACATCTCCGTCTGCGGGGAAGTGAGCGGCATAAGCGTGCGCGGCGGCAACGCCTATTTCGATCTGAAAGACGAACAGAGCAAAATTCCCTGCTCCTGTTTTTCCCTCAGATACACATATCTGCCCAAGGACGGGGAATCGGTGATCGTCTTCGGTAGCGTGGATTTTTGGGCGAAAACGGGCAAAATGTCGTTCATCGCCCGCAGCATAAAGCCTTTCGGAGAGGGCGCGCTCGCGCTCAAACTGGAACAGCTGAAAAACAGGCTGCGCGAAGAGGGCTATTTTGACGAAAGCCACAAAAAGCCCATTCCGCAATATCCGCGCCGCGTCTGCGTGCTTACCTCCTTGGCGGGAGCGGTCAGGCGCGACATCGTCACCACCATCCGCGCCAAAAACCATTATACGGATATAGACCTGGCGGACGTTCCCGTGCAGGGGACGGGCACGGCGGGCAAGATCTGCGAAACGCTGGCTCTTGCCGATGAGAAAAATTACGACGTGATCGTGATCGCGCGCGGCGGCGGCTCTTTGGAAGAGCTGATGCCTTTTAATGACGAAGGGCTGGTAAAAGCCATATATGCGGCAAAAACGCCCATCATATCCGCCGTAGGGCATGAAACAGATCTGACCTTGTGCGATCTGGCGGCGGACATGCGCGCGCCCACGCCCACGGCGGCGGCGAACATGCTGGCGTTTGATTCGCGCGAGCTGACGGCTTATCTGGACGAGCTTATCTGCGACTGCAAAAAGGCGATAGAAGACAAAACGGAAAGGGGAAAAAGCGAACTTCTCCGCCTGTGCACGCTCATGAGCGCACGCTCTTTCGAGCAGATATCGGACACGCGGCACCGCGTGCGCGCTCTTTCCGACAGCATGATCTACTCCGTGCGCGCAAAAACGGACGCGGCGCGAGCGAGAGTAAGCGAACAGATGATAAAATTAAAAATGCTCGATCCGCGCAATATGCTGGCAAGAGGCTATTTTATCCTCGGCGGAAAAGACGGAGAGATACATTCCGTCCGGCAGCTCTCGACGGGTCAGACGATAACCGTGACCGGCTGCGACGGCAGCGCGGCGGCGGAAATAAAAGAGGTGAAATATGACATTTGAAGAAAATCTGAAAAAATTGGAAGAGATAGCCGCCAAAATGGAACTCAGAGAAACTTCTTTGGACGAAAGTCTGAAACTGTTTGACGAAGGCGTGAAATTGGCGGGCGAATGCATGAAAAAATTGGACGAGTGCAGCGGCAAAGTGACAGAACTTTCCGGCAAACTGGAAAAATTGCGCACGATAGAGGGCAGCGGTGAGTGAATTAAACTTATACAAAGAGCGCTTCGAGCGTCTGCTTGAAAAGTATCTTGCCGAATACCCGGCAAAACTTTCCCCGGTGTGGGACGCTATGGTCTATGCCGTGTCCGCGGGCGGGAAACGCGTGCGCCCCGCGCTCGCCTATATGGGCGCTGCTGTTGCCGGCAAGAGCGAAGAGTGCGCCGACAGCGTGGCGCTTGCGGTGGAGTTTATCCATAATTATTCGCTCATACATGATGATCTGCCCTGCATGGACGACGACGATCTCAGGCGCGGCAGACCCACCGTGCACAAGGCTTTCGGGGAAAGCACGGCGGTTTTGGCGGGCGACGCCCTGCTCAATCTGGCATTTGAATGTTTGGGCGGCACGGGCAGAGCGGCGGCATATATAGCCGGAAAAAGCGGCATGCGCGGCATGGTGGGCGGACAATGCCTGGATCTTGCCAACAGCGGCGGCGCGGGCGTGCAGGGCGCCGAGCAGCTGGATCTGATAAATTCGCTCAAAACATCGGCGCTTTTTCAGGCGGCGCTGGTGGGCGGAGCGTTGGCGGGCGGCGCGGACGATAAGACCTGCGCGGCTTTGGAAACATACGCAGACGCTCTGGGTAAAGTTTTTCAGATAGTGGACGATATCCTCGACGTGGAATCGGACGAAAAAGTTTTGGGCAAGAGCGCCGGACAGGACGAAAAGAACGGAAAGGTCACCTATGTGGCGCTGCTTGGCTTGGATGGCGCCAAAGAGCGCGCGCGGGAATTGAACGCGCAGGGGCAGGCGGCTCTCGACTGTCTTGGAGAGCGTGGCGAGCGGCTGAAACAATTTGCAACGCTGCTCTTAAAAAGAGTGAAATAACGTTATAATCGCATATATCGCGCAAATATAATAGATATATGCGGAAAAAAGCAAAAACTGCGGCAAAAAACAAACCTTCGTGCTGTTCGTTTTCCGCCGCCTGGGCAATGAAAATAACGCCCGTCACCTTTTGTCTTTCCATGGTGAGCAGCGTTTTTTCTCAGCTCGTCACCACGCATGCGCCCACGGCGGTGTCCGTCATGTTGCTGCTGATAATGATGGCATTGTCCGTCATTTTCGACGGCGTGGGGGTGGCTGTCACCTCATGTAACGCGCAGGCGGTAAAAAAGTTTTTGCAATATGACGCAAAGCGTGTTAAAATAGCAATGGAGCTGATCGCCAACGCGGAAAAGGTCAACAGCGTATGCGCGGACGTGGTAGGCGATGTCTGCGGGGTGCTCAGCGGCGCGTGCGGCGCGGCGCTTGCGGCAAGTCTGATAATAAAAAGCGGCTGCGGGCACGGCTGGCTGCCGATACTCACCGCCGCCACGATAGCGGGGATGACCGTGGGCGGCAAAGCGTTCATGAAAGGCGTTGCCGTGAAAAACGCGGATAAATATATCGTCCTGGCGGCAAAGATATTGTCGCCGCGCGGACGAAGAAAGAGGAAAGAGAAGGAAAAAGGCAAATGAGCAAATTGTTGGATCTCGTAAATTCACCCAAAGACATAAAGTCTTTTGATGTCGGTCAGCTTGAAGAGCTGGCGCGGGAGATCCGCAGCCTGATTTTGGACGTGGTGCTGAAAAAGGGCGGTCATCTTTCTTCCAACCTCGGTGTGGTGGAACTGACAATCGCCTTGCACTATGTGTTCGATTTTTCCAAAGACAGACTTATTTTGGACGTGGGACATCAATGTTACGCGCACAAGATCTTAACGGGCAGAAAGGACGATTTTGCCTCTCTGCGTTCAAACGGCGGCATCGCAGGTTTCCCCAAGCGTGAAGAGAGCATATATGACGCAGCCAACACCGGGCATTCTTCCACGTCTGCCTCGCTTGCCTGCGGTATGCTGCGCTATGGTCACGACGGTTCGCAGATCGTTGCGCTCATAGGCGACGGCGCCATGACGGGCGGGCTTATCTACGAGGCGTTCAACGATGTTAAGACGATCGGCAAAAAGTTCATCGCCGTTATCAACAATAACGATATGTCCATCTCCAAAAACGTGGGCAGCGTGGCGGAATATCTGCGCGATCTGGACACGGTGCGCCAGCCGTTCAGAGAATACGGCATAAAATATTACGGTTCGGTGGACGGACACAATATCCAAGATCTCATCAAAGCGTTCACCTTTGCGCGTGAGTGCAAAAACAGCATAATAATCAACGTGCACACACAAAAAGGCAAGGGATATGAGGAAGCGGAGAAACACCCGGACAAATACCACAGTTATTCTCCTTCACGCGCGGAAGGCGGCTCTTTCAGCTCCTGCATGGGTAAAAAACTTGCCGAACTTGCCGCGCGGGACGAGCGTATTTTTGCCATAACCGCCGCCATGGCGGACGGGACGGGCTTAGACGCCGTGCAAAAGGCGGTGCCGTCGCGTTTTGTGGACGTGGGCATTGCGGAAGAACACGCGCTTTGCATGGCGAGCGGCATGGCGATGAGCGGAGCAAAACCTTACTTTGCCGTTTACTCCTCGTTTTTACAGCGCGCATACGACCAGGTTATCCACGACATGTGCCTCAATAACTGCGCCGTGACATTGTGCATAGACAGGGCGGGCTTTGTGCCCGGCGACGGAGAAACGCATCAGGGCGTATACGATATTTCGTTTTTGCGTTCGGTGAAAAACATGACCATTGCCGCGCCCAAAGATTTTGAAGAATTGAACGCATTGCTGGAATGGTCGGCTGACTTTGACCGTCCTTTGGCATTGCGTTATCCCAAATATACTCCCGTGCATAAATATTCCGTTCATTTGCCCATTTCGGAGGGCAGCTGGGAATGGCTCACGCCGGGCGGAGCAGACATTGCCGTGCTGGCTTGCGGCGCGGCGATGAACGATCTTGCCATGTCGCTTTATGAGAGCAAGGGTGGCTTTGACGTCATCAACGCGCGCTTTATCCGCCCGATGGACGCCGGCGTGCTTGACAAACTGGCGGGTAAAAAGCTGATCACGCTGGAAGACGGCGTGATGAGCGGCGGATTCGGCAGCGGAGTGGCGGAATATTATTTGAGCAAGGGCATGGCGGTGCCGCCCATGATAATAAAGGCGGTGGACGAAACAAAACTCACGCACGCTTCACTCAAAGAATTGATGGAGATGAACGGCTTTACGCAAGAGGCGCTTTGGCGTGATGTCGCGCGGCTGAAAAACTTATGCGATTAGACGCTTTTTTGGCGGAAAAATACGATATGACCCGCACAAAAGCCAAGCAGAGCATAGAGCGCGGATTGGCGTATGTCAACGGCACACAATGTTTCAAGCCCGCCGCCGACATCAAAGACACGGATCTTGCCGAGTTGAAAAAATTGCCCGAATATGCCTCTTTCGGCGGTGAAAAACTGGCAAAGGCTTTGCAGGATTTTGATTTTTCCGTTCAAGACATGACATGTGCGGATATCGGCGCGTCCAACGGCGGATTTACTTCCTGCCTGCTTTTGAACGGCGCAAAAAAAGTTTTTGCCATTGACGTGGGCGAATGCGCGCTGCCGCCGCACTTGCAGACGGACGAGCGCGTTGTTGTCAAAGACAGGACAAACGCGCGTTATATCACCTCGCAGGAGCTAGGGCAAGAGTGCGACCTTGCGGTGATAGACGTAAGTTTTATTTCTCTCGAACTCATCCTGCCCGCGGCAGGCGCGCTTGTGCGCAAAGGCGGGCACATCATCGCTCTTATCAAACCGCAATTTGAAGTGGGCAGAAGCGGACTTTCCAAAAACGGCATGGTTTTAAGCGAGAAAGAACGTCGGCGCGCCGTGGAAAAGGTGCGCGAGGCGGGAAGGAAGGCGGGGCTTGCGGAAGAAAACTTTACCACGGCGCCCATCCGTGAAAAGAAAAACGTAGAATATTTGATACTTTTTGCCAAAAAGTGATTGTATAATTAAAAACAATATAGTATAATATTCATACTATGAACTTGGGAGTATACAGTAATCCTTTCAAAGACGAGCACGGCGTTTACGCGGAAAAACTTTGCAAGCAGCTGCAAAAGGCGGGCGCAAAGTATTTTTTGTGCGCGGAAGAGAGCTTTTCTTTGCAAAACGCGCCCTTTACTCCGGACGCGGTGGTGGCATTCGGCGGCGACGGCACCATGCTGCGCGCCGTGGGCGAATGTGCTGCCAAAAACATCCCCATTTTGGGCGTAAATCTGGGCAAAGTCGGCTTTCTCACGGAAGTGGATTGCACCGACTTGGAAGAAGCCGCCCGCAAATTGCTTGCGGGGGAATACTTCACGGAAAGGCGCCTGATGTTGCAGGCAGAGTTCGACGGCAAAACTTATTACGCGCTCAACGAAGCCGCCCTGACCGGCTCTTTGTGCCATGTGGCGGAGATCGACGTGCGGATAGACGGCACGCCGGCGGACAAAGTGCGCGCCGACGGAGTTTTGGTCAGCACGCCCACCGGCTCCACGGCATATTCGCTGGCTTGCAACGGTCCGGTTTTAAGTCCGGAGATAGAGGCGTTCATCGTCAACGCCATCTGTCCGCATTCGTTGCATTCCTGCCCGATCGTGGTGGGGAGCGCAAGCGAGATCGTGCTCAAAAGCGTGAGCGAAGGGCTGAATTTGGTCATTGACGGGAGTATTGTGCGCAGCGGCATAAGCGGCGCGGAGCTTAAAATAAGCAAGGCGGCGCGTTATGCGGAATTTATCAGGTTCAGCAAGCAGAATTTTTACAATCGGCTTTTACACAAGCTTAATAATTGGAGTTGATATGACAAGAAACGCAAGACAACGCAGAATAATCGAGCTTATCAAAGAGCGCGATATCGAAACGCAGGAAGAACTCGTATCCCTGCTGCAAAACTCCGGCTTCAACGTCACGCAAGCCACCGTGTCGCGCGACATAAAGGACTTGGGGCTGATAAAAAGCCAGACGATAAGCGGCACTTACAAGTATTCTTTGGTGGAAAACGCGCGTCCGCAGACGATGGGCAAATTCGGGACCATGTTCCGCGAAGCGGTGGTGTCCATAAACGTTGCCAACAACATCATCGTGGTGCGCACGGTCACGGGCACGGCGGGCACGGCGGGCGCCTTTGTGGATTCCATGAGTTACGAAAACGTTTTGGGCAGCGTGGCGGGCGACGACACCATTCTCATCGTCTGCGACACGGCGGAACACGCACAAGAAGTGAAAAGGCAGCTTGAAGCCAATTTGGAATAATGCTTACCGCTTTAACGATTGAAAACATTGCGCTCATAGACAAGCTGGAAGTGGAGTTCGGCAAGGGGCTGAACATTCTCTCCGGCGAGACGGGCGCGGGCAAATCCATCATCATAGACAGCGTAAACTTTGTCTTGGGCACGCGCGCGGACAAGAGTTTGATCAGATACGGCGAAAAGACGGCTCGCGTCTTTGCCTATTTCAACGAGATAACTCCCGAGATAAAGCGGCTTTTGGACGAATACGGGATAGAAGAGGAAGGGGAGCTGATGCTCTCCCGCTCCATGTCGGAGGACGGGGCGAGCGTTTGCCGCGTCAACGGCAGGAAAGTCACCCTGTCCATGCTCAAAGAGCTTTCTTCGCTCCTCGCGGACATTTACGGGCAGCATGAATCGGTGAGCCTTCTCGATCCCAAGCATCATCTCGGCGTCGTGGACGAATTCGCGGGCGAGGCGCTCAAAAAGGCTTTGAAAGAGCAAGAGGAGCTTTGCGCGCAATATCAAGGCTATAAGCGCAAAATTGCCGAATATGATGAGATAGCCGGCGAGGATCGGGAGTATCTCGACTTTCGCATAAGTGAGATCGAGGACGCCTGCCTCAAAGAGGGCGAGGAAGAAGAGCTTCACGTCCTGCGCCGCAAGTTGAACAATTTCGAGGCTTACCTGACCTCGCTTTCCGCGGCGGAGCAGGCTTTAAGCGGCGAAGGCGGCGCGGTGGAGAATGTGGCTGCGGCGATGAAGGAGCTTGAGCGCGTGAGCGACGACGAACCCGCACTCGGCGCGCTCATCGAACGCCTCGACGCGGTGAGCATAGAATTGGATGACATCGCGGCGGAAGTAAGCGGCATTTTGAGCGCTTCCGAGTTCGACGAGGGGAAGGCGCGCTACGTCGAAGAGCGCATCGCCAAGATAAATTCCTTGAAGAGAAAATACGGCTCGAGCGTTCAAGAGATCTTGAGCGAATGCGAAAAGCTCAAAGAAAAGAGAGATAAGTTTGACGACGCCTCTGCCGAGGCGGAGATCTTGAAGAAAAAGATCCTTGAACTCGAAGACAAGCTCTATGAAAATACGCAAAAAATATCCGCTCTGCGCCGCGCGGCGGCGGAAAAGTTCGCTCAAAGCGTGACGGGCGAGCTTAAACAGCTGGGCATGAAGAACGCCGCCTTTGTGGTGGACTTTGCCCCTCTTCCCGAAAAAGAGCGCGCGAAATTCTCTCCGCAGGGGAGCGACGAGGCGCAATTTCTCTTTTCCGCCAACTCGGGTCAACCCCCGCGCCCGCTCTCAAAGATAATCTCGGGCGGCGAGCTTTCCCGCTTTATGCTCGCGCTAAAAAACTGTCTGCCCTCGGGCTTCGGCATTCAGACGATGATCTTCGACGAGATAGACACGGGTATCAGCGGAGAGACCGCCCAGACGGTCGCGGAAAAACTTTATAACATCTCGCGCGGCAAGCAGGTTTTGGCGGTCACCCACCTGCCTCAGTTGGCGAGCATGGCAGACAGGCAGTATCTCATCTCAAAGTCGGTCAGAGAGGGCAGCACCTTCACCTCGCTCACTCCGCTCGACAGACAGGGCATGCTTACGGAGATCTCCCGCCTCATCGGCGGCGCGCAGTTCAGCAAGCATGCGCTTTTGCACGCAGAGGAGATGAAAGCTCACGCCGACGAATATAAAAAAGCTCTTTTATGAATAAATAGCCGCTTTTTCCTTACACTATCTGCAAGGAGAGCAGCATGAACAAAAAAGTTTTTTCCACGCTGCTTGTTCCCGTTGTCTGCGCCCTGCTTTTATGCGCGGCGCTTGCGGGAACGGGCGGCTTTTTTCAAGAGGACATAAGAGGCGGCGTCGCCCTTTGTGCGGCGGGCACGGCGGAAGAGAGTAACTCGCTTCAGCTTGAAGAGACGGCGAGCCTTCCCGCCATGAGCGGCGAGGAGACCGTCCTTTTGGGCGGTTATCCCATCGGCATAGACATTCGTCCGCAGGGAGTCATCATCACTTCTAAGGTGGGCGTCGTCACGAAAAAAGGAGTCGTCACCCCATTTTCGGGAATAGAGCTCGATCAAGGCGACCTGCTTTGCGCGATAAACGGCGAACAGGTGAGGAGCGCGGACGACATCGCCCGCTTGCTCGAAAAGAGCGAAGGCGAAGTCACCGTGACGATCGAGCATGCGGGAATGCGGGAAAATTATCTCGTCACGCCCGCCGAGGATTCGGTCAACGGGCAAAAAAAGCTCGGGCTCATGCTTCAAGAGAGCGTTTCGGGCGTGGGAACGCTGACTTTCGTGGACAGGCGCGGCAGATACGGCGCCTTGGGTCATCCCGTAAAGGATGCACACGGCAACACGATCGAGCCAGAGGGCGGGAATATCTATCCCGCCGCGATCAAGGGTGTTGTCCCCGGCAAGCGCGGCAAGGCGGGCGAACTCAAAGGCGTTTATTCAAAAGAGTCGGGCAGCATCGGTGAGATAGATTCGGACAATATCTTCGGTATTTTCGGCAAATATTGCGGCAACGGCGAAAAACTCACCGAGATCGCCGTCGCGCCCCGCGAAAGCGTGCAACCGGGCAAGGCTTATATCTATTCCACCGTTTTCGGGACGTCTCCGCGCCTTTACGAGATAGAGATAATAAAGGCGGAAAGGCAAAATTCCCCCTTGGACAAGAGCATGGTCGTGAGGGTCACGGACAGAAAGCTGCTCGCGGAAACGGGCGGGATCGTTCAGGGCATGAGCGGAAGTCCCGTCATTCAGAACGGAAAATTGGTCGGTGCCATAACACATGTGCTCATCGACGACCCCACCAAAGGTTACGCCGTCTATGCGGAGTGGATGATGGGAAGATAAGTTGACGAAAATACTTTGAATATGCTTAAAATAAAATTTTTGCATAGCAAGGAGCGACCGCAACGCGGTCGCTTTTGATCAATGCGCATAAAAAGGCGAAGCGGGGAGTTTGCGCCTTGACAATTTCCCCTTTTTATATTATAGTTTTAATACCAATAATGAGAGGGGAATCATGAAAGAGCTTTCGCAAAAGGGCAAAAAAGCCGTTAAAATATCGCTTATCGTTATCGCAATTATGCTTGTGCTTTGCATTTTGGGCATAGCCGTCTATTCAATCGTCGCCTTTGCGCCGCTGCGCCTCAATATCGATCTAACCAAGGAAAAGCAGACTATTTCGGGCTTCGGCGCTTCTTCCGCCTGGATCTATCAAGACTTGGGCAAGGCGGAACACGAAGAGCAGGCGGACGAGGCTTTGGAAATGCTCTACGGGGACAGCGGCTTGGAGCTGAGCATTTTCCGCTATAATATCGGCGGCGGGTCGGCTGACGCCTCGCTCGACGACGTTTGGCCTTACAACAACCCCGGCTTTGACAAGCTGCGCCGCGCAGAGAGCTTTTTCGTGGCGGAGAATTATTCCGAGCCGTCCGACTTTCTCGATGAGAGCAACTATGACTTCGAGCGCGACGCCGCCGTGCGCGGCATGTTCGAAAAGGCGCTTGCGCTCGGGAACATCGAAAAGGTGGTCTTCTTTTCCAACTCGCCGCACTATCTGATGACGCATTCGGGCGTTTGCACGGGGAGTGAAGAATATCAAAACAACCTCAAAGAGGAGTTTTACGAAGAATATTCGTGGTATTTGCTCATAATAACAAATCATCTTTACGAAACCTATCTCAAAGATCTGCCCTCCGTGCCCGAGGTTTGGATAAGCCCCGTCAACGAGCCGCAATGGAAGTGGGGCGGCGAAGGCTCTTCACAGGAGGGCTGCCATTACGATCCCGAGGTCTTGGCGGCTTTTTACGACGTATTCTATGAACAGCTGCAAAAATTCAATGCGGAAAAGGGGACTTCCTTCAAGCTCGACGCCTTCGAATCGGGCAACTATCTTTATTATCTCGACTATGACATCCGCGATTATTTGGACGAGATGAGCAAATACGATTATTTTGCCGAGCTGGACGAGATCTCCGTGCATGCTTACGGCGCCAACGACAGTAAATACGACCGCAAGCGCTTTGCCCGGTTCATGGAGAAGAATTATCCCGAGCTCATGGTAGCTTCTTCCGAGTTCTGCGAAATGGAATGGGGAGAATTTAACACGATAGAGAGCGGAATGTTCCTCGCCAAAGTCATTTTGCGCGACCTCACCATGATAGACGCGGTGGAGTGGAGCTGGTGGCTCTCGGTCGCCAAGGGCGGCTATAACGACGGACTCGTCTATTGGAACGAAGAAAGCGGGGACGTCTATGTGCTCAAACGCTACTATACTTTTGCGCAGATGAGCAAGTTTTTGAACAGCGGCGACAAGCGCGTCGAGGCAAAACTCTCCGACACCGCCGGCTGGGCGGGCGTGGACGCGGTCGTCTTTGTCAAGCCGGACGGTAGCATTGTGGCAATATTTATCAATGACGGAAAGGAAAAGAGCCTCAAATTGAACGGACTCGACGCTTTCGTCGGTTCGACTGCGCAAGTGACCTACACGACTCAGGCGGAAAACTTAGCCGAGGACTCCTTCACTTTCGAGGGCGGCATAACTTTGCGCGAAAACAGCGTGACCACGCTCGTTTTGCAATGAACGGAGAAAGCGTTGAAAAACTCGCGCGCATGATAGCGCGCGGCGGCGTGGTTCTCTTCGGTGGAGCAGGCATGTCCACGGAAAGCGGCATTCCCGACTTCCGCTCAAAAGACGGACTTTATGCGCAAAATTTCGCCTATCCGCCCGAAGTCATGCTTTCGCACTCCTTCTTTGAAACGCATACGCGCGAATTTTTCGACTTTTACCGCGAAAAGATCCTCATTTGTCTGACAAAAGCGCCCAACCCCGCGCATATTCTCTGCGCCGAATGGGAGAAGAGAGGGCTTTTGGACGCCGTCGTCACGCAAAACATCGACGGGCTTCACGCCGCGGCGGGGAGCAAGAAGGTCTTTGAATTGCACGGCTCGGTGATGCGTAACTATTGCCAAAAATGCGGAAAGAGTTTTTCCGCGCAATTTGTTCAAAACGCCTCGGGCGTTCCGCGCTGCGACTGCGGCGGCGTTGTCAAGCCCGACGTGGTCTTATATGAAGAGGCGCTGAGCGAAGAGGTCATACGCGGCGCGATCTCAGCCGTGGCGCGGGCGAAAACGCTCATCATCGCGGGGACGTCGCTCACGGTTTATCCCGCCGCCGCCATGCCGCAATATTTCGGTGGAGAAAACCTCGTTCTCATCAACCGCGACATAACGCCGCTCAACAAAAAAGCCGACCTCGTCTTTCATGAAAAAGTCGGCAGCGTCTTTTCCGCCTGCGCAAGAGCGCTTTGAGGCAATTGGCGCTGCGCGCTTGCTTTTTCACCTATTATAAGGTAATATATATAAGAAGAATTTTTGCGAGGTGAACTTTATGGCAATGACCTATACCGATCCGCTTACCACGCGTTACGCGACCAAGCCCATGTTGGAAAATTTCAGCGAGGAGCACCGCATGGTCCTTTGGCGCAAGCTCTGGGTGGCGCTCGCGGAGAGTGAAAAGGAACTCGGACTCAACATAACCGACGAACAGATAGCGCAGATGAAGGCGCATATCGACGACATCAATTTCGACGTTGCTCGCGCGCGTGAAAAAGTGGTGCGTCACGACGTGATGGCATACGTCTATGCTTACGGACAACAATGTCCCGCGGCGATGCCCATCATCCATTTGGGCGCGACGAGCTGCTTCGTCACCGACAACTCGGACGCCATTATCTATCACGACGGACTTGTGATGCTGCGCAAAAAGGTGATCAACGTGATCGCCGCGCTCGCCAAGTTCGCGGAAAAATACGCGGGACTTCCCACTTTGGGCTTTACGCACCTGCAGCCCGCGCAGCTGGTCACCGTGGGCAAGAGGGCGGGGCTTTGGATACAAGATCTCATGCTCGACCTTGAAAATCTCGACTATGTGATAGAAAACACCCGCCTGCGCGGCGCCAAGGGCACCACGGGCACGCAGGCGAGCTTTTTGCAACTGTTCGACGGCGACCACGAAAAGGTCAAGAAACTCGACGAGATGGTCGTGGAAAAAATGGGCTTCAAGTCCAAGTTCGCCTTGTCGGGACAGACATATACGCGCAAATATGATTACAATATTCTTTCCGTGCTCTCGCAAATAGCTCAAAGCGCCTATAAGTTCGGAAACGATATCCGCCTTCTGCAAAACATGAAAGAGATAGAAGAGCCGTTCGAAAAATCGCAAATAGGTTCTTCCGCAATGGCATATAAGCGCAACCCCATGCGCAGCGAACGCATTTGCTCCCTGGCGCGCTACGCGCTCTCTTTGCCCGTGAACGCCGCCGTCACCGCCGGCACGCAATGGCTCGAGCGCACCTTGGACGACTCCGCCAACCGCCGCCTGGTCATGGCGCAGACCTTCCTTTCTCTCGACGCCATCTTGGAACTTTATCTCAACGTGGCTGACGGACTTGTCGTCTACGAAAAGACGATCAGAAAGCACATTATGGCGGAGCTTCCGTTCATGTCCACCGAGGTCATCCTCATGGAATGCGTCAAGGCGGGCGGGGACAGACAGGAGCTGCACGAACTCATCCGCGAGCACTCCATGGACGCGGCGCGCGTGGTCAAGGAACAGGGCGGCGACAACGACCTCATCGGGCGCATAAAAGCCGATCCCGCCTTTGCCGCCATCAAAGACAGGATAGACGGCTTGCTCGCCCCAGAAAACTTTATCGGCAGGGCAAAAGAACAGACCTTGGAATATCTCCGTGACGAGGTCAAGCCCATGCTGGAAAAGAACAAAGACTGCCTGGGCGCCACGTCGCATATATCCGTCTGACATCGACATAAAACATTAAAATTCAGCCGCGCAAGCGGCTGTTTTTTAATCGTGTGAAAGCCGCTTTATTCGCAAATTTGCTTGGCGTTGCGGAAAAAGCGGCTTTCAATGTAAAAATCATAAAAAGTTTTGTCCGCACTATTGAAATTTTTCCGCAAAAGTGGTATATTATCTTTGATAAAAAAATAACAAATGGAGGTAATTTATGGGACGTTTTACTTTGCCCCGCGATCTTTATCACGGCGAAGGGGCGCTTGAAGAACTCTCTAACCTTAAAGGTAAACGCGCCGTGCTCGTTTTGGGCGGCGGCAGCATGAAAAGATTCGGTTTTGTGGACAAGGCGGTCGCCTATCTCAACAAAGCCGGCATGGATGTCAAACTCATCGAAAACGTAGAGCCCGATCCTTCCGTGGAAACGGTGATGAAAGGCGCGGCGATCATGCGCGAATTCGAGCCTGATTGGATAATCTCCATGGGCGGCGGTTCGCCCATCGACGCGGCAAAGGCAATGTGGGTGTTCTATGAATATCCGGAAACTTCTTTTGAAGAGATAATCCAGCCTTTCTCGTTCCCCACGCTGCGCACCAAAGCCAAGTTCTGCGCCATACCTTCCACTTCCGGCACAGCGACCGAAGTCACGGCTTTCTCCGTCATCACGGATTATCAGAAGGGTATCAAATATCCGCTCGCTGACTTTAACATCACTCCCGATGTGGCGATCGTCGATCCCGCGCTTGCCGAAACCATGCCTCCCAAGCTCACCGCGCACACGGGTATGGACGCCATGACGCACGCCATCGAGGCTTACGTCTCCACGCTCCATTGCAATTATACCGATCCGCTCGCGCTGTGGGCTATCAAACTCATAGCTGAGAATTTGAAGAACTCCTATGAAGGCGACATGGAAGCGCGCAAGACCATGCATGACGCGCAATGCCTCGCCGGCATGGCGTTCTCCAACGCGCTGCTCGGCATCGTGCACTCCATGGCGCACAAGACGGGTGCGGCATTCAGCGGCGGCCATATCATTCACGGCGCGGCAAATGCCATGTATCTGCCCAAGGTCATCGCCTATAACGCCAAAGTCCCGGAAGCGGCAAAGAGATATGCCGAAATAGCCAAGTTCCTGCATCTTGAAGGCAAGACCACGGACGAGCTGGTCAAGGCGCTCATCCGCATGCTGCGCGACATGAACGATCAGCTCAACATTCCGCAGTCCATCAAGAACTATGGCGAAGGCGGCGTAAAAGCGGAAAAGTCCATTATCGACGAAAAGGAATTTTTGGACAAGCTCAGCAGCGTGGCAACGCTCGCCATCGGCGACGCCTGCACCGGCTCCAACCCTCGTCAACCTTCCCAGGAAGACATGGAAAAACTGCTGCTTGCCGTCTATTACGACAAAGAAATAGACTTTTAAGCAATAAATCGAGCAAAGCAAGAGGGCGGCGCAAGCCGCCTTTTTGTTTGCGAAATTATATTTTTGACTTATAACATCTCAATTTACGGTAATACTTTGAATGTATCAATAAACAGGAGGAGCATATGGATCCATTCAAAGAGCGCCCGGAAAAAATTGAAGCGCTTTTCACCGACAGAGAAAAAAATTACCCCAAGCCTTATGACAAAAACGCCGTCGATCCTTACACCAAAACGCGCATAATCTTGATGAACGGCACGGAATTTGAAGCAAATTGGTTCTGCCATCAAGCCGCGCGGCACACGAACAACATGGACCTCAGGCGCGAAATGGCGGCAACGCGCATGCAGGAAAAAAATCAGCAGATAGACATCTCGCTCTTAAAGCCGGAAGACGAAAGCCAGCTCGAGCACACGATCGGCTACGAGCAGCTCGCCGTCGATCTTACCGCCGAACTTGCCAAGCGCGAAAAGGACTTTTACGTGAAAAAAGCCCTGGATTTTGCGCTTTTGGAGGACTTCGACCATCTTTATCGCTATGCCGACCTTTTGGAAATGCGCGAAGGCGTTTTGGCAGAAAATTTGGTGGGGAAATGGACGGAGATAATGCCCGGACGTCCCACCGTCGCCCATCATCGCCACCCCATGGACAATGTGCGCAGACCGACAAACGCCAAAAAAGCCGACAAGATGACCACGCTCGCCACCATGATAATCACCGCCGCCGAACAGCAGACGATGAATTATTATATGAACGTGACCACGCTGGCGAAAGACAGCCTCTCGCGCAAACTCTATCGTGAGATAGCGCTTGTCGAGGAAGAGCACGTCACGCAATACGAAGACCTCATCGACCCCTGCGGCAGTTGGCTGGAAATGGCGCTTTGGCATGAATATACCGAATGCTATCTCTATTGGTCATGCTATATGACGGAAATGCACGACTATATCAAAGCGCTTTGGGAGAAAAACTTCCTCATAGAAGTATCGCATCTTCATAAGGTCGCCGAGCTTTTGAAGAAGTTCGAGAAAAAAGAAGCCGCGCAGGTGATCCCCGACGGCAAATTCCCGGAGCCGCTTTCTCTCCACGAAAATATCGAGTATGTGCGCGAGATCCTCAAAAACACCGTGCAATACACGTCGATAGGAGAGGAATATGCGCTTTTGGACGAGATACCTTCCAACGCAGCGTTTTTCTCTTACCAAAAAAAGATAATGCCCAAGCCCGAATGCGCGCCCTCGCACAAGGTGATCTGCGAACATGTTGACGATTTCGGCAGAGATTACCGCTTTGAGATCAGAAAAAATCCCGTGCCCGAACTGACCGATATTCAAGATGACAATATCGAAGTAGGCAGAGTCAAAGGCGCCGCCTCTTCAAGCGGCTTTAAGGCGAACAAATAAGCCTGAGCACAAAACGATTTGCACGGCAAAATTACTCTGCAATAAACGGTAATCGAACGCAAGACAGCTTGCACGGCAAAACAGCACGCGATCGATCGGGGGGAGGACGACCTCTCCCTTTTTACTTTTCCGCTTTTATTAAATTGACTTTGCCGCCTCTTTGCAATAGAATATAAGTAATAAAAAACGACCTATCTTGCGATAAGTCGTTTGGCAGGGGAGACGCGATTTGCCTTTCAGCGATCGTTGGCGAAGAGCGCACGACAGAATGTTTAAGCCGTTCGCCCGATCGCGTGCAACGCGTATGCGTAGCATACTTGCGTGGCTCGAGCTCGCGCCCAGCCCTGCCAAAATAAAAAACACGACTTACTAACGCAAGCCGTGTTTGGCAGGGGAGACGCGATTCGCCTTTCAGCGATCGTTGGCGAGGAGAGCGCGACGGAATGTTCAAGCTGTTCGCCCGATCGCGTGCAACGCAACCGTTGCGTGTTCTAAGCGTCTCCCAATAAAAAAACGACCTATCTTGCGATAAGTCGTTTGGCAGGGGAGACGCGATTCGCCTTTCAGCGATCGTTGGCGAGATGTGTGCGACAGAGTGTCTAAGCCGTTCGCCCGATCGCGTGCAACGCAACCGTTGCGTGTTCTAAGCGTCTCCCAATAAAAAAACGACCTATCTTGCGATAAGTCGTTTGGCAGGGGAGACGCGATTCGCCTTTCAGCGATCGTTGGCGAGGAGCGCACGACAGAATGTTCAAGCCGTTCGCCCGATCGCGTGCAACGC
>CALWHE010000002.1 GCA_944380295.1 uncultured Christensenellaceae bacterium
AGGCTGCACGCTCGCGCAGACGCTCAGACATGTCAAAGCACCTGCTTCCCGTGTGCGCTCGCTGAAAGGCGACTCCCCTCAGCTCCACCACGAAAACAAGCAGAGTGTTATACCCGGCTTGTTTTTTTATTGTTTTCGTGGCGCAGCTGAGTGAAGTGCAGCCCTGTGCGGACAGAGTCCGCGACAGGCTGCACGCTCGCGCAGACGCTCAGACATGTCAAAGCACCTGCTTCCCGTGTGCGCTCGCTGAAAGGCGACTCCCTCTGTTGCCGGGTATCGACCGTCCGAAATCTCTTGCAAGTTGATGTCGGACGGTTTATAATTATAAAGTGCAAGCACGGCGCACGGGGAAAATGGGAAGATGTATTATCTGATAGTAAGCAATAAAGATTTATTCCGCGACTTTATCGCAAAAAAGGCGAACTTCTGCGCCCTGATAGCATTTGAGGAAAAAGATAAACTAGCCGTGTTCGATCTGCTGAGGCGGCAATTTTTTGCGGAACATCCGCAATATCCGATCGGTGACGATATCATCTCTCAATTCAATGTCAGCGTGATGGAAGAAAGCGGCAAGCTGTATTATGCTTCTCTGAAAAGCGCGGTTTACGTCTTTCAAGGGAACATAAAACCCTCGGTCTATATCGAACAACTGCGCAAATATGACGCCGCATATGCCGCGGCGGAGCAAAAACGGCGCGAAATAAAGGAAAAATATCGCAAAAACACCCTTCTGCGCCGCCGCTCTCTTATTCCGGGATATAAAAAGTTTTCTTATTTTGACGCGGAATACGGAATTGAGATCCCTTTCCGCTTCAAAACGGGCAAAGAAAAGCGCAAAAAGCCGCTGCTTGTGTTTCTGCACGGCGCGGGCGCTTTGGGCGAAGACAACGTCAAGCAATTTGTCGAATTCAAAACGGCTGTCGGACGAATAAATCAAGACTGCTTTGTGCTCCTGCCACAGCAAAGCAGCGCTTTTGCCGAAGAAAACTCGGAAAACCTCGAAATATACGCCAAATCTCTCAAAAATATGATAGAGCTTTTGGCACAGTCTTATCCCATTGATACAAGCAGGATATACCTCACCGGCATATCGTTGGGCGGCGCGTGCGTTTGGTATTCCCTCTACAACTGCCCCGGCTTTTATGCGGCGGGCATTCCGCTGATGGGCTATATGCCGGAAGCCTATTCAAGTGTTTTCCGCAAAGAAAATTTTGCGGGAGTAAAAATCTGGGCGGGACATGCCAAAGACGACAAACTCGTCCCCGCGGACAGCGATATAAATATTTATAATAAGATAAAAGACGTGTGCTCGATAAAATTCAGCCTTTATGATAAAGGCGGGCACAATATGATGCGCGCGTTTTACGCAAAAGAAAAATGGCAGAAGTGGCTCTTTGCTCAGCACAAAGGCAACGACTGAAAAGATAAAGAAGCCGTCCGAAGAGGCAGTCTTGCCCACGTCGTAATACTCTTGCGTTGTATACTCGATGGGCAGGACGTGCCCCCTTCATTTTTCTTTATTTAGCCTTGTTATCCGATAAGGATTCATATTTGATCAGCACTTTTACGATATTTTTTGCGGCGTTTTGCAAGGTGGCTTTTTCGATAATTCCCTTCTTGCACGCGCGCACGATTGTCTTGTAATATTTCTTGCCGCCCGGCGTAAGCAGATCCGTTCCGGCGTTCACGCTCGCGATCGGATCGGATGTGGAGTAAGACTCCCAGTCCGTCATCACAAAGCCGTCGAAGCCCCACTCGCCGCGCAGCAGATCGTTCAACAGCGGGGCGCATTCGCAGGGATAAAGTCCGTTCACGGGATTGTAAGAAGTCATCACGCAGCCGGGCTTGTAGACGGCAAACGCCTTGTCAAACACGCGCAAATACAGCTCGCGCATGGTGCGCTCGTCTATCACGGAGTGCGCGGATTTCCGCTCAAACTCCATTTGATTGGCAAAAAGATGCTTGTATGTGGCGATAACGCCGTTCTCCTCTTCCCCTCTCGCCTGGAAGCCCATCATGGTGCCGGTCAGCACGGGATCTTCGGAAAAATACTCCGGATGCCTGCCGCACAAGATGTTCCTGTGCAAATTGCCTCCGGGTCCCAAGTTGATCGCCACGCCGTATTCTTTTGATTCCGCCGCCAAGACCTTGCCCACCTTGTAAGCCAGATCTTTATTGAACGTGCCCGCCAGCACGTTGCTGGACGGGAATCCCGTGGTCAGGCGATACAGATTTACCCCACAGTTGCCGTCGCTCATAAAGCGGCGCTCTATGCCGAATTTTTTGTTCTTTGCCAGCTTGCCCGCCGCGCCCGTGCCGCCCGGATACCAGCACGAACCGTTACAGACCACCAGATCAGCCAATTCTCCGATCGAAAATTGAGATATAAAATCGTCCAATTTGCCGATATCTTTGCGCACGTCGGCAAAAGTTATCCTCTTGCCCGCATATTTTTTCAATTCTTTGTGCGGCTGTTTTTTACGTTCGGCTTGAACGGCGATGCATTCGCTTGCCTTAACCATAACGGTGCGTTCTTCCACGCTGCCGTCCGCCCTAATTCCTGCAATTTTTTCGAGCGGCGGACAGACGGAGACGCTCTTTTGCACAACCATTTCCTCCGCCAACTCAAACTCTCCCACCGAGACCACGTCGTTCAAACTGCCGCCGGCAAAAATTTCGTAACGCCCCTTTTCCAGGATAAAGGCGCTCCTTCCCTCGTCGAACACGGCGATATCTTTGAGCGGCACGTCTATGGTAATGCGCTCTTCCTCGCCGGGGGCAAGCAGCTTTGTCTTGGCAAAACCGCAAAACGCATACTTGGGCTTGTCCAAACCGCCCTGCGGCACGCCCGCATAAACGAGCACGGAATTTTTTCCGGGCAGGACGCCGGTGTTCTTCACGGTGCAACGCACTTGCAGCACCTTGTCGTCGCGCATGCTTTCGCCGGATACGGCAAATTGCGTGTAAGAAAGTCCGTGTCCGAACAAGAAAGCGGCAGGCTTGTCGAAGGATGTGAAATAACGATAGCCCACATATTGCTTTTCTTCATAATAGACACGTGCACCGAATTTTTTACCTTCGTCGCAATATTTATCCGTGCATTCCTCCAAGTTGACAAAGTTGTGCGCAGAGGGCAGATCGTAATAATCGAGCGGCCAGCTGTCCGCCAATCTGCCCGAAGGCGTTATCCTGCCGCAAAGTATGTCCGCCAAACTTTCCGCGCCGCGCTGACCGCAAAAGCCCGTCCAAATTATGGCGTCCACCCCGCTTTGCAAAATGCGCTCCATTTCTATGGGATAACCGGTATTCAACACCAAAATCGTCTTTTTATGCTCACGAACGGTGTTTTGCAAACCCTCCATCTCTTCGTCACGCAGATAATAACCGCCCTTTGCGGCAATATTGTCGCGGTTTTCGGAAGAGGATCTGGAAATAAAGAATATCGCCGTGTCCGCGTCTTCCGCCTCCGTGAGCGCGCCCGTCTTTTTCAGCGCCTCACTCACGGTATACGTCCAGCGCGGTTTTATCAGGCTCGCTCCCACCGCAGAGATCCTGAAATTATAATATTCGCCCGCCAGCTTGACCTTTGCGCCCTCTTGCAGAGGCAAAACGCCGTTGTTTTGCAAAAGCACCATGCCTTCGTCGGAAACTTCTTTTGCCGCCGCCTCGTTTTCTCTGTGTGCGCCGTCGTCCGTGCGCGCCGCCGGAGTTTTCAGCTTAAAGGTCAGCGTGCAAAACCTGCCGCCGCCTTCCGCCCTGTATCCCTTTAATTTGACCGTGTATGTCTTTCCGAACTCGTTTGCCACTTCACCGACGGGCAGCAGAAGAATGGGCACGGGCGAAACCCGTAATTTCACGCAAACTCCGCTGCCGATCGGCTTGCCGTTTACGGTAGCCGTGCCGTAACCGTCTTTTGCCACGTGCTTGCTGCAAATTATCGGCACGCAGCGCACGGCGGGGTAATACATCGCAAAAAGGTTCTGATCGATATGCTCCGGATCGTAATTATACGCCAAAGTAGGTAAAAAGATAGCCATTATTTCTCCTCCGCCGCCGCGCGGCAATTTATTTTATTCCGTCACGGCATACGCAGACTGTATACCGGCAGTTTCCCATAGGTCATCAGATCCAAAATGTGCACGCGGCGCCTGTTATACCCCGTATATTTGGCATAATCGGACAGCCATGTCCAGGATTTGCAATATTTCATGAACCACGGCGCCATTTTCAGCGCCAAGATGATATAAGTCATCTGCACGTTTGAAGGTCTGTATAAGCAATCATACATGTCGCCGTGCAGCACGCCTTTATCATCTTCCCACAAAAAGCCGTCGTAACTGTTGAAAATATCGTTCAGCAGATCGATGACGTTGTTATACTCGTCATCTCCGCCCGCTTGCAGTATCTTTTCCGTGTCGAGAACGATAAGCATTGTTGTCAATCCCGGCTCCTCCGCGATCAGAACGATATTGTAAACAGTATATCATATCTTTGAAAAGTAAGCAATGATTATAACAAAAAAGGGCGCTGAATGCGCCCCGTGGTCGAGGTGACGGGATTTGAACCCACGACCTCATGGTCCCGAACCATGCGCGCTACCAAACTGCGCTACACCTCGGCAGAAAAAATAATAACACAATCGCACACGCTTTTCAACTGTTTTTGAGCAAAAAACCGCACAAGTTTATATCAAACAAACAAGAGAGCTTTCAAATCGCGGCGAAAGTTTGCATATAATAAAAAAAGGTGGTGCAAAATCCTTTACAAGCGCCAACATTTTTGATATATTATTATGCGTGACGACGTGGGAGCATAGCTCAGCTGGGAGAGCATCTGCCTTACAAGCAGGGGGTCACAGGTTCGAGCCCTGTTGTTCCCACCACGGAAAATGCGGGAGTGGCTCAGTTGGTAGAGCGTCGCCTTGCCAAGGCGAAGGCCGCGGGTTCGAGTCCCGTCTCCCGCTCCAAATTCGGCACCATAGCCAAGTGGTAAGGCAGAGCTCTGCAAAAGCTTAACCCCCAGTTCAAATCTGGGTGGTGCCTCCAGACAGAAGGTTCTTACCCAAGAACCTTCTTTTCTTTTTGCCGATGTGGCGAAATGGCAGACGCAAGGGACTTAAAATCCCTCGGGGGCAACCCCATACCGGTTCGAGTCCGGTCATCGGCACCAGATTAAGTCTGCGGATACGCAAAAGCGATCCGTTTTTTTATAGCACACACTCCGGCTGTCGACAAAAGCCGGAAGCGCCCTATTCTTATAACCATATGTCAAAGTCAAAACACAAACAAATCGACCATTGCGGTTCGCGTGTGTCGTTATGGACAAAACGGGAATTTAAGGCTTAACATCATATCAAATGGCGTTTTACGCTATCGCACCCTGCAATATAACGCCGACGACGTCTTGTCCGCACGTTGATATCTCGGCAAGGTGAAAGATCGGACCAATATCCAAAGCGGCAAGAATACCTTACACTCGTTGTTTGCTTTGCCGTCAAGATCGTCGATAAAGTCCGTTTGTAAATAATAATGCGGCAAGCACGTTTAATATGCTCTCTTTTTATCGCCCGGCTTTATGTCGCGGCAAAGGAAAAATTTACTTTTTCGTCTTTTGATGCAACAGCGCGAAAACTTTGATCGCTCAAAGCACGTCGGCAGCAATATTACCGATAACAGCCTGTTGAGAGCGCGAAAAATTTTTACGCGGATAACGATCTTTTCCCGGCTAACGTTAAACTGCTCAATATAATATGCGGCTCGTTCAATGCAAAGGTCTGCGTCTCTATCCTGCAACCGATCCACGGCAAGAAGAGCTGCTATTCAATATCGGCAAGCAGCAACCTATTTTATTGCATAACAATGCAAAAGCAAAAGGAAAGGTAGATTTGTTTCCCAAAGCGACAAGATAACTTAATGTTATAGTTATAGAAAATAAATTACCAATTTGGCAAAATTATTATATAAAATCAATTATTTGAGAACTATTCAACTGAGGGAAATGTCTTTAATCTCTTCAAGATATTTGCAGACTGATGCATTTTGCAAAGCAAGCGCCCTTTGTTCTTCATACAATTTATCCGCCAAATTGCGGCATTCCACCACTAACTCCGCGTCTATCTTTGCGAGATCCCCGCTGCCGCCGCTCTGCCTGACGCCGAAGAAATCGCCGAATCCGCGCATGTCCGCGTCCTTTTGAGCTATCTCGAATCCGTCTTTGCTTTTACACAAACTCTCCAATCTTTCACACTCTTTTTTCAAAGAAGTGTGCAGGACGCAATATGAACGCAAGCCTTCTCTGCGCCCTACTCTGCCACGCAGCTGGTGCAGCGTGGCAAGCCCGAAACAGTCTGCATTGAGCACCAGCATCACGCTGGCACTTTTGCAATCTATGCCCACTTCTATCACCGTGGTGGCAACGAGTATTTTGAGCTCGCCTTCATAAAAACGGCGCATGACGTCCGCTTTAAGCTCTTCCTTCATGCCCGAATATACAAGCCCGATATTCACGCCGCGAAATACTCCGGCAACCAGTTTGGCATAGAGCGACTTGGCGGAAATGCGCTCCAAACCGTCACTGTCTTCAACCAACGGACATACTATGTATGCCTGCTCGCCCACCTCTATTTTTTTATGGATAAAATCGTAAATCTTAGGCAGATCGTTATCCCCCGCCACGGCGGTGGTTATATTGTCTGCCATGCTGCCGCGCGGTTGCAGAGAGGAAAGTTTCAACTCCCCTTGCAACGTGAGCGCCATGGCTCTGGGAATGGGCGTGGCGCTCATGACCAGCACGTCCACGTTTTCCGCCTTGTTTTCCAGCGCCGACTTATGGCGCACGCCGAAGCGCTGCAACTCGTCGATGACGATAAATCCAAGATCGGCAAAATCTATCTTGTCGCCGATCACGGAATGCGTGCCGATCAGCAGATCTATCTCACCCTTTTTCACCGCGGCTTTTACTTCCCTCTTTTCAGCCGCGCCGCTCACGCCCGTGAGCACGCCTATGCGCACTCCTACGCCGCGCAGGACGCTCAACGCCGTGGCATAATGCTGACGCGCCAGGATCTCCGTGGGCGCCATAAAGGCGACCTGATATCCGCATTTTATCGCATAGACTGCCGCCAGCAGCGCCACGATCGTCTTGCCGCTCCCCACGTCGCCGGCAAGCAGTCTGTTCATCTTCTCCCTGCCGTTCATATCGTCGTATATCTCGCCGAGCGCTTGGAGCTGCGAAGGCGTGAGCTTGTAAGGCAGCGAATTTATCAGTGGTTGCAGCACATCGAGCGGCTTTGCGTAATGCTTGTCTTTAATGCTCCTGCCCTGTTTGAGTATCTTATAGGCAAAAAGCTGCGCCGTTATCCGCTCTTTATTCAGCCTGCGTCTGCCTTCCGCTGCCTGCGCTTTGTCTGCGGGGAAGTGCGCCAGCCTGTAAGCGTCTTTCAACGCAATGTCTTTGCTCACTGCCTCGGTCAAGGACTCGCATTCCTCTTTTTCCAAGGCGTTTGCGATAAATTTTGCCATCGTAGGCTGAGCAATGATGTTTTTGGTCGGATAAATGGGCGTGATACCGCTCAAACGCACGCCCGTCTTTCCCGCCTCAAAGCTGGGGTTGGACATGCAGAGCGCGCCCTTGTTTTCCAAAAGTTTTCCCCACACCACGTATTCTTCTCCGGGAGATACTTTTTCCCGCAAATAGGGAGCGTTGAACCAGGAAAGCGATATTTTTCTGCCCTGGGCGAGGAACGTCCCCTTGAACACGTTCATGCTTCTGCGAATATACTGCACCTTGGTGACGGAAAACATCAGCCCGCTCAACAGCACGTAATCGCCCGGCTGCGTGTTGTCCAAATCGGAAAAATGCGTCATGTCCCAGTATTTGGAAGGCAAAAAATCTATCAGATCGCGCGTTGAATAAATGCCCAGCTTATTCAGCTTGGGCACCGTTTTTTCTCCTATTCCCTTAATATCCGTCAGATTCATTCCACAGCTATGAAATAATAGTAATGCGGCTGACCGCCGTTATAGCACGCCACGTCGAAGTCCGGGTATTTTTCTTCCAACTCCTCTTTGAGCGCGTTTGCCTCTTCTTCCTTGACGTCCGCGCCGTAATAAAGCGTGATGGTTTCGGAAAAATCGCCCACAAGTTTTTGCACCACCTTTTCCGTGGTTTCGCTTATCTGTCTGCTTTGCGCCACGATCTTGTCTCCGCTGATACCGATGATGTCGCCTTCATGCAGCGCAAACCCGTCCATATTGGTATTTCTCACCGCATGCGTGACTTCTCCGCAGGTCAGATCTTTGAACGCCTTGGTCATGTTGGTGCAATTAACGGACATATCCTGTTCCGAGTCAAAAGCCATTGCCGCCCTGATCCCCTGCGTTACGCTCACCGACGGCACAACGCTGACGTTCTTTTTGCTCAGCTCGTTCACCTTTTCCGCCGCCATGATGATATTCTTGTTGTTGGGCAAAATGATGATATTGTCCGCATTCACCCTTTCCACCGCCACAAGGATATCCTCCACGCTGGGATTCATGGTCTGTCCACCCTCTATGACAAAATCCACGCCCATATCTTTGAATATGCGCGCAAGTCCCGCGCCGGCGCACACCGCCACCATACCGAGCGGCTTTTTGTTGCGCTCGCGCTCTTCCACAATGGCGCGGTGCTGTTGCAACATGTTTTCTATCTTCACCTTGTCCAGCTCGCCCAGCTGCAAGGCATATCCCAGCGCCCTGTTGGGCTGATTGGTGTGAACATGCACCTTTATCAGACTTATATCGCCGATAACGATCACACAATCGCCTATCGCCATCAATTTGTCGCGCAGCTTTTCTATATCTTCTTCCGTGCAATGCTTTTTGAGGTTTACCACGAAATATTCCGTGCAATAAGCGAATTTGATATTGTCGTAATCATGCTCTTCCGAGATGTTTTCGCTCAGCATCGCCGTCTGCGCCGGCGCAACGGTATAGTCCACGGAAGCCTGTTCTTCTTCTATCGGCTCGCCCACGAGAACTTTGTATGCGCCGGTGAAAACGCAGAGCAAGCCTCTGCCGCCCGCGTCCACTACACCCGCCTTTTTGAGCACGGGGAGCATATCGGGCGTTTTTTGCAATATTTCTTCGCCTTTTTTGATGAGCTCGGCAAAAAATTCCGCAAAATCGGATTTTTTGGAGGCAAGAGAAGGCGCCTTTTCCGCAATATATCTGATGACCGTGAGCACGGTGCCTTCCTTGGGTTTGGTCACGGCGTTATAAGCCATTTCACGGGCGGCGGCAAGCGCTTTTGCAAATGCTTTGGTGCTTATCTGCTCCGCGTCTTCCAGCGCCTTGGTAAGTCCGCGCATTATCTGCGACAAGATGACGCCGGAATTGCCTCTGGCGCCCCTGAGCGTGCCGTGCGCAATGCATTTGAGCACGTCGCCCATGTCGAACTTCTCCCCCAAGTCCTCCAATTCTTTGACGGCGGAAGCTATGGTGAGGCTCATGTTCGTGCCCGTATCTCCGTCAGGCACGGGGAAAACGTTGAGCGCGTTCACCATCTCCTTATTCGCCGCTAAATATTTATATCCGCCTATTATCATGTCTTTCAACACGGCGGCTTCCAATATCTTCATTTATGCTCCTGTTACACCCTTACACCCACAACGTTGACGTTGATCATGTTCACACGCATGCCGGTATAAGTTTCCACGTTATACTTGACGGTGGCGGCAACCGATTCTTTTACCGCATTGATGTTTATACCGTCTTTCAGAATAACGTATAAATCGATATTTATTTTGTTATTGACAGTTTCAACTCTCACGCCCTTGGCGGCGGAAGACTTGTTGAAAAGCTCCACCAAACTGTCGGTAAAACGGCGCGACACCAGATCGGATATGCCGTAACAATCGATAGCGGAATAATGCGCTATTTTGGCAACCGATGTATCGGATATGGTTATTTTACCGTAAATATTGGATGTTTTTACTGCCATACTATTAATATATTACTATAACGCGCGTAAAATTTGCAAGCATATTGCTTTAATTTCGCGGCTAATATTCAGTTTAACGCCGCTTTTTCGAAAATTTATGCGCAAATGTGCGTAAAATCTGTTGATTTATCCTCAAATAAATGCTATCATATATCAGCAACATAAACGGAGGTGAAAGTATGTCTAGGGTATGCAGCATCTGCAATAAAGGTCAGCTCAGCGGTAACAAAGTGAGCCACTCCAACCGCAAATACAGAAGGAGCTGGGGCGTGAACGTCCAAAAGGTCAAGGTGGTCAACGCGAACGGCGCCGTGGAAAACGCTTACGTTTGCACCAAATGCCTCAAAGGCGGCAAGGTCAACAGAGCTTAATTGAAAAGATGAAAACAAGCGCACCTTTTGAGGTGCGCATTTTCTTTTAATGTATTGTCTGTTTTTTGCACTTTTAGCGTATAAATCAATTTTTATCCGACTTTCTGACAAACAGTCTAAGCACCTTTTTTATAGGCGCAGGCGGATTTATGCATGCTATCAACATATTCTTCCCTCCTGTATCCATTATTATGAAAGAGGGAAAAAGTTGGTTACCGCTCTTTGAGCGCCCTCACCGCCGAGGCGGGATCCGCGGCGGCGAACACGGCGTTGCCGGCAACGGCGGCGTCAAGTCCGCGGCGCTTCATTTCGCCGATGTTGTCCAAGCATACGCCCCCGTCCAATTCCACATACACATTTCTGCCGGCGATGAGCTTTTTGCACTCGTCTATCTTATCCATCACAGCGGGAATGAATTTTTGTCCGCCGAATCCGGGGAATACCCCCATCAGCAGAATAAAGTCAATCTCATCGATAAATTCTGCCGCAACCGATACGGGAACATCGGGATTGAGCGCTATGCCCGCTTTGACGCCGGCGTTTGCTATCTTGCGCAAAAGCTCGTGCGGCCGTTTGCTGGCTTCCGGATGAAAAGCGATGTCATGGCTGCCCGCAGCGATAAACTCGTCGATATATCTTTCCGGCTCAATTATCATCAGATGAACATCCAGCGGCAATTTTGACGCCTTTTTCAACGCCCTGATCATGGGCATGCCAAAAGTGATATTAGGCGCGAAAATGCCGTCTATCACATCGCAATGCACCATGTCGGCGCCCCAGTCAAACAAATTGTCCAGTTCTTGCCCCAGTTTGAGCCAATCCGCGGAAAGCAGAGAAGGCGATATTTTAATGGTTTCCATATCTGTTGATCCACCTCGCATAAGCGTCTTTATAAAGTTTCAGATATCTTTCGTATCTGCTTTTTGACAATTTTCCCTCTTGGACGGCGCGCCTCACGCCGCAATCTTCCTCATCGGCATGGCGGCAGTCGCGGTATTTACAGCTTTGCGCAAACTCCTCAAAATCGGGATAATATTCTCTGAGCACGCTGGGATCGGCAAGCGGCATCTCCAACATGGAAAAGCCGCATGTGTCCGCAATCTGTCCGCCATATGCACTTTTGAATATTTCCACATGTCTTGTGGTATGTCTGCCTCTTGCACTTTTCTCGGAAATATCGCCGATCGCGCACTTGTCCTCACCCAGCAGCGCATTGAGAAGAGAAGATTTTCCCACGCCCGACTGCCCCGCCAAACAGACGAATCGGCTGCCGACGCGGCGGCAAAGTTCTTCTATGCCGATATTTTCTTCCACCGAAGTCAGACATATCTCCGCCAAGTCCGCATAATCTTTTTTCACCGCGTCAAACAGCTCGCGCGCGCCTTCCAATTCGCATTTGTTTATCGCTATGACCGCGTCGAGCTTCTGTTCGAGCGCGCCGATGAGCAGCTTGTCCACCAAAGTAAAGTCCGGCTTGGGGATGGGCGCTATCACAATGATGACGGCGTCTATATTTGCCACATAAGGGCGCACGAGCGCGGACTTTCTCGGCCGCACCGCCTCTATTATCCCTTCCTTATCGCACGAAACTTCCACCATGTCGCCGATATAGATCTCGCCCTGACGGCGCAGTCTGCCACGGGGATAACACTTGATGGCGTCCTCTCCGTTGCTTACCGTATATATGCCGCCCACGCCTTTGACGACTTGTCCCACAAATCTGCGCTTTATTGCTCTTCCGCTCCTTTAACGAATTTGCGCCGCAGCTGACCGCAGGCGCCTTCTATATCCGCCCCCATGCTGCGCCTGAGCGTTACGCTCACGCGCTCTTCTTCCAGCATTTTTTTGAATTTGTCCACCTTGGCGGCGGACGAGCCGGACAAACCGCGCTCTTTCACGCTGTTGAGCGCGATCAGATTGACGTGCGTGGGAAATCCTCTCACAAGGCGTGCCAATTCCCGGGCGCATTCGGGCGTATCGTTAAGCCCGTCTATCAGCGAATATTCGAATATCACGCGGCGCTTTGTCACATTGAAATAGTGCTGCGCGGCGGATATCAGCTCTTTTACGCCGTATCTTTGTGCGATCGGCATGATCGTTTTGCGCAGTTCGTCATTGGGCGCGTGCAGCGATATCGTCAGAGTGGGAGAAAAACCTTCGTCGCACAGCCGCTTTATCTTGTCGCACAGCCCGCACGTGGAAAGAGATATTGAGCGTTTGGAGATGTTCAAACCGCGCGGATCGGAAACATTGCGCAGAAAATCGGCGGTATTCTCATAATTGTCCAGCGGCTCGCCGCTCCCCATCAGCACCACGTTGTGCACGGTGTTTTCTCCGAATTCGCCGTTGACGGCGATTATCTGCCCGAGTATCTCTCCTGCCTGCAAATTTCTCACCAAACCGTCTAACCCTGACGCGCAAAACGCGCAATTCATGCGGCAGCCCACCTGAGTGGAAACGCACAAAGTGTTGCCGTATTTGTATTTCATCAGCACGCCTTCTATGACGTTGCCGTCTTGGAGCGCATACAAGAGTTTTACCGTGCCGTCCAGGGCGGAAGTTATCTTTTTTATTATCCGCACGGGAGTATCCAGATAGCCGGCGGCGATGAAAAACTCTTTGACCTTTTGCGGAACATTGCTCATCTGCGCATAACTCGCGCCGCGCGCCGCCCAGCCGAACAACTGCGCCGCGCGATAAGCGGGCAAACCTGCCTGCGCCGCCATCTCGGAGAGTTTTTCATAAGTCAGATCCTGCAAAAACTTCATGCCTTCCTCCTGAGAATGGCGATATAAAAACCTTCTCCGCCCTTGCCGTCCGGCAAAAACTGCCGCGAACTTTCCGCCTCGAAGTTATCGTGAGCGCGCAAAAATGCGGTGACCACGTCCAAATTTTCCTCTTTGAGCGTGGTGCAGGTGGAGTATGCTATCCTGCCGCCGCGCGCGACCGCGCTTGCCGCGTTATTCAAAATCGCCGTCTGCGTGCGCGCAAGCGCGACGATATCTTCTTTTTTGCGGCGCAGATATATATCGGGTTTGGAGCAAGCCACGCCCAGACCGCTGCACGGCACGTCGCACAACACCAAATCGAATTCAGGCTCGAATTTTTCCGTGGCGCTGTCGCACAAGCGGTAAGACAGCCCCTGAGCTCCCATTCTCTCCGCGTAATTTTCAATCAGCGCCAGTCTGTGCTTGTGAATATCACAGCACAACACGCTTATCTGCGCCAATTCGCTCAAATAGACAGCCTTTCCGCCCGGAGCGCTGCACATATCGAGCACCTTTTCTCCGTCCTTGACCGCCGCTTGCAGGCAGCATTGCATGGAGGTGAACGATTGCAGCGTGAGCATGCCGGCTTTATTGAGCGCATAGAGTTTTTCTCCCCAGTCCACAAAAAAGCCCAAACCGCTGTCTGTGTATTCCACTCCCGCATTGTCCAACTCCGCGCGCAAGCCCTCATGCGTGGTGCGGCGGGCGTTATGCCTGACATGCTGCTTTGTGAAAGGCTCCTGCAATAAAAATTCTTCCGCGCGTTTGGCGCCGTATTGAGAGATATACTTGTTCACTATCCACAGCGGCACGGACGCGGTCAGAGAAAGTTTTTCCGCGGGAGCTTTGGGCATGGGCACGCCTTCGCGCAGATACCTTTGCAGCACCGCGTTCAAAAAGCCCTTTATCGCGCCTTTTCCCAATTCTTCCGCACAATCGAGTATCCTGTTCACGGCGGCATAAGCGGGCACGGAATCCATATGGTCGAGCATATAAAAGCCCATTTTCAGCAAAATTACGGCAAACGGCTTGGGGCGCCTGCTCACGAGTTTTGCCGTTACGTATTCATAATAAGTATCGCGTTCCAGCACGCCGTAAACCATGCGCGTCACAAACGGGTCTTTTGCGCGGGAGCGAGCCAGGGCGCGCTCTCCGTAACTTTCGCCCTTATATATATCGGTCAATATATCGTATATATATAAGTCCTCTCTCATCTTCCCAGCTTGACGCCCTCCGTCTTATGTCCCAGGGCAAACGCCTTCATCTCCATGCGTTTACCGCCCTCCGGCTGCACTTGCAGCAACCTGAGAGAGCCGCTGCCGCAGCCCACGTATACGTCGCCGTCCGCAGAAAAAATCACGCCCGCTTCACCGCTTTTGTCCGCCGGTTCCGCCTTTAATATCTTCAACAATTTGCCTTGAAAATAAGTGTATGCGGAAGGCCAGGGCGTAAGCCCGCGAATGCGGCGATCGAGTGAGCGCGCGTCCGCGGAAAAATCGAGCAGACCGTCCTTTTTCCCGAGCATCTTGCAATGCGTGGCTTCATCTTCCTTTTGCGGAGTGTAAACGGCTTTGCCCGACGAGATCAGCTCCAACGCTTCCGCCAGCGCTTCTCCGCCCAACAGCGCCAGCCTGTCAAACAGCTCTCCCGCCGTTTCCCGCTCGCCTATATCCGTCTTTTTTTGCAAGAGGATATCTCCGGCGTCCACCTGCAAGACCGTGCGCATGATGGTGATGCCCGTCTGCTTTTCCCCGTTTATCACCGCCCATTGGATGGGCGCGCTGCCGCGATACTTGGGCAGGAGCGAGCCATGCACGTTGATGGTGCCCAGCGGCGGCAGATCCAGCACCTTTTGCGAAAGTATCTGCCCGAACGCGCAGGTGACGAACAGATCCGCCTTTAACCGGGCAAGCTCCTCCACTCCCTCCCGGCTGACTTTTTCAAACTGCAAAACTTTCAGCCCCAGATCGAGCGCCGCCTGCTTGACGGGAGAAAACGTCACTCTTTTTCTGTCCCGCTCTCTGTCAGGCTGCGTGACCACCGCCGCCACTTCATGTCCGCTTTCCGCGGCGGCTTTGAGTGAAGGAAGAGCAAAGTCCGGCGTTCCGAAAAAAACCACGCGCATCAGTTGTTCACCTTGCGGTAACCGCCCTTATATTCGTTGTCATAAAACAAAACGCCGTCTAGGTGATCTATCTCATGGCAGCAGGCGCGCGCGGTAAGTCCGCTGTATTCGCCCTGTTTTTCCATGCCGCGTCTGTCTTTATAGCGCACGGTCACGTTCATGGGGCGCTCCACCATGCAGGATTTGCCGGGCACGCTCAGGCACGCCTCCTGTCCTATCTGACTGCCGGAGCAAGCTACTATCTTCGGATTTACCATTTCCAGATAAGTTTCTCCCACTTCCACCACCGCCAGCCGGCGCGCGATGCCCACCTGCGGTCCCGCCAGCCCTACGCCGTCCGCGTGTTTCATGGTTTCGTGCATGTCGTCGAGCAGTTTTGCCAATTTTCCATCGAACTTATCCACCTCTCTGCATTTTTTGCGCAGAATGGGATCGCCGTCTTTTACTATATCTCTTAAAGCCATATCGCCCTCCTAATTCAGGTTTTGAGGATTTATTTCCGCAAACACGCTAACTCCGCGCGTTTTGCCCTTTTCCATTGCGGCATAGGCGTCCGCAATGATGCTTCTCTCGCGCGCCCTCTTGAAACGCAGCAATATCTGATATCTGAACTTGTTTTCTATCTTGGTCACCGGGCTTTTCATCGCCTGCAAATAGATGATGTCGTAATCGTATTTTTTCTTCAACGGCTTCACGTCGAAATATATCTTTTTTGCACACTCTATCACGGCGTCCTCGTCTTGTCCGGACATCAGGATACGCATGATGGTGGAATAAGGCGGGAAATCGGACACCAATCTGGTGTTGTTTTCCTTGGCGAAAAACCCGTCGTAATCATAAGCGGCGGCATAACGGAACACGTAATGATTGGGAGAATAAGTCTGCAAAATGACTTTTCCCGCCTTTGCCGCTCTGCCCGCTCTGCCCGCCACCTGAGTGACCAACTGAAAAGTGCGTTCCGCCGAACGGTAATCGCTGAAATAAAGGCTCATGTCCGCGTCCAATATCCCCACCAGCGTGACGTTGGGAAAATCGTGCCCTTTGGCGATCATCTGCGTGCCCACCAAAATCTGCGCCTCTCCGGCGGCAAATTGCCCCAAAATGTCCAGATATGCGGACTTTGTGGAAGTGGTTTCGTTATCCATGCGCAATATTTTTACTTGCGGGAAAGCCTTTTGCAACTCCTCCACCACGCGCTGGGTGCCTATCTTTCCGTATCTTATCTTGGTGCTGCCGCATTCCGGACAACAGTCGAGCATTCTGAATTTTTTCCCGCAATAATGGCATTTGAGCACGTTGTCCACGGAGTGATAAGTGAGCGTGATGTCGCAATCGGTGCACTTGGCGATATAGCCGCACTCCTTGCACATGACAAAAGAGGAGTGCCCGCGGCGGTTGAGGAAGATCATCGCCTGTTCGCCGCGCTCCACCGTTTGCTCCAAGGCTCGCGTCAGCTCTGCGGAAAAAATGCCCGCGTTTCCGCGGATAACTTCCTGTTTCATGTCCACCACCTGCATGGCGGGCATGTTGCCGCTGATGCGCTCGTCCATCCTCACCAGTTCGTATTCGCCGCGTTTTGCCAAAAGAAAACTTTCGATAGACGGCGTGGCGCTGCCCAAAATGACTTTTCCGCCGTTATGTTTTGCACGCCACTTGGCAATGTCCGCCGTGACATATCGGGGATTTGATTCGCTCACATAAGAGGAATCGTGCTCCTCGTCGATGATGACGACGCCCAGATCCCGCAAAGGCGCAAACACCGCCGAACGCGCGCCCACCACCACCTTTGCCTCTCCGGTGACTATCCTGCGCCACTCGTCAAAGCGTTCTCCGTCCGAAAGCCCGCTGTGCAGCATCGCCACGATGTCGCCGAAGCGGGAGCGGAAAATTTTGAGCGTCTGCGGCGTGAGCGAGATCTCCGGCACCAGCATGATGGCGGTCTTGCCCTTTTCCAGCGCGTCTTCTATGCAGCGCATGTAAACTTCCGTCTTGCCGCTCCCGGTCACGCCGTAAAGCAGGCTCACCGTTCTGGGCGTGGCGGAGATCGTCTGCAAAGCGGCGCTTTGACAGGGGCGCAGCTGCGGCAGGCTTTTTTTATCGGGCGCATATCCCTGTGGAGTGCGGAATATCTCCCTGTCCGTGCGCACGAGCAGTCCGCGCTTGATCAAGGTGTTCACGCAGGAAGCGGACACCTCGCTGGTGAGGCGGGATAAAAACTCTCCGCCCTCTCGGAGCCGCTCTATCACCGCCCTGCGCGCCGGAGTGCCCGCCTCTTCCAAAAGCTGTTCAAACGACTTGTTGGGATCAAGACTGACATATAGGCGCTTTAATTCCCTCACCCTGCCGCCGCGCAGCTTGGAAGGGATAAAAAGGCGCAGACAATCCACGTAGCGGATAAAATACCGCTCGCGCATGAATTTTGCAAGTTCGAGTTGTTCTTCCGTGATGGCGCTGTAAGGATCGAGCCGCGCTTCTATCTGTTTGAGCTGCCGCGAAGTTTGAGCCTGTTCTTTGAGATCTATGCAAAAGCCTTCTATCGTTTTGGACCCGAAGGGAACAAGGACGCGATCGCCCCTTTTCACTTCCAATTCCTGCGGCGCGATATATTCGAATATCTTGTCTATTTCCGCCGTGCTTATGTCCACGATCACGCTTGCAACCATAAACCTTCTATCTCGCTCACTACCTCTTTGGCTATAATGTCTTTTGACGCCGCGGCATATTCCGCGCTGTGACCGCCGCTTGTGATGACCGTAACGGCGTTTTTGTCCGAATCGAAGCCGATATTCGGACGCGACACGTCGTTTGCCACCACCATGTCCGCGCCCTTGGCTTTTAACTTTTTCACCGCGCTGGGCAGCAGATCCTGCGTTTCGGCGCAAAAGATCACCAATTTACGCTCCCCCTTCACCCTGCCCAATGCGGCGGCGATGTCGGGATTTTTTTTCAGCTCCAAAATTATCTTTTCGCCTTTGATCTTGTTGTCGTATTCCCGCACCGGGGAATAATCTCCCACCGCCGCGGCTTTTATGACGCAGTCGCAGTTTTCGTATTCCCGCAGGCAGGCTTCCAGCATCTCCGCGGCGCTCTGCACGCGCACCACCTTGTCCGTGGCTGCGGGCGGTTCCACTTTCATGTTGGCGGCGATCAAAGTGACCTCCGCTCCGCGGCGTTTGAGTTCGCGCACGATGGCGCAGCCCATTTTCCCGCTGGAACGATTGGTTATATACCGCACTCCGTCTATGTTTTCCATCGTGCCGCCGGCGGTGACCAAAAATCTTTTTCCCGCCAAAGACGCGCCTTTTTTCAGCACGCCTTCCATGAAGCGGACGATCTCCTGCGGTTCCGCCATGCGCCCTTTGCCCACGTCGCCGCAGGCGAGCGTGCCGCACCCCGGCTCGCATATCTCGTATCCGCGCGCCGCCAGCGTGCGCAAATTTTCCTGCGTGGCGGGATTTTCAAACATATTTGCGTTCATGGCAGGACAGACGACCACCGGGCACTTCACGGCAAGCGCCGTTGAAGTGAGCAGATCGTCCGCGATCCCGCAGGCGAGCTTGGCGATCACGTCCGCGGTGGCGGGCGCCACCACGAAAATATCCGCCTGCTTTGCCAGCGTGATATGAGCTATCTGTCTGTCCGCCGTCCCGTCGAACATCTCGCAATAAACATGCCTGTGCGTGAGCGCTTCAAAGGAGAGCGGCGCCACAAAACGGGCGGCATTCGCCGTCATCACAACGTTGACGTCGCAGCCGTTTTTGGTCAAAGCCGACGCCAAAGCGCAGCTTTTATAGCAGGCGATCCCGCCGCTTACGCCCAAAAGCACGTTCATCAGATGCTCTCGCTCCTGACAACTATCTTGTCTTCGTAAACTTCTTTGGCGGCATAGCTGATGGATTTCATGCCCGCTTCTTTGAGCAGTTCGGGATATTGCGCGTCCAGCTGCCTTGCCCTTTTGGCAACGCCGCACACCAATGCGTAGCGGCATTCCGCCTTTTTGATAAGTTTGTCGATAGGGGGATCGATCATCATATTGAGTTACCTCCGCTTAAAAGATTTTTTATCCGTTCGATATTGTTTTTTACGCAATATTTTTCCGCTTTTTCCGCATTTCCGCCGCGCAGGGCGTTGACGATGGTCAGCACCTCTTGCGTGCATTCTTCCAACTCGTCGTTCACCACCGCGTAATCGTATTCCAAAGCGCGCTCTATCTCGCCGGGCGCGTTTCCCATGCGTTTGAGCACGACGTCCTTCGCATCTGTCTGCCTGCCCGTCAACCTGGCAGAAAGGCTCTGCATGCTCTTGGGCAGGATAAAGATGAGCGCCGCTTCCGGGATGCGCTTTTTGACGGAAATGCCGCCCTTGACGTCTATCACCAGCACCGCGTCATGTCCTTCCTCGCGCAGTTTTTCCACATACGACGCGGGCGTTGCGTAACTGTTTCCGTGCACGCTCTCGTGTTCCAAAAAATCGCCTTCCGCCAGCATGCGGTCGTATTTTTCCTGCGTGATGAAATAATAGTGCACGCCGTCAACTTCACCGACGCGGGGAGCGCGCGTGGTCACGGACACGGAGCGGCGCAAGCCGCCGTCCTGCGCCATGGCGCGTTTGAGCACCGTGTCTTTTCCCACTCCGGACGGACCGGAGAGCACGATGAGTAAGCCTTTTTTGTTCATATCACTCCACGTTTTGCACTTGTTCGCGCACTTTTTCTATCTCGCACTTGGCGTCTATCACGCATTGCGCGATCTTGGAATCGCTGCATTTGGAGCCGATGGTATTGGTTTCTCTGTTCATCTCCTGCACGATAAAGTCCAGCTTTTTGCCCAAAGCTCCGCCGCCGCGGCAGATGTCGGCAAAATGCTTGATATGCGAACGCAGGCGCGCCGTTTCTTCATCTACCGCCACTTTGTCGGCAAAGAAAGCCGCCTCATTCATCAGCCGCGCCTCGTCGAACTCCACTTCGCCGAGCAGCTCCGTTATGCGTTCACGCATGCGATTTTTGTGCTCTTCCACCGTGAGCGGAGCAAGCTCTTCCACTCTGTCCACGAAAGCGGAGATGTTGGCGACTTTGGCGAGCAGATCGCTCATCAGCATGCCGCCCTCTTTCTCACGCATGGCAACCAAGCCGTCAAGCGCCTGCGCGGCGGCTTCGCCGACAAGCGCGCTCAGCGCCTCTTCGTCTTCTTCCTCTTCTTTGACGGTGACTACGTCGGGCATTCTGAACAGGCTCGCTACGCCGAAGTCGTTGACAATGCCGTATTTCATGCCCGCCTTTGCCGCCATCACGCAATAATCCCTGGCAAGCGCTTCATCCATGCTCACTTTGCCGCATTCTTCGCGCTCATAATTGACGTATATGTCCAGATGTCCGCGCTCCACGGCTTTTTTGACCGCGCTCCTCACGGCGTCTTCCGCAAAACTCAGCGCGCGCGGCAACTTGATGTTCAGATCCAAAAAACGGTGGTTGACGGACTTGATCTCCACGCTGACCTTTCTGCCCGCGCGCTCCGCCGTCCCTTTACCGTAACCCGTCATGCTTCTCATTTTTCACTATTCCTCGTTTGCTGTTTTCATATTATAGCATATGCGCGCAAAAAATACAAATATTTATTATAAAAAACGCAGGCGCGGTCGGACATGAGCCGCCGCGCCTTGTTTTTGGAAAGTTTTCTTCTGAAATACGCCCGCATCACTTGCCGAGCAAGCGCAAAAACTCCTCTTCTCCCATCACGCGGATACCCAATTTTTCCGCCTTGCTCAATTTGGAGCCGGCGTCCTCGCCCGCGACCACCAGATCCACGGTTTTGCTCACGCTTTCCGCCACGCTGCCGCCGCGCTCTTCTATCTCCTCTTTCGCCTTGCCGCGCTTCATGGAGGCAAGCGCGCCCGTGAGCACCACTCTCATGCCGGAAAAAACGCCCGTCTTCACCTGCTTTTCCGCAAAAACCACGCCCGCCCGCAAAAGCGCTTCTATCTCCGCCTTATTGTGCTCGTCGTCAAAATAAGCGCGCACACCTTCCGCCATGATCTCGCCGAAATCGTCCAACGCGGCAAGCTCTTCCCTGCCCGCGTTCATCACGCCCTCCAAGGTGCGGAAAGCGTCTTCCAGCTGCCCCGCCGATTTTTTGCCGATGTTGGGAATGCCGATCGCGTATAAAAATCGCGTCAGTGTGGTCTGCTTGCTCTTTTCTATCGCCGCAAGCAGGTTGGCGGTGCGCTTGTCTTTGAACCCCTCGACCTCATCAAAATCCTCTTCTTTGAGGGCGTAAATCTGATGGAACGCCTTTACTTTGCCCAAACCGTATAACAGCTCCAAAGTCTTGTCCGAAAGCCCTTCTATGTCCATGGCGTCGCGCGAACAAAAATGCGAAAGAGCGGAAACGATCGCGTTGGCACACGCCCTAGTATTGGTGCATTTGATAAAAACGCCGTCCATCACCACGGGCGCGCCGCAGGCGGGGCAATGCGTGGGCGGCACTATCTCGCGCGAATTTTCCGTGTGCTGCGCCACGCCGGTTATCTCCGGTATGACATCGTTGGAGCGCCTGATGAACACGCGCGAACCGATGCGGATATCCTTCCTTCTTATCTCGCTGATGTTGCTCAAAGTGGCTCTGCTCACGGTAACGCCCGCCAGATCCACCGGATCGAGCACGGCGAGCGGATTGAGTTTTCCCGTTCTGGACACCTGCCAGATCACGTCGCGCACGGTGGTGGTGGCTTCCTGCGCGGCAAATTTGAACGCCATTGCCCAACGCGGGAATTTCTGCGTATAGCCCAATTCCTCTCTCATCGCCGTGTTGTCCACCTTGACCACGGCTCCGTCTATGAGGAAGTCGAGGGAATCGCGCGCCGCTTCTATCTCGTCCAAAGCCGCGATCACTTGCGCAGGGGTCGAACAATATCTGCAATATGAGCTGAGTTTGAAGTTGTTTTCACGCAAAAAGGCCAGCATGCTTTTGCCGTCCGGGAAATTTTTATCCTCGATGTAATTGACGTTATAGCACACCATGTCCAGCTTCCTGTCCGCCGTCACCTTCGGATCCAGATTGCGGATGGCGCCCGCCACGCCGTTACGGGCGTTTTTAAGCGGCGTAACGTCGCCGCGGCTGTTATACGCCGCCAAGGCGGAAAGCGTCATGATCCCCTCACCCTGCACTTCCAGCACGCCTTTGTAAGGTATGGCGAGCGGCACGCTCTTGATCGTGCGCACCTGCGCGGTGACGTCTTCTCCCGTTTCGCCGTCCCCTCTGGTTGCGGCGCGCGTCAAAACGCCGTTTTCGTAAGTGAGATTGATGGTAAGCCCGTCGAATTTATATTCCACGGAGCAAAGCGGCATTTTGCCGTCTGTGCTCAATTTGTTCAGCCAAGCCAGCATCTCTTCTTTGCTTTGGCACTTGTCCAGGCTGAAAAGCCTGCCGCGATGTTTGACCTGCTCAAACTTGGAAAGCGGTTTGTCACCCACCCTAACAGTGGGAGAATCCGGCATTATCACGCCCGTGGCTTTTTCCAGGGCGCACAGCTCGTCATAGAGTTTGTCATATTCTCCGTCGGATATGACCGGATCGTCCAGCACATAATAACGATAAGCGTGATAATTGAGCTTTTCTATCAGTTCGCGCATTCTGTCCATATTTTCACCTTATGCCATGCTCAGCGGAGCAAGGCGCAGATTGAGCACTTTTACCCCCAGTTTTTCAAAGGCGATGCGGGCGTTTTCCCCATTGATCTCCTGGATGACGCCTTTGCCGAATTTGGGGTGCGTCACCGCCGCGCCCGGCTTGAACGCGGAGATGTCTTTGGCGGTCGCCTGCGTGCGATCGAAAGCGGGGATCTCCCTTCTGAGCGCGTTTTGCACGGTGTGATGGACCACGCGCTCATCGCTCTTACGCACAGTTATCAAACCGCTTTCTTTGACAAAGCGGCTGACCGGATTGCTCTCCGTTTTGCCGAAGCGGAATCTTCTGCCGGCATTTGTGAGCCATAAGCGCTCCTTGGCGCGGGTGATGGCAACATACATTATGCGGCGCTCTTCTTCCACGTCCGCGGTGGTGGTGTCTGCGCGCAAAGACGGGAATATACCCTCTTCAAGCCCCACGATGAACACGCATCTGAATTCCAGCCCCTTCACGCCGTGCACGGTGGCGATGGTTATGTAATTGCCCTCGTCCGTTTCGTCCGCGTCCGTGAGCAAAGAAAGCGTCTGCAAGTATTCTTCCAGCTTAACGTCCGGGTTATCCGCGCAAAATTCGTGAACGGATGTCAAAAACTGGTCTATATTCTCCAATTTTGTCCTGCCTTCCGGATCGTCGATGTCGTAAGCGGAATAAAAGTCTATCTTGTCAAACACAAACTTGACGTATTCATCGAGCGGCATGACGTCTTTTTGCCCGGCGATCTCTCCGGCAAGATCCGCAAACGCCGCCAGTTTTTTTGTATATGCCGGCGAGAGGTCCAAGCTGCCTATCTGCATAAGCCCGTCAAAGAGAGAAAGCCCCTTCTCCGCGCACGCCCTGATGAGCGCATCCACACAGGCGTCGCCTATGCCGCGCTTGGGAAAATTGATGATGCGCGTTATACTTTCGCCGTCGGCGGGGTTGACCGCCATGCGCAGATAGGCGATGAAATCTTTTATTTCCTTGCGTTCGTAAAACTTGAAGCCGCCTATCACCTTGTAAGGCATGCCGTAAGAAGACATTCTGTCTTCAAACACGCGCGTGAGCGAGTTTATGCGCACCAGTATGGCAAAATCGCTGTAACGATAGCCGTGGTTTTTGACCAGGTTGAATATCTGCTCCAACACAAAGTCCGCTTCAGTCCGCTCGTCGTTCAAGCTGCGGTAAGAAACGGCAACGCCGGCGTCTTTATCCGTCCAAAGCTGCTTGCCCATGCGCCCGGCGTTGTTTGCGATCACTTTGTTTGCGGTATTCAAAATGTTTGCCGTGCTGCGGTAATTGCGCTCCAATTTGTAAATGCGGCAATCGGGATAATCCTTTTTGAAATTGAGTATGTTCCCCACGTCTGCGCCGCGCCAGCCGTAAATGCTCTGATCGTCGTCGCCGACCACAAAGATGTTGCCGTATTTGCGCACCAGCATTTTCACCAGCAAAAACTGGATCTTGTTGGTGTCCTGAAATTCGTCCACATGCACATACAAAAATCTGTCCTGATATTTTTCCAGCACGTCTTTATGCATGGCAAAGAGCAAGAAGGTTTTCAGAAGCAGATCGTCAAAGTCGAAGGCGTTGTTTTTGGCAAGCTCTTCTTCGTATTTTGCATAGACCTGCGTTATCAAGGCGTGATCGGGGTGGTCTTTTATGCGCGTTTCATATTGCTGCGGCGTCATGGCAATGCTCTTTGCCGCGGAGATATGCCACCTTATGCTTTTTTTCTTGTCGCCGTCTTCCGGAAAATCTTCTTTGAGTATGCGCGTGATTATCCTGTCGCTCTCCGCCTCTCCGTAAATGGAAAAATTGCGGTTGTGTCCCAGCTTGTCCGCGTCGTTGCGCAAAACGCGCGCGCAAAAAGAGTGGAAGGTCATCACCCACATGCCGTCTTCTCCGGTGACGGCGTGGATACGCTCCTTCATTTCTCCCGCCGCCTTATTGGTAAAGGTGATGGCGAGGATATTATAAGGCGAAACGCCGCACTTGTCTATCAAATACGCTATCCGGTAAGTGAGCACGCGCGTTTTTCCGCTGCCCGCGCCGGCGAGCACCAACACGGCGCCCTGCGTATCCGTGACCGGTTTGAGCTGTTCGTCATTCAGCAAGGTAGAATAATCCATAAAATTCTCTCTTTTGACTTATTTAATATATATTACCACAAAAAAGAGTTTTTGGCAAGGAATGGGGGCAGTCAAATAAAACTATTCGATCTTCTTGCCGTTGACCATGCAAGGCATTCCTTGCGTAACGGCAAGCCAATCAAAGTTGTCTGCGATTTCTTCGGCAATGGTTATCTCTATCGGCTGTCCGAGCTGCGATTCGTCCGCGCCCGTGTAGGCAAAAGCTCTCTCGCCGATATGCGTGAGAGAAGAAGGCAGGGCTATGACCTTTATCCCGCTCCATTCAAACGCGCCCTCTCCGATGACTTTCAGCCCGTCCGGGAGCGATATTTCCCTCAGCGCCGTGCAGCCGAAGAACATATTGTCGGATATTTCGCTCACCGCAGAGGGAAGTTGAACAAAAGAAAGTGAGGAGCAGCCGTTAAACACGCTGGCGCCAAAGGACACATCCGCGCCCTCAAAGACGACCGTTTCGAGCGCTGTGCACCCGGCAAAGGCGTATTCCCGCACAAATTCCAGCACGGAAGGTATGCTCACGGACGTGAGCGGCGCGCCGGCAAACGCATATCTTTCCACGCCGACGAGCGGCGCTCCTCCCAAAGTCTGCGGCAGCACGAGTTCCTCCGCGCTTCCCGCATAATTTACGATATGGGCGCCGCCGTTTTCCAGGCGATATTCATAGCCGTTTTCCGTTCCGCTTATATCGAGCGAGTATTCGTAAGCGCCGCCGCCTTTGAGGTGACGGTCGTTCCACCCGGTTACATATCCGGAAGCCGGTTTGGCTCTCAATATTATTTGCAGATCGTCCGCGCAGTCCGCAAACGCCTTTTCGCCGACGTTGCTCACTTGCGAGGAAATATAAACCGTCCGCAAAAAATCGCACCCGGCAAAGGCATAGGCTGCAATGTCGCTCACCCTCTCGGGCACGAAAAAGCGCTCGTCCGCGCCGGCAAGGACGAACATCAGCCTGTTGCCCTCGTATACCGCGCCTGCGCTTGCGTAATACTTTTCCGAATTGCCGTCAAACGCTTGCAGTCCGCAGCCGGCGAACGCGCCGTCGCCGAGCACGACCTGCCTGCCGACATACACCCGTTCCAACGGAACGCCGCTGAATGCCAACGCCTCCACTTCAACGGGTCTGCCCGCATAGACGGAAGGAATAAACAGCGCCGCCTGCCCTTTGTCCGTCACGGCGGTGATGCGTGCTTTTGAACTGTCGGAAAGAGAAACGGAAAAGGTGTTTTTCACATATTCGTCGTCAACGAACCTTCCGAACAACTTGGTTCCGTTTGCAGCCACCTGCACGCTGCCGGAGGCTTTTTGCGTGAGCGCTTCGTCATAATACCAGCCGAAAAATTCGCCGCCGCTTGCGCTTTCATATGCGGTGGGAGTGAAACTCTCGCCCGTGGCGCGCTCTTCCGCCGCATACTGTTCACCGTTGACAAAATATACCACGCTGTTTGCCGCGGCTATCCAATGCGCCTTGAACGTCCTGTCCGCGCCGATGACCACAAGCTCCGCCTGCCCGCCGTTTTCGTCAAGCCAGCCGCCGAACACATAACCGGCGCGCGTGGGCACATAGGCGGAAAGGTCGAGCGGCGTTCCCTCTTCTACCGAGATGACGGCGTTTTCCATCTCGCCGCCGTCCAGTTCGAAAGTGACCGTGCATTGCGTGGGTTTGCATGCGGCAAACACGAGCGGCAAAATTAGCGCCGCAAAAATCACCGTCAGCACAAGTCCTTTCTTTTTCATGATTCCATTATATAGTATGCGTCACAGATTGTCAATCAAGCGGCAAAGCGCGCCACAGTCCTCACACAAACGTTTCCCCGCCCTTGTCGGGCAAAAACAGATCTTTCTCGCTCCTCATCTTTTTGACCTCTTCGCTTATGATGACAGCCGCCCTAACAGCCTGTTTTTCCGTATTATTCTTGCCGAAGGAAAACCGGACGGCAGAGCGTGCCTCTTCGCGCGAAAGCCCCATGGCAAGCAAAACATGCGATATGACCGCAGACCCGGAAGAACACGCCGATCCCACGGAAGCGTATACGCCGCGCTCGTCCGCCCTGGCGGCGAGAACATGTCCGTCTATCCCCTCAAACACCACACAGGAGTGGGAGGCAAGCCGGCTTTTTTTGCTCAAAACCGTCAAACCGTGAGTGCGGGCAAACAATTCTTTTTCAAACAGATCGCGCATTGCGGCGATATGCCCGTCGTTTTTTTCGCGTTCGGCGCACGCCCTCTCCAAGGCAAGCCCCAACGCCACGGTGCCGGGCGTGTTGAGCGTGCCGGCACGCCTGCCGCGCTCCTGTTCGCCGCCGTCCATAAAGCGCGCGCACTTGACGCCGTTGCGCTTATAGAGCACGCCCACACCCTTGGGCGCATAAAATTTGTGCCCGCTCAAAGAGAGCAGATCGGCGTGTGAGATCTGCACGTTCAAATCGGAGTGTCCCGCCGCCTGCACGGCGTCTGTATGAAAAGTTATGCCTCTTTCTTTGGCAAAGGCGCCCGCTTCCGCCACGGGCATGAGAGCGCCGCTTTCATTGTTCGCGCTCATAACGCTTATCAAGACCGTGTCTTCTCTGACGGCTTTTTTCAGTTCCGCAAGAGAGATGATCCCTTGGCTGTCCACCGGCAGATACGTCACCTCAAAGCCGCGGCGTTCGAGCGCTCGGCACGATTCCAAAACGGCGGGGTGCTCCACGGCGGTGGTGACAACATGTCTGCCCTTGTCGCTCATGGCTTCCGCCACGCCTTTGATCGCCCAGTTATCGCTTTCGCTGCCGCCGCCCGTGAAGTATATCTCCCACGGCTTGACATTCAAGCAGGCTGCCACCCTCTCGCGCGCCTCGTCCACGGCATTTTGCGCCCGTCTGCCCATGGAATGAAGAGAAGAGGCGTTGGCGTAAACGGAACACATATACTCGGTCATGGCGGCGGCGATGTCCTCATCCACCGCGGTGGTGGCGGCGTTGTCCAGATATATGCCGCTCTCTGCGGCAAATCCGAGCGCGCATGCCGCCGAACGCATTTTTTGCGCAACGCGCGCGGCAAAGTCATCGCCCTGCTGCCCGCCGCCGTCACATAGGAACAAAATATCCGCCGCAGAGGCGGCTCTGCCCTTTTGCGTGAGGTAATATCCGCCCTCCGCGCCGCGTTTTGCCGCCACAAAGCCCGCTTTGCGCAAAACAAAGAGGAGCTGTTCGAGATAGCGCGCGCTTACCCCCAGCGTTTGAGCAAGGGCGCCGGCGCCGAATACCTGCCCTTCCGCTCCGTTTGACAACGCATTTGTCACGTCCAACATCATCTGCTGCTTTTTTGTGAATTTCATAATCTTTACCTTTTTGCCGTAGATTATTTTAGCATACCCAACGCCGCTTGTCAAGCGGTGCGGTTGCCCGCTCAAACAGCGCGTTTGCTTGCCGGCGCCTTGATATTTTGTATGCATTATCCGCGTTTTTATTTGCGGGAAATCAAAAGGCGCGCCGCTCATGCGACGCGCCCTAAGAATGCGATTTTTCCTTTTTCAGCAGTTGATGTCGTTTTGGTAAATGGGGTATTTTTCGCACAGAGCCGCAACTTTTTCGCTCACTTCGGACACGGCGTTTTCCCCTCTTTCAATCACATCGGCTATGCACGCCGCCACAATGTCCATATCTTCCGGCTGCATGCCGCGCGTGGCGGTGGCGGGAGTTCCCAGCCTGATACCGGAAGTGACGAACGGTTTTTGCGGATCGAACGGTATGGCGTTTTTATTGACGGTGATGTGCGCCAGATCGAGCAGTTTTTCTATCTCCTTGCCCGTTTTGCCCTTGGAAGTGAGGTCTACCAGCATCAGGTGGTTGTCCGTGCCGCCGGATACCAGCGAAATGCCCCTCTTCATCAAGCCGTCTGCCAGCGCCGCCGCATTTTTGACCACTCTGTGCTGATATTCTTTGAATTCGTCCGTCATGGCTTCTTTGAACGCCACGGCTTTGGCGGCGATTATGTGCATGAGCGGTCCGCCCTGCGTGCCGGGGAAGATGGCTTTGTCTATCTTTTTGGCAAGTTCTTCGTCATCGGTGAGGATAAGTCCGCCGCGAGGTCCGCGCAAGGTCTTGTGCGTGGTGGTGGAAGTAACGTGCGCATAGGGAATGGGCGTGGGGTGTTCTCCCGCCGCCACCAAACCGGCGATATGCGCCATGTCCACCATCAGATATGCGCCCACTTCATCGGCGATCTCTCTGAACCGTTTGAAATCTATCGTCCTGGGATAAGCGCTGGCGCCGGCGAGAATGAGCTTGGGCTTGCATTCTTTGGCGATGCGCTCCACCTCGTCGTAATCGATGGTGCACGTTTCTTTGCTCACGCCGTAAGGCACGATGTTGAAATATTTACCGGAAATATTGACCGGCGAACCGTGGCTGAGGTGACCGCCGTGCGCAAGGTTCATGCTCAGCACCGTGTCGCCGGGTTGGAGCAAAGCAAAGAACACGGCGAGATTTGCGCTGGCGCCGCTGTGCGCCTGAACATTGGCGAATTTGGCTCCGAAGAGCTTTTTTGCTCTCTCTATCGCCAGATTTTCCGCCATATCCACAAATTCGCAGCCGCCGTAATATCTCTTGCCGGGATATCCTTCCGCGTATTTATTGGTGAAAAAGGTGCCCATTGCAGCCATCACCGCGGGAGATACGATGTTCTCGCTGGCGATCAGTTCCAAATTGCCGCGCTGACGCGCGAGTTCCAACTCGAACGAGCGGTAAAGTTCGGGATCGAAGTCCTTGATTATTTTGAGATCTACCATGATTTATACCTCTTGTGTTTATTATTTTTCTTCTTTGTCTTGCACGGCAATGGAAAGCTCTCTGAGCTGTTTGTCGTCCACTTCCGAGGGCGCGCCCGTCATCAGACAGGACGCGTTTTGTATCTTGGGGAAAGCTATCACGTCTTTGATGTTGTCGCAGCCGGTGACGAGCATGACCAGCCTGTCCAAACCGAAAGCCAGTCCGCCGTGCGGCGGCGCGCCGTATTTGAAGGCATCCACGAAAAATCCGAAACGCACCTTTATGTCTTCATCGCTCATGCCCAATTTTTCAAACATTTTCTGCTGCATGGCGGGATCGTGTATCCTGATACTGCCGCCGCCCGCTTCCTGACCGTTGATGACAAGGTCGTATGCGTTGGCGCGCGCGGAAAGCGGATCGCTGTCCAAAAGCGCTATATCCTCGCTCTTCACGCTGGTGAAGGGATGATGGACGGCGACCAGTCTGCCCTCTTCTTCACTGTATTCGAACATAGGGAAGTCCACCACCCACAGAAAATCGAACTGCGACTTGTCATAGAGCGAATATTTATCGGCAAGATAACATCTCAGACCGCCCAGGCAGTCACTGACGAGCTGTGCCTTGTCGCTGGCGGCAAAAAAGATGACGTCGCCCTCTTCCGGCTGCACTATCTCTTCTATGCGCGCTATCGTTTCCGGCGTGAGGAACTTATAGAAAGACGCCGTGGCGCCGCCCTCTTTGTAATTGGCAAAGGCAAGTCCGCCCAAGCCGTATCCCTTGGCAAAATCGGCGCAGGCGTCTATGTCTTTTCTGGTCATGACCTTGCCCAAGCCCTTGGCGTTTATCGCCTTGACGGCGCCCTTTTCCGCCGCGCCGGCAAAAACGGAAAATCCGCAGCCCTTGACCGTTGCGGTGAGATCTTTCAGCTCCATGCCGAAGCGCGTATCGGGCTTGTCGCTGCCCCAACGCGCCATGGCTTCCGCATAAGGTATGCGGCGGAAAGGCTTGTCGAATTTGAGTCCGCAGCACTCGGAGAAGACCTTTTTTATCATCTCTTCCGCCACGCACATCACGTCTTCACTGTCTTCCACATAGCTCATTTCCATGTCTATCTGCGTAAATTCCGGCTGGCGGTTCGCCCTGAGGTCTTCGTCGCGGAAACAGCGCGCCACCTGGTAATATCTGTCCATGCCCGCTATCATCAGCAGCTGCTTATAAAGCTGCGGAGATTGCGGCAAGGCGTAAAATTCACCCGGGTGCACGCGTGAAGGCACAAGATAGTCGCGCGCGCCTTCCGGGGTGGACTTGCCCAAAAACGGAGTTTCTATCTCCAAAAAGCCGTTGTCGGCAAGATAATTGCGCACGACGCGCGTTATTTTATCGCGCATGATGAGCTTTTGTTGCAGATAAGCCCTTCTCAGGTCCAGATAGCGGTATTTGAGCCTGAGCGTTTCCGCCGCTTTCACGTCCTCGCAGATGACAAAGGGCGCCACTTCCGCTTCGGAAAGTATTTTCAGATCGTCCGCCAAAATTTCCACTTCGCCGGTGGGCAGGTTTTTATTGATATTGCTGCCGCGGCTCCTCACCGCGCCGGCGCAGCAGACGACGTATTCGTTGTGCAACTTCTCCGCCTTTTCAAACAGTTTTGCGTCTGCGGCGGAGTCGAACGCCACCTGCACGATGCCCGTTCTGTCGCGCACGTCGATAAAGATGAGGTTGCCCAGGTTGCGGAATTTTGCCACAAATCCCATCACCACGGCGCGCGCTCCCTGATCGGACGCCCGCAGCGTGCCGCACATATGCGTGCGCTTTGCTCCGTTCAATAACTCACTCATTTCAAAGCCTCCGTAAGCTCTTCTTCCGTCATGGGACGGCTTGTGCCGTCCGCCATGTTTTTAACGGTGTAAATTCCCTTTTGCAGTTCGTCTTCTCCGATGAAGACCACCTTTTTCGCCCCTATCTTGGCGGCGTATTTCATCTGCGCCTTCAAACTCCTGCCGGACATTTCTCTCTCCACGGCAAAGCCGAGCGACCTCAGCGCCGAAGCCAGTTTCACTGCTTTTTCATACCCCTGTTCGCACAGCGGCGCGATATAAACGTCCGGTCCCTGCGGCGCGGGTATCTCCGCGCCCATGTTCTGCATGACCATGAGCAGGCGCTCCAAGCCCATGCCGAAGCCCGCCGCGGGCGTGGGTTTGCCGCCCACCTGCTGCACCAGTCCGTCATATCTGCCACCGCCGCACACGGTGCCCTGCGCGCCGATTGCGGTGCTGACGAACTCGAAGACCGTCCGCGTGTAATAATCCAAACCGCGCACGATGTGCGGATCCGTTTCGAATTTCACCCCCGCCGCTTGCAGCGCTCCGCACAACAGCTCGTGATGGCTTTTGCACTCGTCGCACAAAAAGTCAAGAATGACGGGCGCTTTTGCCGCCACTTGTTTACAGCGCTCTTCCTTGCAATCGAGTATGCGCAGCGGATTTTTTTCGAGTCTTTCCCTGCACGTGGGACACATCTCTTCTATATGTGCGGCAAAATATTCTTTGAGCGCCGCGTTATAGCGCGGACGGCACTGCGGACAGCCGATGGAATTGATCTTCAACGTCAGCATTTCGTCTGCTATGCCGCATTTGTTGAGCATGGCTTTGGCGATGAGAATGACTTCCGCGTCCGCCTGAGCGGAAGAGGCGCCGTATATCTCCACGCCGAACTGGTGGTGTTCGCGCAGTCTGCCCGCCTGCGGACGCTCGTATCTGAACACGGGCGTGATGTAATACATCTTGGTGGGCTGAGGCATTTCCCCCAAACCGTTTTCTATAAAGGCGCGCGCCACGCCGGCGGTGCCTTCCGGTTTGAGCGTTATGCTTCTGCCGCCCTTGTCGTTGAAGGTATACATCTCCTTGTTCACGATGTCCGTGGTATCGCCCACGCCGCGCAAAAACAATTCCGTGTGCTCGAAAACGGGCGTGCGTATCTCCTGTATGCAAAATTCTTTTGCCACTTCCATCGCCTTGTCTTCAACGTAATGCCACTTGTAAGAATCGGCGGGCAAAACGTCTTTTGTGCCTTTGGGTATGTTTATCATTACAGCCTCACAGTATATATTTTTTCAGATTTTGCGCTTTGATGGAGCCGGCAAGATGCGTTTCCACATAATGCTTGTCCACCGTCACTTCCACCGTGGAAGTGAGATTGCCCGCATTGAACGAGATGTCTTCCAGCAGATTTTCCATGATGGTGTGCAATCTGCGCGCGCCGATGTCCTCATGATTTTCGTTTTCGTTCACGGCGATCTGCGCGATGAGATCTATCGCTTCCCGCGTGAATTTCAGCTCCACGTTGTCCACGCGCAGCAGTTCGGTGTATTGTTTGAGAATGGCGTTGTCCGTCTGCGTGAGGATGCGGGCGAAATCCTCCTTGCCTAAGCTGTCCAATTTGACCACGATGGGGAACCTGCCTTGCAATTCCGGGATCAGATCGGATATTTTGGAAATGTGAAAAGCGCCCGCGGCGATGAACAGGATATAATCCGTTTTGATCATGCCGTATTTGGTGTTCACGGAGCAGCCTTCCACAATGGGCAGTATGTCGCGCTGCACGCCTTCACGGGAAACGTCAGGTCCGCCCGTGGTGCCGCGCGAGGTTATCTTGTCTATTTCGTCGATAAAGATGATGCCCTCGTTCTCCGCGCGCTCTATCGCCTCGGCGTTCACGTTGTCCGTGTCGATGAGCTTGTCCGATTCCGCGCTCATCAGCAGTTCGCGCGCCTTTTTGACGGTGAGTTTGCGCTTGCGTTTGCGCTTGGGCAGCAAACCTCCCAACATCTCCCCGAAGTTGATCTCCACGCCGGAACCGGGCACGAGCTGCTGAGATTTGGGGGCTTCCACCACCTCTATCTCTATCACCTGCTCGTCGAACAGTCCGCTGCGGTATTCCTCCAAAGCCGCCTGTTCCGCCTCTTTTGCGTCCGTCCCTTCCGGCATTTGCCGCTTTTTCAGCCCGACGAGCACGGGCATGAGTATTTTTTCCACGGACGCGGCGGCTTTTTCTTCCACCTCTTTATACTTTTCTTCCTTGACGAGGCGGACGGACACTTCCACCAGATCTCTGATCATGGATTCCACGTCGCGCCCCACGTAACCCACTTCCGTGAATTTGGTGGCTTCCACCTTGACAAAGGGCGCTTTGACCAATTTGGCGAGCCTTCTGGCGATCTCCGTCTTGCCCACGCCGGTGGGACCTTGCATGATGATGTTTTTGGGCGTGATCTCCTGCCTCAGCTCCGCGGAAAGTTTGGAACGGCGGTAACGGTTGCGCAGCGCCACCGCCACCGCTCTTTTGGCTTTATCCTGTCCGATGATATACCTGTCCAGTTCGGTTATTATCTGTTTGGGCGTATATTCCATTTCACACCTCCTCCACAACGATGTTGCCGTTGGTGAAAACGCACAGCTCACTAGCGATGAGCAGGGCTTTTTTGGCTATTTCCGCGGCGGAAAGCTGCGTTTCCTGCAAAAGCGCACGCGCCGCCGCCAAGGCGTAATTTCCGCCCGAACCGATGGCGCAGGCGTCGCCGTCCGGATCTATCACGTCGCCGTTGCCGGACACGATGAACAGGTTATCCTTGTCCGCCACGATCAGCATTGCGTCCAGTTTGCGCTGATATTTATCTCCGCGCCACATCTCCGCTAGCTCCACCGCGCTGCGCATGAGGTTGCCGGAATACTTTTGTAGCATGCCCTCGAACTTTTCCGAGAGAGAAAACGCGTCCGCCACGCTGCCGGCAAAACCTATGACCACCTTGTCATCGTAAATGCGCTTTACTTTGCGGGCGTTGGATTTGAAAACCACGCTTTCCCCTATCGTCACCTGACCGTCGCCGGCAACGGCTATTTTGCCGTTGCGCCTGACGGCGCAAATAGTTGTGCCTCTGAATTCCATATTTTCTCCTTTCATAACTTCTGCGCCGCGGCGGCGGCTTCCAGATCCGCCAGCCCGCGCCGCGTGTATGCGCGCTTGCGCTCCTTTTTATCTTTTATTTTTCCGCCGACGAGCGGCGGCAGTATCCCGAAGTTGGCGTTCATGGGCTGATAATTGCCTGTTGCCGCCGTCAGATGCGCGCACAGGGCGCCGCAGATGGTGGTGACGGGCGGGATAAACGGCGGCAAGCCTTTTGACTTCCTGTCTATGTTTATCGCCGCCATCAGCCCGGAAGCCATGCTCTCCACATACCCTTCCACGCCGCATAGCTGCCCCGCGATATAGACGTTGCCGTCCTCTTTCAGCGAAAAGTCCTCTTTCATTGCGGCAGGCGCGTTGACAAAGGTGTTGCGGTGCATGATCCCGTAACGCAGATATTCCGCATTTGCCAGCGCCGGTATCAGCGAAAACACCCGCTTTTGCTCGCCGAATTTCAGATTGGTCTGAAATCCCACCAGGTTATAGGCGTTTCCCGCCAGATTTTCCCTGCGCAGCTGCAACACCGCGTAAGGGCGTTTTCCGTCCGGAGTTTCCAGCCCCACCGGGCGCAGCGGACCGAACCGCATGGCGTCTTCACCGCGCGCCGCCAGCGCCTCTATCGGCATGCACCCTTCAAAAACGTCGCCCTTTTCAAAGTCGTGCAGCATCGCTTTCTCCGCCGTCAGCAGCGCCTCGCGCAGCGCCAGATATTCTTCCTTGTCCAGCGGACAATTCAAATAATCCGCCTCGCCCTTGCCGTATCTGGCGGCAAAATAGGCTTTGGACATATCTATGCTCTCCGCGCTCACTATGGGCGCCACCGCGTCGTAAAAATGCAGCTGCGCGCCGCATTTTTGCGCCAGCCTGCGCGCCATGGCGTCTGATACCATCGGACCGCAGGCGATTATCGTAACGCCCTCTTTTTCCTCTTCAACGGCTTCCTCGCGCACCACCGTCACGCCCAGTTCCGCCAGTTTTTCTTCCACAAGGGAAGAAAATTTCTGCCTGTCCACCGCCAACGCTCCGCCTGCGGGAACGGCGCAAGCCTGCGCAAGTTGCAGCAGCGTGCCGCCCAACCTGTTCATTTCCGCTTTCAGCATGCCGGAAGCGGTGTCTTCACCCACGGCTTTAAGGCTGTTGCTGCACACAAGCTCAGCAAGAGCGCTCGTCTTGTGGCAGGGCGTGTTTTTCACGCCGCGCATCTCTTTTATAACGACTTCATGCCCGCGCGCGGCAAGATAGCACGCCGCTTCACACCCGGCAAGTCCGCCGCCGATGACGGTGACCTTCACTCCGCGCCCTCGCCTTCTTCCGGAAGCGGCACGGATTCGGTATGACCGCAGCTCTTGTCCAGACAGACGTAACGGTGCCTTTCTCCCTTGCCCGCCTGTTTCATGAAGCCGCCGCACTTGGGACATCTGTGGGGCGCGGGCAGATCCCAGGCGATAAAATCGCACTGCGGATACCCCGAGCAGGAATAAAAGACGTTGCCCTTTTTAGACACCTTTTTTATGATGCCTTTGCCGCACACCGGGCAGGTGGTGACATAGCCGCCATAAGGCTTGGTGAATTTGCAGTGCGGATAATTGGGACAAGCCAAAAATTTTCCGAATTTGCCTTCACGCACCACCATCTTGGCGCCGCACTTTTCGCATATCTCGTCCGTTTCTTCCGGCTTGGGGCGCATCTTTTCCCCGTCGAACCTCGCCATGGAACAACGCTTTTTGAAGTCGGGATAAAAATCGGATATTATCTTTTCCCACTGCACGCCGCCGCCTTCTATCCTGTCCAGATCCATCTCCATATCGGAAGTGAACTTCACGTCCATGATATTGGGGAAATATTTGACCAGCATGTCGCACACCGTTTCCCCCAGCTCCGTGGGCAGAATGAACTTTCCGTCTTTTTCTATATAATTGCGCTTGGATATCACGGATATGGTGGCGGCGTAAGTGCTGGGTCTGCCTATGCCGCTGTCTTCCATACCTTTGACCAGAGTGGCGTCCGTAAAGCGCGAGGGCGGCGTGGTGAACTTTTGCTCCGCCTTCATCTCTTTGAGCACAAAAGTTTCTCCCTCCCTGATGTTGGGCAGAGCTTTGGCGTTTTTCTCGTCCGCTTCTCCCGCGGGCATATAAGCCGCCTGCCAACCCTTGAACTTTTGCGTTTTGCCTTTGAGCACGTAGCCGTAACTTCTGTCCGACACGGATCTGATGTGCACGGTGAGCGTGTCAAAGAGCGCGGGCGCCATCTGACTTGCCACAAAGCGGTCGTAGATGAGCTTATACAACTTATACATGCCCGCCTGCAACTTGCCTTTGAGCGATTCCGGCGTCATGGCAAGCGAGATGGGGCGAATGGCTTCATGCGCGTCCTGCGCGCCGTTTTTAGCCTTATAAACATTGGGGCGCGCGGGCGCGTAATCTTCCCCGTATGTGTTTTTGATATATTCGAGCGCTTCGTTCTGCGCGTCGGCGGACACGCGCGTGCTGTCCGTTCTGATATAGGTGACCAGCGCCGTGTGCCCCATACCGGGGATATCCACGCCTTCATAGAGCTGCTGGGCGTGCTGCATCACCTGCGAAGGGGTCATGTTCAACTTGGAAGCGCCGTCCTGCTGCATGGTGGAAGTGGTAAACGGCGGGTGCGGACGGGACACGGACGTGTCGCGTTTCACGCTGTCCGCGCTCCATTTGCCCGCTTTGGAACCGCTCACCACGGCGTCGGCAAGCTCCTTGTTGCCCACCTTGGTCTTTTTCCCGTCTATATCGTTAAAGTCGCATTTGAGCAGCGCCGGCACGTCGTCTTTGAAGATGACGGCGGAGATGTTCCAATACTCCTCCGGCTTGAAATCGCGTATCTCCCTTTCTCTGTCCACCACCATTTTGAGAGCGACGGACTGCACCCTGCCCGCGGAAAGTCCGCTCTTTATCTTGCGGGAGAGGATGGGCGAAACTTCATAGCCCACCAATCTGTCCAACACGCGGCGCGCCTGCTGGGCGTTGACCAGATTGATATTTATCTTTCTGGGATTTTGCAGAGCGTTGAGCACCGCTTTTTTGGATATCTCGTTGAATTCTATGCGTATGGGATCGTCCGGCAGCTTGAACACCTGCGATATGTGCCATGATATGGCCTCGCCTTCGCGGTCGGGGTCGGTAGCAAGATAGACTTTGCCCGCCTTGCCTATGGCTTTGCGCAGATTTTCTATCGTCTGCTTTTTGGACTCCGTGATCACGTATTCTGGCTTGAAATTGTGTTCTATGTCTATGCCCATGCGATGTTCGGGCAGATCGCTGATATGCCCTCCGGAAGCCATCACGACATATTTACCGCCCAAATACTTGGATATGGTTTTTGCCTTATGCGGCGATTCCACAATGATAAGATCCATAAGTTGTTCCGTATCTCCCTCAATGTCTGCCGGCGATATGATAATAATTGCCCGCAGTTCTCTTCAATATTCCGTCAAACTCCATCTTCATCAGGAGTTTGGCAACTTCCGCTATGCTCATGCCCGTTTCCGCGGCTATCTTGCTGTAATGCGCGTCGCCTTCGTGCTCCACCACGTCTTTTATCTTCTGCTCCTGCTCGGTCAGCCCCACTCGGTTTTGCCCGTCGTCCGCGCCGCCCTCGTCGGCGATGATGTCACCCACGCGGGTGACCAGCCTGCCGCATTCTTTCAAACGCTCGTTACAGCCCTCGCTCATGCGCGAAAAGATGCTTCCCGGCACTATCCACAACTCTCTGCCCAGCTCCACCGCCTGATCCGCCGTGATGAGCGAACCGCTCCCCGCGGGCGCTTCCGTCACCAGCACGCCCCTGCCGAGCGCGCCCATCAGCCTGTTCCTCTCCGGGAACCTGAACGGCATGGGCGGCGTTTTGGGCGGATATTCGCTGACAAGCAATCCTTGCCCTGCTATCTTGCGCATAAGCTCCGCGTTCTCCGGCGGATATTCCACGTCCAGTCCGCAGGCAAGCACCGCTATCGTCTTGCCGCCGCAGTCCAGCGCGGCTTTGTGCGCGCGGGCGTCCACGCCTCTGGCAAGACCGCTCACGACGGTGACGCCCTTTTCCGCCAGACCTTTGGCAAAATATTCCGTCACTTCCGCGCCGTAACGGCTGTTGCGCCGCGTTCCCACCACGGTCACGCACTCGCTTTTGAGCAGGCTTATATCTCCTTTGACGTAAAGCGCTGCGGGCGGGTCGAACAGCTCTTTCAGCTGCTGCGGATATTCCGCGTCTTCTATGGTTATCAGACTCATGCCGGCGGCGTTCATCTGCTCGATACAAGCGTTTACCGCCGCTTGATCCACGGGATATGCGTCTATATCGTCGGCGGCGGCGCAACGCTTTTTCAAGCTCTGCTCCATGCTTGCCGCAATAAAAGCTCTCTGCCGCCCGTCGTATTCTTTCACTCCCAATACTTCCTGTCCAGCGAGCGGTATTGCACCGCTTCCGTAATATGTTCTTCTTTTATCTCCTTCTCTCCCGCCAGATCCGCAATGGTGCGCGCCACCTTGATTATCCTGGTGCCCGCGCGGGCGGTGAGATTGAGTTTTTCGTAAGCGGCGCGCAAGATGTCGTTACACGCCGGAGAAAGACGGCAATATTTACGCATATCGGCATTGTCCATGCCCGCATTGGTAAAATTGCGCTTGCCCTTGTAACGCTCGCGCTGGACGGCGCGCGCCTTTTCCACTCTCTCTTTTATCGACGCGCTGCTTTCGGCAGGTTCGCTGCTCTGCAATTCGTCGTAACTGACGCCGTCCACTTCCACATGCAGGTCTATCCTGTCGAGCAATGGTCCGGAAAGTTTGTTCACGTATCTTCTGATCTCGGAGGGCGTGCACCTGCACTCGCGCGTTTCCGAACCGAAGTTGCCGCACGGGCAGGGATTCATACCCGCCACCAGCATGAACCTGGCGGGATATTCGGCGGTGATACGCGCCCTTGCCACCGTGACCACCCCGTCTTCCAGCGGCTGGCGCAGAGCTTCCAGCGTGCGCCGCTGATATTCGGGCGCTTCGTCCAAAAACAAAACACCGTTATGCGCCAGGGACACCTCGCCGGGACGCGCATAAGCGCCTCCGCCAGTGAGCGCGGGTATGGTGGCGGTGTGATGAGGCGCGCGGAAAGGACGCGCGGATACGATGCCTTTGTTCGGATCCAGCACTCCCGCCACGGAATGTATTTTGGTCACCTCTATCGCCTCTTCAAACGTCATATCCGGCATTATCGTGGGCACGCACTTTGCCATCAGCGTTTTGCCCGCACCGGGCGGCCCTATCATGAGTATGTTATGTCCGCCGGCAACGGCTATTTCCAGCGCTCTGCGGGCAAAATACTGCCCTTTCACGTCGGCAAAGTCCACGCTGTATCTGTTCATCTCCCCGTCCGGGACAAAACTTTTCGTCTTCAAAGGCACATATCTGTCCCTGTTGCACAAAAAGTCGCACGCCTCGCGCAAAGACTCCACCGCATACACCTCCGCGCCTTCCACGTAAGACGCCTCTTTGGCGTTGCCGGCGGGAATGATGAACCTGTTTCTGCCCTCCTGCATGGCGGAGATCACCAACGGCATGATGCCGTTCACCGGGCGCACGCCGCCGTCCAAAGACAGCTCGCCCAGGATGATGACGTCTTTATACTGCGCGGCGGGCAGCTGGTCGCTTGCCGCCAAAATGCCCACGGCAATGGCGAGATCGAAAATCGCGCCCTCTTTTTTGCAGTCCGCGGGAGCCAGGTTGACGGTTATACGCTTGGTGGGATATTGAAAACCGCTGTTTTTTATCGCGGCGCGCACGCGCTCGCGCGATTCTTTCACCGCGGCGTCGGGAAGTCCCACCGTTTCATAGCCGGGCAAGCCGGCGTTTATGTCCGTTTCTATGTCAACGGCAAGCCCGCTCAGCCCTTCAAGCGTATAACTTTTCACCTTTGCCAGCATTTTATTTCCCCTTTTTCTTGTTGTCGAGCGCCTTTTTCAGCCACTCAAAGCGCAGATCGGATCTGATCATCGCGCCGAACTTACCGCCGTAAGGCTGCAATGTTTTTTCCCTGTTATAGTAGCAGATGTCCACGGTGAGATAGACAAGCGCAAAGGCGAGCAGCACCGTGAATACGCTGAACACTATCACAAATGCGGATTTGGAGGGGAACATCAGATATTCCATCTCTCCGGAAGAGGCGATAAAGCCGCCCCTGCCCACAAGCTGCGCCACATTGAGAAAATGCGTGAGCGCCAAACCGCCGAACACCGTGATGAGCCTCACGTCCGGGACGGCGATGATGTAAGCCAGCAGGATAAGCAGACCGAGCGTCATCACTTCCACGGTTATGCCCGTGCCGAGCGCCGCGAACAGCACCACGGAAACGCCGCTCACCAACATGAGATCCGCCGACGATCTGCCGTTGAGGAAATAATTGAGCGCGGCAAGCGAACCCATGGCGATAACAAACAGCCAGGTGCACACTTCCAGGGCTTTGCTCGTCACGCCGCTGTTCACCAAGCCGAACATGGCATACATGTTAAAGGCGTCTGTGGACATAAAGCCGTTCAGCTTGAACCAGTTGTATCCGAGTTCGAACACGGCAAAATATCTGCCTTCCGCATAATAAGGCATCATCATGGGCAGCGCGGCAAGATAGAACGCGACCAGGCAGCCGAGCGCCTGCGCTCCCAAAACGAGAGCCGTTTTCCCCTTGTCCTGTTTTTCCGCCTTGACCACGGCGCCTGTCTGATAGATGAGTATCATGGGCACGAGCAGCACCACCCAGTTGGAGAACATCAGCGCGACCGTGAACAGCACGCCGGCAACGGCAGCCTTACCCGTTTCGTAAGCGCTCGTATCCTTGCCGTCCATGAGCATGACGTGCAGCATGCCCATTACAAAAGGCATTGCCAGACTGAGATATGAACCGAACAGCGCGCTCTGCGTAAAGAACACGGGCAGCAGCGCGTAAAAGCCCGCATAGCATGCCGCCGTCCTCAACGAGGTGTAACGCGCGGCAAAGTTGTATATCAGATAGCAGGTGACGATGTCCGCAAGCACGGTGGGAATGCGCAGCGTCACCGCCATGGCCATGGTGCCGCCCTGCACGCCCAGCATGGTGGCTATGCGCGCGAATATCCAGATGACGTATGCGGAAAGCGAGGGCACTCCCGGTATCACGGAGTAAGCCTGCCCCCAGCCTTCGGCATTGACGGCGCTGTAAAGGTCGTAATATTCCGAGGAAATCTTACCGAAGCCGAAAGTGGTGACCGTAACGATGAACCTGATCAAAAACGCCGCCAACATGGCGTATGTGAACAGCGCCAGCGGCGAGGCAAGCGCTTTTTTGACCGCCGCGCCCCTGCCCGCTCCGGCATTGCCGTCGGGGGCGGAGAGTAGTTCGTTTTCCGCTCCTTCCGTCACGTCCTTGCCCATGGCGTATCTGACAAATTTGACCAGCAGATATGCCGCCAGAACCGTGAATACCGCCAGCAGCGCCACATATACGTAAGAGCCGGCTTTTGCCATGCTGTAAGTTCCGTCTTGTTTGAGTATGCCTGCATAATGCGCGTCGTTGACCACCGAAGCGTCCGTCTGTTCCACCTTTATGTCGTCGAAGTATACCGTGCCGGAAGGCGCGGCGTTTGCGTTACCTATGCCCACGAACAAGGTGAAGTCCGCGCTTGCCTTGGCTTGGAAACAGATGTAGCATTCCACCCACTTGTTGCCGGCGGTGGAGCCGTATTCGCCGATGGTGGCGGAAGTTATGTTGAGTCCGGCAAAATCGCTGTCCTCCAAAAAGCCCATCACGGCGCCCACGTCGTATTCGTCCTCTTCCCCTTCGTTCAAAGTGACGGGGGTAAGGCTTTGTATCCTGATCCTGGCGGAAAGTCTGTAATAGCCGTTGTTTTTCAAAGACACCTGCTGGGTGATGTATGTCCAGGCGGAAGAAGCGGTCACGGAAATGGAGTTTTTCGTGCCGTTCCTCACCGTGTCGTCATCGCTGCCGCTGGGCTGAACGGTAACCTTTTCACTGGACGTATCGTTGAGCGTCCAGCCGTCGATGCTGCCGTTTTCAAAATCGCCGTTGCTGACGATGGGACCGTTTTCGTTGCCGCAGGCGGCAAATATCACCGCGCCGAGCACGGCGATACAAACGATTGCTATCAAAAGACTTTTACGAGTTTTCATCGGAATGCTCCTAGGTATACTAGATATATAATAATAAATATAATAAGCGTTTGCAAGTGTTTTTCCGCATTTGCTCAAAAAGGGCGCGTAAATTTTCCGAATAAGGCGAATATCTACCAGCCGCTCGCCCGTGAAAACGGCAAAAAAATGCCCCCGCTTGCCGCGGGGGCGCTTGTTTGCTTTTTCTGCTTACTTGATGACTTCCGCCAACTTGGCAGCCTTGCCGCTCCTGTTGCGCAGATAGTAAAGCTTTGCCCTTCTCACCTTACCGTGACGGATCACGTCGATGTGATCGATCTTGGGAGAATGAACGGGGAACGTTCTTTCCACGCCCACGCCGTTGGATATCTTGCGAACGGTCATGGTCTCTCTGATGCTGCCGCCTCTGAAAGCGATGATGATGCCTTCAAACGCCTGCAACCTTTCCTTGTTGCCTTCCACGACTTTGACGTATACTTTCACGGTATCGCCTATCGCCAGTTTGGGCAGGTCTGTGCGCATACCTTCTTTTTCGATAACGTCGATCAAATTGCTCATTGACTTATACCTCCGAATTTACGCGATGTTCTCGATCGTCTTGGGATTTTTTTACGTCGGCGGAACACCCGAAGTCTTATTTTGCCTGCATATTTTAGCATAAAAAAACGATGTGCGCAACTGTTTTTAACACATTTTATTGCATTTTATCACAGATCCGCGGTGGTGAAGGCGTCTTTTATGTATTCCACCTCGCCGCGCGTGACCACCGCCACGTCAAAACGCACGTCCATCTCCGGCGCTTTGTGTATCAGCATAAACAGCTTTGCCGCCTGCACTATCCTGCGCCTTTTGGTGCGCGTGACCGCCTCCGCTCCGAAGCCGAATGCCTCGCTTTCACGGCTCTTGACTTCGATAAAGACCAGCGTGCCCTTGTCGCGCGCCACGATGTCTATCTCTCCGCCCCGGCAGGAGAAGTTGCGCTGCACCACCCGCATCCCTTGTGCGGAGATATACTCGCAGACCGTCTGTTCTCCCGTTACCCCTTCTTTTTTCCTGTTCATATGAAATTCTTCACGAACGTGCGCCTGTGCTCGGGCGTGATACCGTATTCTTTGATGGCGGCAATATGCGCCGCGGTGCCGTAACCCTTATTTTTCTCAAACCCGTATTGCGGATAAGTCAGTGCCAATTCGTCCATATATTTATCACGTGTGACTTTGGCGACGATAGAGGCGCACGAGATGGAATAACTGAGCAGATCGCCCTTTATTATCGCCTCAACCGGACAGCGCGTTTGTATCTGCACCGCGTCTATGAGCGCCGCGTCGGGCGCAATGTCAAGCCCTTCGAGCGCGCGGCGCATCGCCTCTTTGGTGGCTTGCAGTATGTTCACCTCGTCGATGTATTGCGGCGGCAGCGACGCCACCTTGCACGCCACGGCTTTTTCCAAGATTTGTGCGCACAATTTTTCGCGTTTTTTGGCGGAAAGCTTCTTACTGTCCGTAATTCCGGGGATAATATCCCCTTCTCCCAGCGGCATGATCACCGCGCAGACGGTGACGGGACCCGCCAGCGGACCTCTGCCCACTTCGTCTACGCCGGCAATATGCGCGCAGCCTTTTTCAAGCCACTTTTTTTCGTATTCAAGATTGTTTTGCGTCAATTTCTTCCACCTTGTCCAGCATGACTTTGCCCAAACGCAGCTTGCGCAGATCGTCCAGTACGGCGCGGGCGGCGCGCTCTTCGTCATAAGCGTCGCGTCCCAGCAAATAGCCGCGCTTTTGCGCTATTTTGTCCATAATTTCCAACGGCTCGCCGCTCAGACTGTCCAAGCCGTAACGCGCGGCAAACGGCATATAATTGCGCATGGCGAAAAACTTTATCGCTTCCAAGCCCAATTCCGTCACGTCCAGCACCTCTTCACGCACGCTGCCTATCATCGCCAGCCGGACGGCGCGCGTCTGGTCTTCAAAAGCGGGCGGGAGCGTGCCCGGAGTGTCCAAAAGCTCTATGCCGGCAGACAGGCTCACCCATTGCTTACCGCGCGTCACGCCCGGTCTGTTCCCCGTTGCGGCGCGCTTGCCCGCGCACAGGCAGTTGATCAGCGTGGATTTGCCCGTGTTCGGCACGCCCGCCACCATGGCGCGAACGGTCTTGTTCACGCCTTTTGCCTTATACTTGTCTGTCAAAGGCTTGTTGAGCAGCAGCAATTTGGAGATAACTTCCGCGCGGAATTTGCCGGAAGTGCTGTTCACGCTCACGCATTGCAAGCCGCGTTCGCGGTAATATTTTTCCCAGGCGGCAAGATCCGCCCTCTCCACCATGTCGCACTTGTTGAAAACATAGAGCACCGGCATGCCGGCGATCATCTTGTCAAAAGCGGGGTTGCGCGAAGAAAGCACGGCGCGCGCGTCCAAAACGTAAATGACGCAGTCCGCCGTTTTCAGGCTCTCCTGCATCGTCCGCATGGCTTTGGTCATATGTCCGGGATACCATTGGATATGCATGTTACTTCTCCAAAAGGTCGGGTCTGCGCTCACGCGTAATTTCCAACTGTTTTTCTCTGCGCCACTTGGCTATGGCGGCGTGGTCGCCCGAAAGCAGCACAGCCGGCACTTCCCTGCCCAAATATTCGCGCGGGCGCGTGTATTGCGGATATTCCAGTAAACCACCCACGAAACTCTCTTCATCGGTGGAGTGTTCGCTGCCCAGCACGCCTTTGACATAACGCGCGCAGGCGTTGATGAGCACCATTGCCGGCAGTTCTCCGCCCGTGAGCACATAGTCGCCGATGGATATCTCTTCGTCTATGTCCTCGTCTATGACTCTCTGATCCACGCCCTCGTAATTGCCGCACAAGATGAGCAGCCGCTCCTGCTTTGCCAGGCGGAGCACCGTGGCTTGATCGAGCGTTTTGCCCTTGGGCGACATGTAAATGCGCAGTGCCTCTCTGCCGGGATCGAGCGCTTTTATCGCATCGTGTATGGGCTGAGGCGTCATCACCATGCCCGCGCCACCGCCGAAAGGCGTATCGTCGCATTTTCCGTGTTTATCGGCGGTGTAGTCGCGGATATTCACCGCTTTAACGCTGATAAGTCCGTTTTCCATGGCTCTGCCCAGCACGCCGCTGTTCAGACAGTCGAACATCTCGGGAAAAAGCGTGGCAACTTCAATCTTCATAAAGCGCCACCTCCGCGAATTTTTGCGCGTTCACGATCATCACGCCCTTTTCCACGTCTATCTCTTCCACGGCTTCTTTGACGGCGGGGAAAAACACTTTCCCGCCCCGCGTCAGCGCCGCCTCGTAAATATCTGTGGAGGAGTATTGCAAAACGTCTTTGACCGTGCCTATCTTTTCCCCGTCCATGAGCACGTCGCAGCCGATGACGTCGGCGATGAAGTATCTGCCTTCCGGAAGTTTGACGGCGTCTTTTCTTTCCACCTGCAACTGCTTGCCGCGCAAAAGTTCGGCGGCGTTGCGGTCGTTCACTCCGTCCAGTTTGACAAATACGCCCGCCGGCGAAACGCGCGCAAAAGCGACGGCGTATTCCACGCCGCCGACAAAGACCTTTTTCAGATCGTGAAAGCGCATATTATCGTCGGTCAAAGGGTTGATCTTCAATTCGCCCTTTATGCCCTGCGGCTTTGCCACGGTCCCGACCGTGACTCTGCTCTTCATTTTTCTATTATATCGACGTAATATTTGCCGCCGTCTTTGGCAGCCGCTTTGACCAGCATACGAATGGCTTTGGCTATCCTGCCCTGCTTGCCTATCACTTTTCCTATCTCTTTTTTGTCCACGATGATGTTGATAACGGTGTTGTCACCCTCGGTGACGGTCTTCACCTCAAAACTGCCCTCATCGTCCACAAGAGAGGAAATGACGTATTTGACCAGCTCTTCCATATTACTTGATGATTTCCTGCTGTTTGAAGATGCTCCTCACGGTATCGGTGGGTTGAGCGCCCCTGTTCAGCCATTCAGTAGCCTTGGCGGTGTCTATCTTGACCACGGCAGGCTCTTTTGTGGGATCGTAATAGCCCAGATTGTCGAGATACTGTGCGTCCCTCGCCTTGCGGCTGTCGATCGCGACGATGCGGTAGAAAGGCGCCTTTTTGCTGCCCATTCTGGTGAGTCTGATTTTTACCATTGTTTTTTCTCCTTTATATGAAAAATTGTTTTTTATCGTTAAAAGGGCATTCTGAATCCGCGTTTGCCCATGTTGGACATGCGGCTCATCATTTCCCTCACCTGCGAGAACTGTTTGAGCAGGGAATTGACGTCCTGAATGGTGGTGCCGCTCCCCGCCGCTATCCTCTTTTTGTGCGAACCCTTGATGATGTCCGGGTTTTGCCTCTCCGCAGGGGTCATGGACTGAATGATGGCTTTCACCCTCTTCATGTTGTTTTCGTCCACGGAAAGATCCTGACCTTTGAGTTTTCCCGCAAGCCCCGGGATCATGCCCAGCATCTGCGACATATCTCCCATGTGCTTCATCTTGTCTATCTGCGTGAGATAATCTTCCAAGGTGAAGGACTTCTCCTTCATCTTGCGCTGCATCTCGCGCGCTTCTTCTTCCGTATAGGCGTTCTGCGCCTTTTCGATGAGCGTGAGCACGTCGCCCATGCCCAAAATGCGCGACGCCATGCGCTCCGGGTGGAAGACTTCTATGTCCGTGAGCTTTTCGCCCGTGCCGCAGAACTTGATGGGCTTGCCCGTCACCGCTCTGATGGAGAGCGCCGCGCCGCCGCGCGTGTCGCCGTCCAATTTGGTGAGCACCACGCCCGTGACGTCCATCACATCGTTGAACGCTTTTGCCACGTTCACGGCGTCCTGACCGGTCATGGCGTCCACCACCAAAAGTATCTCGTCGGGCGTGAAAGTCTTTTTCAGCCCGGATATCTCCTCCATCAGCTGCTCGTCTATGTGCAGTCTGCCCGCCGTGTCCACGATGATGGTGTCCAGCCCCTTCTTTTCCGCTTCGGCAATGGCGCCGCGCACTATCTTCTGCGGGTCGGTCTGCCCCATCTCGAACACGGGCACGTCCGCGTTTTTACCCACTATCTGCAACTGTTTGATGGCTGCGGGGCGATAAATGTCGCAGGCGGCGAGCAGCGGCTTTTTGCCCTGCTTTTTGAGCATGAGCGCCAGTTTGCCGCACATGGTGGTCTTGCCTCCGCCTTGCAGACCGCACATCAGAATGATTGTGGGCGGCTTGTCCGCCACTTTCAATTTGGACGACGTCCCGCCCATCACGGCGGTAAGCTCGTCTTTGACGATGGCAATCACCTGCTGCGCGGGAGAAAGGCTTTTGAGCACCTGTTCGCCCACCGCCTTTTCACTCACGTTGTTTACGAATTGCTTGACCACGGCAAGGTTGACGTCCGCCTCCAACAAGGCGATACGCACCTCTCTCATTGCGCCTTTCACTTCAAGCTCGGTAAGTTTGCCCTTGTCCCTCAGCTTGGAAAATATATGCGACAATCTTTCGCTCAGTCCGCTGAATGCGCCCATCTTTTTCTCCTTGTCAACTGTCCAAAACGTCTATGGCTTTTTGCGCCAGACGTTCGATCTCTTCATCGCCGCAAGCGGATATCTGCCGCAATATTTTGCGCAGCTTGTCCGATTTTTCCACAAGTTTGAGCTTGCCCTCCGCTTCCGTCAGCGTGCGTTCCGCGCGTTTGAGCGCGTCGCTCACGCCCTGCGGCGAAATATCGTGCACTTGGGCTATTTCTCCCAAGGACATATCCTTGTTATAATACATATCTATCAGTCCGCGCTGATATTCCGTGAGCAACGCGCCGTAATAATCGTTGAACAGACCGATATAGAGTTTATCTCTTTTTTCCATAACTGTCAAGTAAAAATACTTGTTAAAGCATTTTTCCTTTATATTATATCCGCGCCGCGGCGCGCTGTCAACTTTTTTGCAAAAAAAAAACGGACCCGCGGGTCCGCTTTGTTTTCAATCGAAGATGGAATCGATAAACGCCTTGGCGTCGAACGGCGTTATGTCGTCTATCTTTTCGCCCACGCCCACGAAAATGACGGGCAGTTCGCGTTCCGCGGAGATGGCAAACACCACCCCGCCCTTTGCCGTGCCGTCCATCTTGTTGAGGATGATGCCGTCCACGTCTATTATCTCGTCGAACGCTTCCACCTGCGAGAGCGCGTTTTGTCCCGTGGTGGCGTCCAAAACGATATAAGTGCGGTAATCCGCGTCCGGGCACTCCCTCTCCACCACCTTGTTTATTTTGGAGAGTTCGTTCATCAGATTCTTTTTGTTCTGCAACCTTCCCGCCGTGTCTATCAGCACCACGTCTGTGCCCTTAGCCTTTGCCGATGAGAGCGCGTCGAACACCACCGCCGCGGGATCAGACCCCTCTTCATGTTTGATCAGGCGCACGCCGGCACGCTGCGACCACACCTCGAGCTGTTCTCCCGCCGCCGCTCTGAACGTGTCGGCAGCCGCCATAACAACGCTTTTTCCCTGACTTTTGAAGTATTTTGCCATTTTACCTATGGCGGTGGTCTTGCCCACGCCGTTCACGCCCGCTACCAATATTATCAGCGGGTATTCATAAGGCGCCACTTCATAATCTATGCTCTCCGTCATGATGTCTTTGAGCAGCTGCCGGGCGTCTTCGGCTTTGGAAATGCGCTTTTCGTAACACTCTTCCTTAAAGCGCTCCAAGATCTGTTCCGTGGCTTCCACACCCATGTCGGAAGAGATGAGCACGTTTTCCAAGTCCTCGTAAAACTCGTCGTCCAGCGCTCTGCCGGTGAAGAGCGAATAAAACTTTTTTGCAATGGCTTCCTTGGTCTTTTTCAGACCCTGCGCCAACTTACTGAAAATACCCATTTTTTACCTCAGTTGCTTTCGCTGTGCTTGACAGCTTCTTTAAGCGATACGGATACCACGTCGGAAACGCCCAACTCCTGCATGGTAACGCCGTAAAGCATGTCCGCCTGCTCCATGGTGGGCTTGCGGTGAGTGATGACGATAAACTGCGTGCTGTCGGAAAATCTTTTCAGATAGCGCGCAAACAGATCCACGTTGCTCTCGTCCAGCGCTGCGTCGATTTCGTCCAGTATGCAGAACGGCATGGGGCGCAGACGCAAAATGGCAAAGAGGATACAAATTGCCGTAAAAGCCTGTTCTCCGCCGGAAAGCTGGGAGAGGTTGCGCAAGTTTTTGCCGGGCGGCTCCGCATATATCTCTATGCCCGCTTCCAGCGGATCTTCCGCGCTCTCCAGATCCACTTCCAGCCTGCCCGTGCCGCCGCCGAACATCTCGGAAAAGATGGTTTGGAAGTTGGCGTTTATCTTTTTGAACTCCCTGTCAAAGCGTTCGCTCATCTCCTTGCTGAGCGTGGCGATTATCTCCAAAATGTCGGACTGCGCCTTGCGCATGTCGTCGCGCTGGGAGGCAAGCTCGTCGTGGCGCTCCTTGGTTTCTTTATACATATCTATGGATTCCAGACTGACGGGACCCAGCTTGCCGATCGCACGCCGCAATTTGGCTATCTCGCCCACGGCTTTTTCGTGGTCGAATTCCGCCAGACGATAGCGCACCGCGCTCTCGTAATCCAGCTCGTATTCGTCCGCGATATGCACGCGCATTGCCTCGGCGTCCTCATCGATTTTTTGCATTTTGGACTCCTGGCGCGCCTTTTCGCCGTTGAGCGCGATCATGCTCTGCGTAAGCGTTTCCTTCATGCTCATCACGGCGCCTATCTCTTCGTCAAGTTTTGCCTTGTGGCTGTCCAAAGAAGCTATCTGCTCTTTTATCTCCGCCTGGCGCAGTTTGTCCGCGTCGCTGACCACGGCGTTGTCTATCTCCGATTCCGTCTGCTTTATCTGATCTTCCGTGGAGGCAAGCGCTTTCCTGATCATCTTGTGCTCTTCCCTCAACGCCTCCGCTTCGCGCTCCAATCTGTTTTTGTTCTCTTCATGCGCGGAGATCTTGTTTTCCAAATCGTTCAGCTGCACGCGCAGATCGGAAAGCTCGGCGGCAAGTTCGTTGCTGCGCTCGCGCATTTTCGCGTAACCGGCGCGGCGCTGTTTTTCCGCCTCGTCGTCATATACGGGCGCGTCCGGTCCCTCGCTCACCTTGGCAAGCGCGGCGACTATCAGCTCTATCCTGGAATTTATCTTGTAACGCGCCTGAGTTTTTTCCGTCAAAGACGCGGAAAGCTCTTCGCACCTGCCCGCCGCCTTGTCCAGCTTTTGCACGGCGGTGGCAAGCGACAGATCCGCATTGTGGAAATCTTCTTCAAAAACTTTGAGCTGCTCTTGCAACTCCGCCGCTTCTTCCTGCGCCTTGTTATAGGCAGCCACGGCTTTTTCCTGCTCCGCCTTCAGCTTTTGCAGAGCCGCGCGGTATTCTTCCAGCGTGCGCTCGTGTCCGAAGACGCTTGCCATTGCCGATTTATTGACGGCGCCGCCGCTGATCGCGCCGCTCGTGTTGAGCATATCACCGTCAAGCGTGACTATGCGCACGTTGTATCCCGTTCTGCGCGCCGCCGCCACGGCGTTGTCCAAATTGTCAAAGATGACCGTGCTGCCCAAAAGACCGCTGATGATGTTATCGTAACGCTTGTCGAAAGAAACCAGCTTGGAAGCCTCGCCCAAACAGCCCCTTTCACGCAAAACGCCGGCAAAACGCGGGTCGAGGTCGCGCCTCTTGTAACTGGTGAGCGGCAGGAAGGTGACCGCGCCCAACCTGTTGGCTTTGAGGTAATTTATCAGGTATTTGGCGTCATCTTCGTCCGCGGTGACCACGTTTTGCACCGCCCCGCCCAAAGCGTTACTTATGGCGACTTCATATTGCTTGGGGACTTTGATTATCTCGGCAACCAGACCTTCTATATGCGATGACAGTTCTTCGTCCGTTTTCGCCGCCTGCATCAGATTTTTGACCGCGTCACGGAAACTCTTGTAATCGCGGCTGTATTCGGCAAGCATTCTGATGTTGGACTCCAAGCCGCTGATGCGTGACTGCACCTCCGCCTGCATGGCGCGGCTTTTTTCCACCGTTTCCGTTGCCTTGCGCAGAGAAAAACGCACTTCATTGCAGGAAGACGCCAATCTGTCGCGCTGCGTGCGCAGTTTTTGCACATTGGCTTCCAAATCCAATTTTTCTTCTTCCGCAGACGTGAGATCGGACTTGATCTTGGCGGTTTCTTTATCCAACTCTTCCACTCTCTCCGCCAGCGTGTTGCGCTCCGCGGTGAGCTTGCCGAAGTTCTCCTTGATGTCCGCAATGCTTTCCATGGCTTCCAGACGGTTTTGCATTTCTTCGTCGCTCTGCGTTATTTTGCTCAAAAGCTCGGAATATTCCCCGTCCAGTTCGTCGTATTCTTTTTTGACTTCTCCCTGCTCTTCCTTTGCCATGCTCAGCTGCGTGACATGATATGTATGCTCTTCATCCTTTTTGTCAAGGTCGTTTTCTATCGCCACCAACCTCTCTTCCGCAGCCGCTCTGTTGGAAGTAAGGTGGCTCATGCGTTCGCTGAGCGTGTTGCCCGCGCCCTGCATGTTGGCAGCCGCCACGGCGAGCTCCGTCAGTTCGTCGCGCAGCCTGGACATGTAAACGTCCGCGTTGTTCCGTTCCGCAAATTTTTTGGCGTATTGCTTGTCCGCGTCCGCATACTGCTCCTGCTTTTCTTTGAGCTGGGCTTCTATGTCGTCCAAAGCCTCGCGCACCTGCGCCTTTTCTTCCGAATTATGCTCGTAACCGTAAATAAATTCGTTGATCTCCAAAGCGCGCAATTCGTCGCGCATTTGCAGGTATTTGCGCGCGTCCTCGGATTGGCGCTCCAAAGGCTCCAACTGGCGGTCGAGTTCCAAGAGGATAGATTCTATCCTCTGCAAGTTGGTCTCCGTGCGTTCGAGCTTGCTCTGCGCCTCTTTTTTACGCTTTTTGTGCGTGGAAATACCCGCCGCGTCCTCAAAAATGGCTCTCCTGTCCACGGGTTTGGCGTTGATTATCTCTGAAACGCGCCCCTGTCCGATAATACTATATCCCTCTTTGCCAAGACCGGTGTTGCGGATGATCTCCTGAATATCCATCAAACGGCATTGCGTGTCGTTGATATAATATTCGCTCTCGCCCGAACGGAAAAGTTTGCGCGTGATCTTTACTTCATCGAAAGCCAGCGTGGGGAAAAGTTTTTCCGAATTGTCAAAAAACAGCGAAACCTCGGCAAAAGACATGGACTTTCTCACCTTGGTGCCGTTGAAAATAACGTCCTGCATGTTTTTGCCGCGCAGCGCCTTGGCGCTCTGTTCGCCCAACACCCAACGCACCGCGTCGGCAACGTTGCTCTTGCCGCAGCCGTTGGGACCCACGATACCCGTGATACCGTCGTTTATTTCAATGACTTTGCGGTCGGCAAAAGATTTGAAACCGAAAACTTCTATCTTCTTAAAATTCAAAATCTGCCACTCCTTATATATTATAATTATTATAACAATAAAGCTGACCCAACGCAAGCGTTTGCAGACAAATGGCGGCGCGACGCGGCGCAATTTTTGTCGAACGCCGACTCGCTTGTTTTGAAAGTTGAAGGCTTTTGCAAGGATATTTATAACGCAAATTAATTATTGTCCGTCACGCTCTCTCCGCGGCACGCGGCAGGCGGCGCAAGCCGTAAAACAGCGTCTGCCGGATTTGACCGTTGAAAGACAACGCGGCGGCATTTACAAAAAAAACCGCCCTTAGGGCGGCCTTGCGCGCATAAATTCGCAAAAAACAGTTTAACGTTCGACCGCCGCTTATATCGGAAAACTCAAGATGATCCCTTGATGGCGCGGACGGCGTTGCGGGCGCAGTCACGTTCGGCAAGTTTTTTGGAAGCACCCCTGCCGGTGGCGATACGCCTGCCCTGCGCGACAAGCTCCACCTGCACCTCGCCCTCGCTTGAATCCGTCACTTTGTATTCGTATTGCGGGAGCAGTTCGTTCACCTCGCTCTTGTAATCGCGGTAATCGGGGTGGGAGGCAATGGCGTCGCCCGCCGTTTTGAGCACAAATTCGCGCGCCACCGCCATGCCGCCGTCTATGCATAAAGCGCCCACGACCGCCTCGTAAATGTCGCACACGCGCTTGGCGTTGATTGGGATATGGGGATCGTGATCGGAGCATTTAAGCAATTCTAGGGCGGCAGTCAAGCGGGATATCGGTTCTTTTGACACGATGGCTTTACGCATGTTGGTAAGCTCTCCCGCGTCACTGCCGGGATAGAGGGAAAAAAGCCTTTCCGACACCACCGCGCCCAAAATGCTGTCGCCCAAAAATTCCAGCCTTTCGTAATTTTCCCCGCCGGTCACGGCGCTTATCGAAGGGTGCGTGAGCGCCGCCTTGATCACAGACTTGTCTTTGAACGTATATCCCGTTATCTGCTGCGCGCGCTCTATGTTCATATGTAACGCAAGCCGTCCTCTATCTTTTCCGGCACGCCGCTTTCCGCCATGGCGTGCGCCTTGATGACGGCGTTCATGAACGCTTGCGCTTTGCCCGAGCCGTGCGTTTTGACCAGCACTTTTTTCATGCCCAAAAACACCGCGCCGCCCACGTCGTCGCTGCTCATCTTGTTTTTCACCTTTTTCAGCACCGGCTTTAACAACACATATCCCAGTTTGGCGCGCAGACCGCCCTGCATGATGCCTTCTTTGATAAGCCCGAACAGCACGCTGCCCATGCCCTCGCTGGCTTTGATACCCATATTGCCGCTGAACCCGTCCGCCACGACCACGTCCACCGCGCCGGTGAGCAGATCGCGGCACTCGATATTGCCCACAAAGTTGATGCCCTGCGCTTCCGTGAGCAGCTTGTAAGCGTTTCTGGTCAGCTCGTTGCCCTTTTCCGGCTCCGCGCCGTTATTCAGAAGTCCGCTGGAAGGAGCGGTTATTTTGAACATTTCGCGCATATACACGCTGCCCATCACGGCGAATTCCACCAGCTGTTCGGGGCGGCAGTCTATGTTGGCTCCGCCGTCAGCCAGTATGGTGTAAGTCCCCTTTGCGTTGGGCAGCACGGGACAGAGCGCGGCGCGCGTAACGCCTTGGGAAAGTCCCAGGATAAGACTGCCGCCCACCAGGAGCGCGCCCGTGTTGGCGGAAGACACCATGCCGTCCGCTCCGCCTTCTGCAAGCAGTTTAAGCCCCACCACGGTGGAAGAGTCTTTTTTGCGCATCACGGCTTTGACGGGCTTGTCGGAATTGGTGATCACCTCGGAAGCGTGCGCCACTTCCAGTCTGCCCGCGTCATACTTATATCCCTGCAAGAGCGCTTTCAGCTCCTTTTCGTCGCCCGTGAGCACAACGCTCAGCCCGGGCAGCTTATCCAGCGCGGCAACGGCGCCGGCAACGGCTTCCGTAGGACAATAGTCGCCGCCGTAACAATCCACGATTATCTTCATTTTCTCTCCTTATAGAAAAAACCGCGCACCTTGCGTGCACGGTAATTTCAGCATTGATCGTAGCGCAAAAGAAGAGCTTAGTCAGCCTTCTTTTCCGTCATATCCACGACGGGCTGCCCGTCGTAATATCCGCAGTTGCCGCACACTCTGTGATTCATTTTAAGTTCGTGGCAATGGGGGCACTCTGTAAGATTGGGTTTGGTAAGTTTCCAGTTAGCCGCTCTGGAACGCTTTCTGGCCTTAGAAGTTTTTCCCTTGGGTACTGCCATTTTTCTGCACCTCCTCTGCTAATAATCGGTTTGCCTAGCTATTATATAAAATTTACGCGAGCTTGTCAAACATTTTGCGCGTATTTATTATATAAACAGGCTTATTTTTCCGCCCTTATTTGCCAAACGCCACGTCGCGCGTGTCACGCGCGATGACGATCTCCTCGTTGGTGGGCACCACCAGCATTTTCACTTTGGAATCCGGCGTGCTTATTTGGGTTATCTCGCCGCTTTTGCAGGCGTCGGAAGCCTTAACGTCGAACTTTGCGCCGATAAATTCCATGTCCTTGCAGATATCTCTGCGCGCGTCCGCGGAATTTTCTCCGATGCCGCCCGTCCAAATGATGGCGTCCAATCCGTTCATCGCCACGGCGTAAGCGCCGATTATCTTTCTTATCTGATAACCGAACATCTCCATGGCAAGGCGCGCTTTTTCATCGCCTTTTTCGATCAGCCCGTATATATCCCTGCAATCGGAATGTCCGCATATGCCGGCAAAACCGCACTTTTTGTTGAGATAATAGAGCGTTTCCTCCGCGTTCATGCCGCGCTTTTTGCCCAGGTAGTCCACGATGAATGGATCCACGCTGCCGCTCCTGGTGCCCATCAGCATGCCCGCCAGCGGCGTCATGCCCATGGAAGTATCCACACACTTGCCGTCCACCACCGCGCTGATGGAAGAGCCGTTGCCCAAGTGGCAGGTTATTATCTTGTCCGCAGGCAAGCCTTTTGACTGCAAATATTCCCGCGCCACCGCGCTCACATATCTGTGGGAAGCGCCGTGGAAGCCGTATTTGCGCACATGGAAGCGCTCGTAATCCTCATACGCCACGCCATACATATAAGCGCGCGGCGGCATGGTGGAATGGAAATATGTATCGAACACGCCCACGTTGGGCACGCCGGGCATGACCTTCATGCAGGAGCGCACGCAGCTCACGTTTGCCGGCATGTGCAAAGGCGCCAAGTCCTTGTCGGCATAGAGGCTGTCGAGTTTTGCCTCGTCGAGCAGACAGGGCTTGCTGTCACCCGTGCCCGAGTGCACGAACCTGTGCCCCACCGCGGCTATCTCCGACACGGAAGAGATAACGCCGTTGTTTTTGTCAGTGAGCAGCTTCATCAGCAGGTTGAACGCCTCCGTATGATCCGCAAGCACGACGTTTTGCTTTGATTTGCCTGCCGGACCGACATGCGTGACGTTATCGTCGTCAAAGTCGCTCAGACCGATGCGCTCTATGCCGCCCTTGCACAGCACGCTCTCGTCCGTCATTTCTATCAGCTGATATTTGAGGGAAGAACTGCCCGCGTTTACCGTCAAAATTTTCATTTCTTTTCTCCTTTCACGTCATTCTGCTGCGCCTGCACGGCGGTGATCGCCACCACGGACACTATGTCGTCCACGCTGCAACCGCGGGAGAGATCGTTGACCGGCTTGGCAAAGCCCTGACAAATGGGACCGATGGCTTCCGCGCCGGAGAAGCGCTGAACGAGTTTATAACCGATGTTGCCCGCTTCCAGCGAAGGGAAGATGAGCACGTTGGCGTTGCCCGCAACGGGAGAATCGGGCGCTTTGAGGCGCGCCACGGAAGGAATTATCGCCGCGTCCACCTGCAATTCGCCGTCTATCATCAGATCGGGGCGGGCATACTTGACGTAATTGGTGGCAGCCACCACTTTATCCACCGCCTCATGTTTGGCGCTGCCCTTGGTGGAGAAGGAAAGCATGGCTATGCGAGGCTCTATCCCCGCCATTACCTTTGCCGTGGCTGCGGAAGCGATGGCGATATCCGCAAGCTGTTCCGCCGTGGGCGCGATGTTGACGGCGCTGTCGCCGAACACCATGACGTGGCGGTCTTTCATATGCGTTTCGTCCAGGCACATGATGAAGCAGCTGCTCACCGTTCTTATCCCGGGCGCCGTTTTTATGATCTGCAAGCCCGCTCTGAGCACGTTGCCGGTGGCGTTGATCGCGCCCGCGACCATGCCGTCCGCCAGTCCTTTCCTCACCATCATCGCGCCGTAAAAGAGCGGATTTTTCATGGCGAGCCTAGCCTGATCCAAAGTCATGCCTTTGGCTTTGCGCAATTCGTAATATTCGTTGATATATTCTTCGTTGTCCCCGGCAAGCGGATTGACGATGGTTATGCCCTTGCTCTTGAAGTTGGGATACATGTCTTTGATTTTGGCTTCGTCGCCCAAAAGAATGAGTTTGGCGATGCCCTTTGCCGCTATCACCTGCGACGCCGCCACGGTGCGCGGCTCTTCGCCTTCCGCCAGCACGATTGTCTTGACGTTGTTTTGTGCCTTTGCAATTATGTCGTCTATTACTTTGCTCACAGTGCGCCTCCGAAATCGCTTTATTTTATCGTGAGATAATGCTATAATAATTATATAACATCGCAAGGATATTTGCAAAAGGTTTTGGACAAATAATTGAAAAATGCGGCGGTAATATGCGAATTCAATCCCTTTCATAACGGGCACGCGCACCTGCTCTCCCGGATAAAAAGCCAAGGGGGCAGGCATGTGGTGTGCGTGATGAGCGGCAACGTGACCCAGCGTGGCAGACTTGCCTGCGCGGACAAGTATACCCGTGCCGAACACGCCGTGAAAGGCGGCGCGGACATGGTGGTCGAGCTGCCCGCGGAATACGCCTGCGCTCCGGCGGAAATATTCGCCCTGGGCGGCGTCAAACTGGCGCGGCTGTGCGGCTGCGACGAGCTTTGGTTCGGCAGCGAATGCGGCGACATTTCACTCCTGCGGGAAGCCGCCCGCCTCACCTCTCCCGCCAACGTCCCCTACCAAAAGCGCGTGAAGGAATTTTTGGACGAAGGCTTATCTTATCCGGTGGCGATGCAAAAGGCGGCGCGCGAATTTGCGGACGAAAAGGTTTCTTCCGTGCTCTCTTCTCCCAACAACATGCTGGGCGTGGAATATGTGCGCGCGGCAGAGCGGCTGGGCTGCAAAATGCAGCTTCTGACCATACCGCGCCTTAATTCTTCACATCAAAGCGAGGACTTGGAGGGGGCGATATCCTCTTCAAAAGCCATCAGACGCGCCGTGGCGGAAGGCGACGCGCAAAGGGCGGCGCTTGCCGTGCCGGACTTTGTTTGCCCCGTTTTGAGTTTGAAAAGCCCGGACGCGGGCTTTGCCGCCATCCTCAAAAAGACTATCATGACAGCCGATCTGAAAGGCATATGCGATATGGGCGAAGGACTGGACAACAAGATACGCAAACTTGCCCTCTCCTGCTCCACTCAGGAAGAATTGGCGCTGGCGGTCAAATCAAAGCGCTATACCTATGCGCGCATCAACCGTCTGCTGATGAACATCGTTCTGGACAACAGGCAGACGGCGGCGCAGCTGAAAGAATGCGCGGTGAGCCACATCAACGTCCTTGCCGTGAAAAGAGACTGCCGCCATCTCTTGCGCGCGCCCGCGCGCCCCGTGGTGACGCGCCCGCGCGACCGCGCCAAGTTGGAGATACCCCCTTGCCTGACGGACAGAGCGGATCTGCTCTTCAAATGCGTATCTTACGACTATGACGACAAAATGCGTCTGATATAAAAAGTGCCCGCAATTTTGCGGGCGTTTTTGCTATTTGCGCGATCATTCGCTCCCGGCGCTCTCCGGCGCGCTTTCTTCTGCCGGCGGCGCTTCTTTTTTTGACTTTTCCTTTTTTCCGCCGCGCGCTTTTTTATGCCTGTTCCTGTGATCGAGGATCACGCATACCACAACTCCTATCACCACGATCGCCGCCAAAATGAGCAGATAATACGGGTTGAACGGCATGGCTGCCCCCGTGGGATCGTATTCCCCTTCCGAATAGACGATGGCGTCTATGTTCACCTTTTCCCCTCTTGCCGCTTCCAGACGAACGGTATGCTCGCCCGTATTTTCCAGCTGCGCGTAAAACACCACGGTCTGATAAGAAACTTCTTCCCCGAAGAGGGATATCTCCCCGTATTTTTTGCCGTCGATATAAACGGTCCCGCCGCCGTATTGAGGACCTATCGTCGCCATGATGGCTACTTCGTCTCCGTAAAAATTGTATTCGGCATAAGCTCTGCCGCCGTTGTTCTGCGCCACGCTGCCGTTCACGCTCACGCCGCCCGTCATGCGCAGCCAACTGCCCTCATACCATATGTCGGAGCTGGTGTGCGGCACATAAGTGCAGTTTTTGATCGCCTCTCCGCCCTCTATTTCCCTGATCTCCAAAGTGCCGCTACCGGACACCGCCAAACGCAATGCGGAAAAACTGCCTTCACAGAACAGTTCCGCGTCCCCGTTCAGTCCTTCCGCCAGCCTGTGCCACTCTCCGTCATAGACCTCCGCCGCGTAAGTCACGCCGCTTGCGGCGGCAAAGATCTTGATATAATCGAGCGGCAGTTCCGCATTGAAGTTCAAGGTGTAATTTCCGCCCGTCTGCGCGGAAAGCACATATACGGAAGACAGATCGCCGTCGCATACGGCGTCCGGCTCGCCCGATACGGCGGTCACCCCCTCGCCGCGCACGCCCGTCCAGGAGGAAGCGTCCTCTTTCATATAAAGCGTGTCCGGGTATGCCGAGCCTTGCAGAGAGATCGCCGGCGCGGTGTATTCCATCTGTTCCGCCTTGGATGTGCCGGGGAAGGACATGTATTCCGCTCCCACCGGCTGATACTCCCCGCCGTCTTTTGCCACGTAAAGGGTAAGTCCGTTGGATACGCCCGGTTGCAGCAGATACATGTCAAAGCGGTAAACATACCCCGCTTTCAGCTCTTCCGTGCGGCTCAAAAGCCCCGGCTGCTGCACGGGCACGTAATTGCCGAACATGGTATATTCGTAATCGCCCACACCGAAGTCCACGCGGTAATAACAAAAGCCCGTGTCCGCGTTCGCCATGCTGAAAGTATACATGCCGTCCTCTTCCACCTCGAAGTTGAACGAAGTCACGGAAAAGGTGTATATATTGCTGGAAACGCGCTCTCCCCCGTAAGCGTTGGAGCCGCAATTGGCCTCCGCCAGGGAAAGCGAATAAGCGGGAGAGTATTCTTCATGGATATCCACCGCCTTGTCTATCGCCTCCGCCGTGAGCGTGCCGTCCTCCGCCTTTTCCACGGGAATATCCGTATAAAGCCGGTAAGAAGCGGCGTTTACGTTCAGGCTGATGTCGCCGAACGAGATATATTCAAATTCCTTCCCGTCCGCCGCGGCGGTCACGGTGAGCGTGTATCCGTCGCGCACGTTTTCGGAAAGCGCGGTGTAGTAATAGCCGTCATCGCGCTGCTGCCAGCCGTTGCTGCCCTCCAGCGTGACGCTCTTCACCTCTCCGCCGTAAACCAGCGTTTTGCCGGCAAAATCCACCTTGTGCGTATCACCGGCGTAAACCTTGTAACCATTTTGCCGATTGTCGTCTTTGACGCTGCGCGTGTAATAATTGAACACGGGACGATATGCGGGCAGGTCTTTCACCTTTTCCTTGACTTGGGCGGAAACGCTCTCACCCAACTCTTTTTCCGCAAACGCGGCGGCGTTCACGCCGAACGCCTCTCCCGCCGCGCGCACTATCTCGTCCGCCGTGACGCCCGCGGTCAGCATATCCAAAAATACCGCGCTCGCCCCCGTTCCGCCAGAGTGCATGAGGCAAAGCATTACGTCCGCCTTCTTGTCAAAACTTTCTCCCGCCATGACGCGCTGCAAGACCGCATACCCGTTGGAAAAATAAAGTTCGTCCCGTTCGGCCGCAGGGCTTTCGTCATATATGACAAAAGAATCTTTCAAAAGCATATAGGCGTTGTATGCGGCAAGTCTGCCCAAAAGCTCCGCGTCCGCCCTCTCTCCGGCAAAGCGCTCGCTCGCCCGTTCAAGCAGCGCAAGCCCCGCGGAAGTGCTCGCAAGCTGCGTCGCCGACAGCATATCTTTCACGCCGTTTGAAGCAAAAAGCACGTCCGTTTCCGCATTGCCCTGCGCCGTGAAATAAACTTTCAGCGGCTGCATGTTGCCGTCTTCTCTCGTGGCGGAAAGCGCCTGCGCCGCAACGCCGGCGGCGGAACGCCACCACTCCAAAGCCTGTTTAAGTCCGCTCACGCCGTCCAAAAGCGACGCGGGCAGATAAAAACGCAAATTGCCGCAATCAAGCGGCACGAGCATGTCCCCGTATGCGGACAGATCGCCCGGATCGTCGGAAGAATCCAAGCCGTAACGATAAAAAGGCGCGGGCATGGCTCCGCTGAAATATATCTCCGTGGGAGAAAGCCGCTCGCTCACCCCGGCGCCGCCGATATAATAGAGCAATATGCCGCCTTTTTGCGAGGTCAACACGTTTTCTTCATGCATGAGCATGACGCGCTCCGTTTCTCTTCCCTCACCGTCTATCACGGCAACGGAAGATTCGTGCGTGACCACGGAAGAAGGCACGGTAACCGTGACGCTCTCTCCCGCCGGCAGATAAAGTCCCGTGATGTGCGAGCCGCTTATGCGGTTGTCTATCACCATCTTTTTGTCCACGCGCGGCATGTCTTTGAACTGCACGGCGCCGGCGGGCGCGGCGTATGAGGAGATATAGGACATGCCGTCCCCGTAAAATTCCTCCACAACGTCCGAATAGCCCGATTCCAGCTCCGTGCCGCTGCAAGCCGCCGCGCCCGCAAGGAGCGCGCCGAGAAGCAGAACGACAAAGATGACCACCGCGAATTTTTTCATACACATAGATTATAACACAAGCGCGCGCAAATAACAATTAAACCGCGACAGTTTACAAGGCGGCAAAAGGGCGCTATAATATATGTATGAAGACGATACTGCACTGCGACGCCAACAATTTTTACGCTTCCGTGGAATGCCTGGACAGACCAGACCTTAAAGGCAAGCCGGTGGCGGTGTGCGGCGATCCGCAAAAGCGTCACGGCATCATACTTGCCAAAAACGATCCAGCAAAAAAGGCGGGCGTGAAGACGGCGGAAACCATTCACGCGGCACTCAACAAATGCCCGGAACTGGTGCTTGTGGCACCGCACTTTGAAAAATACGTTGCCGTTTCCGATCAGATTTTCGACATATACAAGGAATATACAGACAAAGTGGAGCCTTTTGGCATTGATGAAGGCTGGCTGGACGTGACCTCTTCCGCCAAGCTGTTCGGCGACGGGGCAAAGATAGCGGACGAACTGCGCGCGCGTGTGAAAAAGCAGGTGGGGCTTACCATATCCGTGGGCGTTTCCTTCACCAAAATTTTCGCCAAGCTCGGCTCCGACCTCAAAAAGCCTGACGCCACCACCGTTATCTCTCCGCAAAATTTCAAGGAAAAGATCTGGCCGCTTGCGGCAAACGAAATGCTGATGGTTGGCAGACACACTTATGCGGCGCTGCTTTCTCTGGGCGTGCGCACCATCGGCGATCTGGCGGCTGCCGACGAAAAACTGCTGCGCGAAAAACTGGGCGTGAACGGTGCCAAACTGCGCGCTTACGCCAACGGAGAAGAGGGCGAGGACGTGCGCGAATACTGCAACGGCAGAGTGCATAAGAGCGTCGGACACTCCACCACCATGCCCAAAGACGTAAGTTCGCGCGACGAATGCGCGGCGGTCATTTTCGCCCTTTCGGAAATGGTGGCGGCGCGGCTGCGCAAGGCGGGCAGCACGGCGGCGGGCGTTTCCGTTTCTCTGCGTTACAACGATCTGAGTTGGAGATCGCGCCAATGCCTCATCTCCCCCGCCACGGATTCGGCAAAGCGCCTGTCCGAGGAAGCGCTCGCCCTGTTCGACACCTTTTATACGGAAGGACGCGACAAGCCTTTGCGCGGCTTGGGCGTTTCCGCCTTTGACCTGAGCGAAGAAGGCGGACTTGTACAGGGGAATCTGTTTGAATTGCAGCAAAACGCGGCAAAAGAGAGCGGTCTTTCCCGCTCCATAGATCTGATACGCGCCAAATACGGCTTTGATTCCATCAAGAGCGCCACGCTGATAAAAAACATGTGTATCTGCGACGATCTGGACGGCGACAGCGACTTTTTGCCCTTCAACAAAAACGCGCACAGATGAAAAAGGCGGCTTGCAGCCGCCCTAGTTTCAAATTTTTCTTGTTAAAGTTTTTTTGCCATCTCTTTGATGAACGGTGCGAGCTTGGGAGAAATGGTCTTGTCGCGCAGCGCGTATTCTATGGTGGCGCGCACAAAGCCGAACTTGTCGCCCACGTCGTAACGCTCCCCTTCCATGTCGTAAGCATACGCTCCGGAAGTTTTTGCCACCAGCTCTATGGCGTCCGTGAGATAAGTTTCTCCGTTTTCGTGCGGTTTGAGCGTTTTGATCATGTCGAATATCTCGGGCGTAAAGACGAATCTGCCCATGCTGGCAAGCAGAGAGGGCGCCTTGTCCGGCTCCGGCTTTTCCACGATGCCGTTGATGCGCGTATATCTGCCCTTCACCGCGCCGGGGTCTATCATGCCGTATTTATCCGCGTCTTCGCGCTTGACAGTCTGACAGCCCAGAATGGTGCAGCCGGTGGTTTCGTATGCGTCGATGAGCTGTTTGAGCGCGGGACGCCCGTCCGGCACATCTTTTGTATACATCAGATCGTCGCCGAAGAGCACGGCGAACGGCTCTCCGCCGATGAACGCCTCCGCTTCCAGCACGGCGTTTGCCGAGCCGTTCATCTCCTTTTGCCTGATATAATGCACGTGCGCCATGTTGGCGATGTCCCTTATCTGCTGCAAATAATCGTATTTATGCGTCTTTATCAGCAGCTGTTCCAGCTCCACGGCGATGTCGAAGTGATCTTCTATGCACTTTTTGTTTTTGCCCAGGATGATAAGTATCTCTTTGACCCCGCTCGCCACCGCCTCTTCCACCACGTATTGCAGGGTGGGCGTGTCCACGATGGGCAGCATCTCCTTGGGAAGCGCTTTGGTCGCCGGCAAAAACCTGGTGCCGAATCCCGCCGCGGGTATGACCGCTTTTCTGACTTTTGACATGTTCTTTCTCCCTTATTGTTTTTCTACCGTTATTATACTATATGTCAAAGTTTATTTCAATACTTTTTTATTTATCCGCCACCTGCTCGTAGACAAAGTCTTCTATCTTGTCCCTGTCTATCACGGTGGTGAACCGCACGGCGCGCTTGTCCAAACCTTTGAGCGGCTGAGGTATTTCCGCCGCGCTTGCCTCGCACAGCTGCTCCGCCGCCGCATAAGGATCGTCCACCCTCTTCCCTTCCACTGCCGCCAGCACGTCGGCGGGGAACTTGTAAGGATTGGCGGTGGAAACCATCACGCACGGTCTGCCATCTTCACTTCCGCGCAGATACACGCCCGCCGCCACCGCGGTGTGCGGATCTATCAGATAGCCGTATTCGTCAAAATAATAGGCTATGGTCTGCGCCGTCTGTTCTTCGTCGCAGCTGCCGCAGTCGAAAAGCTCGCGCATGCGGGCAAGGCACTCTTCACCGACGCTGTAAGCGCCCTCTTTTTTCAGCGCGTCCATCCATGCCGCCACCGTCTTATCGTTTCTGCCGGCATACTCGAACAGCAGTCTTTCCAGGTTGGAAGAGATGATGATGTCCATGGACGGGCTGATGGTTTCCACAAATTTGCGGTGCGTATCGTATTTGCCCGTGCCGAAGAAGTCCGTGAGCACGCGGTTGCTGTTGGACGCGCAGATGAGTTTGCCCGCCGGCATGCCCATGCGCATGGCGTAATAAGCCGCCAGGATATCGCCGAAGTTGCCGGTGGGAACGCAAAAGTCAACCTTTTCGCCCTGCTTTATCTCGCCGGCATTGACCAGATCGCAATAAGCGGAGATGTAATAAGCTATCTGCGGCGCCAGCCTGCCCCAGTTGATACTGTTGGCGGAAGAGAGCTTATAGCCGTGCGCGGCGAGTTTTTCCGCCGCTTCTTTACTGGTGAAAATGCGCTTGACCGCGGACTGCGCGTCGTCAAAATTGCCTCTGATGGCGCACACGCACACGTTTTTGCCCTCCTGCGTGATCATCTGGCGGCGCTGCATGTCGGAAACGCCGTCGGAAGGATAAAACACGATTATCGCCGTGCCGTCCACGTCGCGGAAGCCCTCCATCGCCGCCTTGCCCGTATCGCCGGAAGTGGCGGTGAGGATGAGCGTTTTGCCCTTATCGCCCAGTTTGCGCTTGGAAGCGGTGAGCAGGTGCGGCAGCATGGTGAGCGCCATGTCCTTAAAGGCGCAGGTGGGACCGTGCCAAAGCTCCAAAAAATATTGTTTTTCGTCTATTTTGACCAAAGGACAGGGATCTTCACCGTAAAATCTGCCGTATGCCTCTTTGGCAAAGCCGAGCAGTTCTTCATAAGAAAACTCGTCCAGATAAAGAGAGAGCACAAAAGCCGCCCTCTCCGCGTATTCCATGCCGCGCAGCTTTTCCCAATCCTCTGCCGTGAGCGCCGGAAAACTCTCCGGCACGTAAAGTCCGCCGTCGGGAGCAATGCCCTCCGCTATCGCCTGCGCGCCCGTCACGACGCGCTTTGTATCTCTCGTGCTGACGTATTTCATATCACCCTCTCAATAATCTTCGCCGGTGGCGGCGTCTATAAGTTTTTTGTGCAGCTTGGGATCGAGATGACGGAGTATCCCGTCCATCTCCTCATCGCCCATGCAGGTGTTCCTGCCCTTGGCATAAAGATCGTCTATATATTCCTTCATTCTGACCACGATGTCATGCTTTTTGTCTATCTCGTGGTCTTTTGCCAACTTATAATATCCGTTTATCCAGTAAGCTATGCCCGCAAGTCCGCTATGGCTGTCCACGGACACGAGCGGCACGCGGTTGAGCAATTTTTCCGTGTTGAAGATGTTGTATATCTCCACGTCTTTAAGCAAGCCGTCCGCATGCACTCCGGCGCGGGTGGTGTTGAAGTTGCGCCCCACAAACGGCGTGCGCGGAGGTATGGAGTAACCCATCTCCTTTTCAAAATAGTCGGCTATCTGCGTGATGACGGATATGTCCATGCCGTTGGTGGTGCCGCGCAGGGAGGCGTATTCTATCACCATCGCCTCCAACGGGCAGTTGCCCGTGCGCTCGCCTATGCCCAACAGAGAGCAGTTGACGGAAGAACAGCCGTAAAGCCACGCGGTGGCGGAGTTTGTGACCACCTTGTAAAAATCGTTATGTCCGTGCCATTCCAGCTGCGCGCTGGGCACCTGGGCATAATATTTAAGACCAGCGATGATGCCGGGCACGGAGCGCGGCAGCGTGACGCCGGGATAACTTATGCCGTATCCCAAAGTGTCGCAGGCGCGAATTTTCACGGGTATGCCGGCTTCTTCGGAAAGTTTCATCAACTCTATGGCAAAAGGCACCACAAAGCCGTAAAAGTCCGCGCGCGTGATGTCTTCGAAATGGCAACGCGGCACAATGCCCTTGGAGAGCGCCTCTTTGACTATGCCCAAATACTGATCCGCCGCCTGACGACGGGTGAGGTGCATCTTTTTGAAGATGTGATAGTCAGAACAGCTCACCAAAATGCCCGTTTCTTTAATGCCCATGGACTTGACCAGGTCGAAGTCTTTTTTGTTGGCTCTGATCCAGCTGGTTATCTCCGGGAATTCAAATCCCAGCTGCTGGCACTCTTCCACGGCTTTGCGGTCTTTTTCCGTGTAAAGAAAAAATTCGCATTGCTTTATCATGCCCTTGCTCCCGCCCAGCTTGTGCATGAGGCGGTAAAGATCCACGATCTGCTGCACCGTAAAGGGCGAAGTGGACTGCTGTCCGTCGCGGAAAGTGGTATCCGTCATCCATATCTCTTCCGGCATATCCATGGGCGTATTGCGGAAATTGAACGCCGTTTTGGGTATGCTGTCATAGTCGTATATCTCCCTGAAGAGATTGGGTTCGCTCACGTCCTGCAAAGTGGGCGACCAGTTCCTGTCGGTCAACACGTTTCTGTGTCCGTCCAATCTGATCATTTTGCTTCCTCCGAATTAGTTCTCCGATTTAAGTTTTGCGCTCCGATCTGCCTCGATCAAAGCCTCTGTCATCTCGTCTATATCTCCGTCTAAAAAGGCGTCCAAAGAATAAAGCGTCATGCCTATCCTGTGATCCGTCACTCTTCCCTGCGGATAATTGTATGTCCTTATCCTCTCCGACCTGTCGCCCGTGCCCACCTGCATGCGCCTGTTTTGGGCGTATTCGCTCTCCTGCAAGCTGCGATAATGGTCGTAAAGGCGCGCTTTCAACACCTGCATGGCGCTTTCACGGTTTTTTATCTGACTGCGCTCGTTCTGGCACTCCACCACTATGCCCGTGGGGATATGCGTGATACGCACCGCCGATTCCGTCTTGTTCACGTGCTGCCCGCCCGCGCCGCTCGAACGATAATAATCTATCTTCAGATCTTTTTCATTGATCTCCACGTCCACGTCTTTGACTTCCGGCAGCACCGCCACCGTCACGGTGGAAGTGTGTATCCTGCCCTGCGATTCCGTCTGCGGCACGCGCTGCACGCGGTGCACGCCGCTTTCGTATTTGAGCCGTGAAAACGCGCCCTTGCCCGTTATCGTGAACACGCTTTCTTTTATGCCGCCCAAGTCCGTTTCGTTGACGCTCAGCTGTTCGCTCTTCCAGCGCATGCGTTCGGCAAAGCGCATATACATGCGTTGCAACACCGCGCCGAACAGTCCTGCCTCTTCTCCGCCCGCGCCCGCTCTTATCTCTATGATCACGTTTTTATTGTCGTCCGGATCGGCGGGCAGCAGCTGAACTTTTATCTGTTCTTCCAGCTCTTTTTCCTGCTCTTCCAGTTGCGCGGCTTCTGCTTTTGCTATTTCTACAAGCTCTTTGTCCTCGCCGCTTTTTATGATCTCCATGCAGCCCGCGAGGTCTTCCCGCACCTTTTTACAGCGCCCGTAAAGTTCCATCACCGGTTCGTATTCCGAATGCTCCACGGCAAGGCTTTGCCACTTTGCCCTGTCCGCGAGGACGGCGGGATCGGCAAGCATGGCGGTAAGCTCGTTATATCTGGCTTCCATGGCGGCGAGTTTTTCAGTCATTTGCCACCCCGCTTATGATCCTGTCTATCCCCTGCATATCCTTGATCACGCTCACTTCAAAGCCCGTGAGCATCTCCTTGACCGCCTGCGCCTGACCCAAGCCCACTTCCAGGAATATCCTGCCGCCCTTATTAAGGCGACCGCGCGCTTGCCGAGCTATGACGCGGTAAAAGTCCAAACCGTCCTCTCCGCCGTCCAAGGCAAGGTGCGGTTCGTGATCCTTCACTTCCGTTTGCAACCCTTGTATGTCCGCGTGCGGTATATAAGGCGGATTGCTTATTATCACGTCGAATTTGCCATCTATCTGCGCAAACATGTCCGATCTGACAAACTCCACCTTGTCCGCCACGCCGTTTTTCTCCGCATTGGCGCGAGCTGTTTCCAACGCTTTTTCGGAAATATCGCTTGCCGTCACTTTGGCGCCCGTTTTGGCTGCCACCGCCACGGCTATGCAGCCACTGCCCGTGCACAGATCCAACACGCGCGAATCTTCTTTGATATACTTCAACGCCTCGCATACCAGCTCTTCCGTTTCCGGACGCGGGCAGAGCACGTCTTTGTTTATGTCTATCTCAAAACCGTAAAAATCGGCGTTGCCTATTATCTGCCACAGCGGTTCGCCCGCCTGTCTGCGGCGCGCCATCTCTTCCAGCTTTTCCGCCTTGGAATGCCGGATATATGTGAGGTGCTCCAACTCTGAGCGCTTTTTACCGGTGACGTGGCAGATCATCCAGTCCACGTCCGCCTTGTCTTCAACCATGCTCTCCAATTTTTTGCGCACGCTTGTATAAAGCTCGTTGGTGTCGAAAGTAAGCTCCGGCAGGTTGGGATCGGCGTCCATCGCCATCACCGTGGTAAAGGCGGCGATCGCCACTTCCACCATGGAATCGTCCGGCTCGCGCGTGGTGAGCTTTTGCATGAGCCTGCCCGGGAATTTGAGCGCACGCACAAAAGCATTGTCGAACTTCGCCAAAAATTTGAGCACTTCGTAACTTATGCCCATGATGGGCAGCATCAAAAGCAGGCGCCAGCCCAGATCCGCCAAAAACTTGACCACGCCGTTCACCGCCCAGTCATCGGGCAGTCCGCAGATCAGCTCCAAATCGCACACAGACAGCACCAAAACGCCGATTATCATCACCAGCACCATAAAAGTGGTGCCGCACCTGTCGTGATAAGTGCTCATGGTCTGCACGTTTTTCACATCCAAAGGCAGCTCGTTTTCGTAAGCGCTGATCGTCTTGTGCTCCGCGCCGTGATACATGTAAGTGCGCCGTATGTCCTTCATCAGCGAGGTGAGGAAGATATATGCGACAAATATGATCAGCCTGATCACTCCTTCCAAAAAGTTCAGACCGATGTTTACGCCCACCGAACCTTGCTGCGCCTGCGGGATAAGCGCTTCCACGCCGTTGCGGCACAAAAGAGGCAGAAAGACAAAAAGTCCCACCGCCAGCGCCACGCCCAGCAGCACGGAGATGAACATGACCACGCTGTATATGTCCACCTTAAACGTTTTGGCAAGCCATTTTTCAAACTTGGAAGGTTCGCCCTCCTCGTCCCCGTAAACTTCGCCGCTGCGCATGAGCGTTTTTATGCCCGTGACCATGGAGCCGAAAAAGTTAAGCACGCCGCGCACCACCGGAACGCGGAACAAAAAGTTCTTATCTTTGGCGGGTTTGACATAACGGCTTTCCACGGCGATGCCGCCCTCTTCCAGCCGCACGGCGGTGGCAACGCTGCGCTCGCCGCGCATCATCACCCCTTCTATCACTGCCTGTCCGCCTATTTTACTGCTTCTCTTTCTCATATAATAATATTCCCGCGCGCGAATATAAAATCAAGCAAGCGCATTGCGCGCTTGCTCAAAAGTCCGCCGCAAAGAAGGTCCTTTGCGAAATTGAAAATGCTTACTTGTTGCGGTTGAAGCGCTTGTTGAACTTTTCCACTCTGCCGCCGGTATCCACGAGCTTTTGCTTGCCGGTGAAATAAGGGTGGCACTTGTTGCAAACTTCCACTTTTATCACGTCGCCCTTTTTGGTGGTGCCGCAGACAAACTTGGAGCCGCAGGCGCACTCGAAGACGGCGTCATGATATTCGGGCTGTATATTCTCGTTCATGTTCTCACCTCTCGATCTTTTATTGCGAAGTCAATTATACATACTTTTGCCGGGCAAGTCAAGCATAAATAACACTTTATCCGTTTATTTTTCACATTGTCTTTATGTGCGCACGATTTTGAAAAATGGGCTTGATATTTACCCTCAATGGTGGTATAATGGCATTACTGCAAAGGAGAGATTATGAACTACTGGATTTTTGAAGGCGACCGCCGCGTGCGGCAGGAAAACCGCGAGGCGGAAAGCTCCGGCACTGACTGCGCCAAAGTAAAAATGATCCGCGCCGCCATCGACAACGGCGACATTTACGCTTACACGCGCAGCAAAGCGGAAGGCACGGTGCCCTCCACCTGCGCCGCGGGCCTTATCAGCCTGTGTCCCACGGGAGAATTCAAAAGCGGTCAGCGTGTGCTCCTCTCCTCTTCCGCCAAGCGCGGAGAATCCGCGCCCATGGGCTATCTGCGCGATTATGCGGACGTTTCCACAGACTATATTTACGAATTGCCCGACGTCATCGCGGATAACGACGTGGTGTTCATCGACTGCATCGCCAAGGCGTGCAACCTGATAGACAAATTGGAGATCAAACCCGCGCAAACGGTGATCGTGAACGGCGTTTCCGTGATCAATCTGATCATCGCGCAGCTGCTGCGCTATCATCAGGCGCTGCCCATCATGATAGACAGCGACGACGACAAACTGGGCTTGGCGCAGGATCTGGGCGTGGACTTTGTTATCAACAGTTCGCAGGAAAACGTGCCGTATATGGTGAAAAGTTTCACTTCCGGCAAGATGGCGAGCGCACTTGTGGTGGATCTGGACATACTCTCCGACATGGACGAGCTGCCTTACTGCCTGGCGATGGGCGGCAAAATAGCGCTGGTCAACGCCAACAGCGCTTTGAAGTGTTACAAGATAGACTTCATCAACGTGCTCAACAAAGAGCTTTCCATCTTCGGCATCAAAGACGGCGACGGAAAAGTTGCCATGGCGATCAACCTGCTTGCCATGAACAAGATAAAGGTTTCCCCGCTCATCGGAGAAGTGGTGGGCTTTGCCGAAGTGCCCGATCTGATGGAAAAACTGGGCGGCGACCTCTCCTTTAAGATGAGCGTGGTCAAATGCAATTCTTGAAACCACGCTCTGAACGGCAAAACCGAAATGCGGCGCAAGCCGCATTTTTCACATATATTCGGCGGTTTTCCGCACCTCGCCCGCGCCCAATATCAAAATAATATCTCCCGCATGCGTGGCGCGCAGAGCCGCTTCCGCCGCCGCTTTATAATCGCGGGCATAAGAGCAGCGCACGCCCCCGGACAATTTCAGATGCATATAAAGGTCGTATCCGCTCCCGGACGGCGTATACTCTTCACGCGCCTTGAAAGTGGGCAAGATAACCGCCTCGTCAGCAAGGGAAAGCGCCGCCACAAACTCCTTCATCAGCGCCCTGGTGCGGGAAAAAGTGTGCGGCTCAAAGAGCACGAACACCTTGCCGCGGCAGCCCTGCACGGCGGTGGCGACGGCGGCTTCTATCTCTCCGGGATGATGGGCGTAATCGCACACCATCTCTGCGCCGGACGCCGCCCTGCCCGCGTGCTCGTATCTGCCCTTGACTCCGGGAAAAGCCGCCAGCGCCGCCGCGCAGTCCGCGTCCGTCGCTCCGCACTCGCTCGCGGCGGCATAAGCCGCCAAGGCGTTTAACACATTGTGTTTGCCTTCCGTGAGCAAACGCACATGCAGGCGCCTTTTCCCGCATTTGCAGATGTAAAACGAATATTTTCCGTCCGCATATGTTATCTCTTCGGCAAAAACGTCGCAGCTGCGCGAATATCCGAAGGTGACCACCCGCCTGCCGCTGAGATCCAGCTCGGGCAGAAGCGGTTCGTAACACACCGCGCAGCCCCGCACGCAGGTGTTTTTTATCAGGCGTTGATAGGCTTCTTTCATGTCCTCGTAATCGCGGTAACAGTCCGGGTGATCGAACTGCATGTTGAGCACCACCGTCACAAAGGGCGCCAGCGTGAGAAAACTGCGGTTGTATTCGCACGCTTCGCTCACCAGCCACTCTCTGCCGCGAAAGACGGCTCCGCCGTTTTCCGCGCCGCAGACCTCGCCGCCGATGTGACCGGAAAAGGCAAAGCCCGCCCGCTCGAAAATTGCGCATATCATGGCGGTGACCGTGGTTTTTCCGTGCGTGCCGGCAACGGCGAGAGTGTGGTCGAACAGCCTTGACACAAGCCCTAAGAATGCTTTTCTTTCCAAAGTGGGCACATGCGCCGCCCGCGCAGCTGCCAGCTGCGCGTCACTTTGCGGCACCGCCGCGGAATATACCACCGCGTCGCATTCGGGGATAAAAGCCACCTCTTGCGGCGGGAAGACGTGCACGCCCGCGCTCTTCAAGCTTTCAAGAGCGGCGGAAGGCTGCCTGTCGCTCCCCGAAACCTGCATGCCGCACGAGAGGCAGAACTTGGCAAGGGTGCGCATGCTCACGCCGCCCGCCCCCGCAAAATGGATGTTATGTATTTTATTCAGCTCCATATTCCCATTATATGCGGGAGAAAAAAGCGTTTTGCGCAAAAAAATAAGGGCTGAACGCCCTTTTTCTTTTCGGCTTGTGCCGCACGGCTCACAGTCTGCCTTTTTTGTTCATGTTGTAAATGTTGAAATAGATGTGCCGCACGGAAGGATATATCTTGACGTATGCCTTTTCATACAGCTCGCGGTATACCGCCGCCCTGGCGGGATCGGGCTTGAAGGAGTCTTTGAGATGTATCATGTGCTCCGCAGCTTCCTTCCCGTCTTTGAATACGCCCATGGCGATAAAACAAGCTATGGAAGCGCCCAAACCACTGGTTTCAAACGTCTGCACGCGGAAAACTTCCCTGTTGAAGATGTCCGCCGCGATTTGACAGACCGCGTTGCTGGACGAACCGCCGCCGGAGAGCGCGATGCGCTTGACCTTGATGCCGGCGCGGCGTTCCATGTTTTCCAAACCTTCCAAAAGGGCGAAATCTATGCCCTCAATGATGGCGCGATACATGTGGTGACGGGTGTGCATATCGGAAAACCCCATCATCAGACCTCTGGCTTCCGGCGTGGTAAGCCCCGGTCCCCAATAGGGTTGCACCAAAAGCCCCTTGCTGCCCGGAGGTATGCTCTCCATATATTCGTCCAGCACTTTTTCCGGGATCACGCCCCGCGCCTTTGCCTCTTCCTGTTCGTGCAGCGCAAATTGCTCTCTGAACCAGCTGACCATCCAATATCCGCGGAAAATCTGTATTTCCGGATTGAATTTGCCGGGCGCCACCGCCGTGTAAGCGGGCATGAAGGGCGTGGGTTCCACATACTTGTCCGTGGTGATCTGCACAGACGCCGCCGTGCCGTAAGACACGGAAGCCACGGAGCCGTCCGTTGCCCCCACACCGAAAGTTTCGCACGCCTTGTCCGCGCCGGACGCCACCACCGGAGTGCCTTCCGCTATGCCGCATTCCGCCGCCGCGCGCGCGGTCACCGCGCCTATCACCGTGCACGGCTCCACTATCTTGCCCATCTTTTCCACGGGAGTGCCGAACACGGGGAAGGTGAGCCCGCGCGGGCTCATCCAGTTGCGCTTGCGGTAATCGTAAGGAAATTTTGCCGCCTGACCGGCCTTGCTGTCCGCCAACTCCCCGGTGAGTTTGAAGGTGTAATACGCCGCCGGCATCACTATTTTTGCCGTTTTTTGCCAAACTTCCGGCTCGTTTACGCGCACCCAGTTGGTATAGCAGGTGCGCCTCTGCACGCTGACCACCTCTTTCATGCCGACAATGCCGTAAAGTATCCTGTTGAAAAGGGGCAGCTTGTCCGGGCAGTCCACCTCGCGCTTGTCCAGCCAGAAGATGGCGGGACGGGTGGGCACGCCCTCTTTGTCCACAAACACCAAAGAATTTCTGATGGAAGTGACGGATACCGCCACGATGTCTTTCCACCTCTCCCCCAATTTTTCTTTTGCCTGCAAGGACACCTTGCACATATCGCGCCAAATACTTTCGCAGTCCGCCTCCGCGCGCTGGTCGCCGTCGGAGATATAAAGTTCCCCGTTTTGCTTGGCGACGAACACCAGATCGCCCGCGGTATCAAAGACCAAGGCGCGCGTTGCCTGCGTGCCCACGTCGAATATCAGCGCAAGTTCTTTTCCTTTCATAATTTACCTTATAGATATTTTTCGCAAAAGCCGCCCGGCTTTGCCTCGTAACCTTTGCGGAACGCCAGCGCCGACGCCGCAAAAAGCACTGCCTCACTTATTATCGCACCTGCGGCAACGTCTGTCAAGTAATGCGCGCCGCTCATCATTCTGCCCAGCATGGTGCAGACGATAAAAAGCGCCGCCAGCACGGCAAACACCAGCCTGTAAACAGGCTCCGCGTTATTTATGCGCAGCAGCGGCACAAACATCAGCATGCCCATACAGCATGCCGCATGCCCGGAGAAAAAGGATTCTCCGCCCGCAGAAGAGAGCATATACCAGGGAGTGAACGTGGCGCCTTCCGCCACCTCATAGGGGCGCGCCCTGCCCCACAGCAGTTTGACCGCTTCCGTCAGGCAGACGATGACGAGCGCGGCGAGAATGGTGACGAGCGCCCATTTTTTGAGCGCGCGCAGTTTTTCCGCACCCACGCGCGGCGTGACGATCGTCAAAAAGGTGAACAGCGCCACGCCCGCCATGCCGCACATGGCAAGCGACATCAGCGTGCTTTCCGTGAGCAGATCGAACAGATCTTTGAACATAAAAGAAGCGGAGAATATCCCGCCCGCGGCGTAAACCATCTTCAAAAAGACGTTCCACGCCTTGGGAGCGCGCAGCTTTTTGTTGTCCGCCGCCGTGAAAAACGCCACGCAGCAAGCCATGCTCACCGCCAAAAACAGCGGCATTTTGCCCAAGATCTCCGTGCAGACGGTGATAAATCCTTCGCCCGTGAAAAGTTTTTCCGCCGCCGCGGCGTCGTAAACGCTGCCCACGCCCAAAAGCGCGCCCAGCGCCGCCAGGATCGCCGCCTGAAATATCAAGTCGTATTTTTTACTCATCGCTCTCCGTCTGCGCCGCGGCTTTTTCTTCCGGCTCTATCTCCGTTGCCTGCTCTTGCGCCGCGGCATTCACGCCTTCGCCCGCATCCACGGTTCCCGCCGGCGCGTTTTCCCTTTCCGCGTCGCCGGCGCCTGCCTGCGCCTCTTCCGCCGCGCGCGGCTTTGCCTCGCTCCCCTGCTTAAAACGGCTCAGATCGTATTCGTATTTGCCTTTGCCGAAGAAGAGATACCGCACCAGCACAAAAATGAGATAAGTGCCGTATCCGCCCACCAGCACGTCGGAGAGGAAGTGCGCGCAGTTGACGATGCGCGACACCGCCACCACCATCACGAAAACGGCGCAGAAGGAATTTATTATCGCTCTCGCCTTAAAACTTCTCAACTTGGGGAAGACGTCGCACGCCGCCGCCAAGATAAAGATATTTGCCGCGGAAGAAGTGTGCCCGGAAGGGAAGGATTTGAACGTTTCTTCCGTGCCGCCCACGTTCACCACATACCACGGGGTAAAGCCCTCGTAAGACCCCGCCGCCAACATGTCGCGGAACCGCATGCGTCCCCACAACATTTTCAGCCCCTGCATGACAAGCAGCGCCGCCACCATGAACACCAGTGAAAAAACGGCGAATTTAAGCAGCCGTTCCATCACCTGCGGCTTGATGAGCGAGCCGACCCAAAGTCCGAGCGCTCCGCCCACAAAACCGCCGAATACGGCGAACATGGTAAGTCCGGGGATGCCGTATACCACGTCTATCCTGCCCGGCTTGGTGCCGGCATATATCCACATAAAGTAACCCAGCCAACTCAAAACAAGTCCGAACACGCGCATGAAAATGCGGAACCTTTTGTCGGAAAAGTTTTTGGCGTTATAAAAGAATATCGGCGCGCAGAAGGGGAGCACCAGGTAAGAAGGCGCCTCTCCCACCACTTCGAAAAACGTGCCGAACAAATTGTTCATATCGCCGATCGCCTGACTTATCTGCAAGTCGTAAAAAGCCGCCACCGCCATCAGCCCGGCAAAGCCGAATAAAGAAGCGATGTTCAGACCTATGTAAAGTCTGCGCCTGAATTTAGCGTCATCCAGCCTGCTTTCAAGGGATACGTTTTCCATATTCACTCCTTTGCGGCGCCGCCGCTCCCGTTTTCTTCCGCGCTTTCTTCTTTGCCGAAAAGCTCCTCTTCGTCTTCACGCGCTTGCTTGGCTTCGTCCGCCGCGCGCTTTTTCTTTTTTGCCGCCTTAGCCGCCGCCACGCTCACCACCACGATGATGACAATGAGGGCGATAACGCCCGCGGCGATGCCCGCGCCCTCGCCTATGCTGATCACTATGCCTCCTATCTCTTCTTTGACGCCCAGCTCGTAAAGCTCGTTGGTGCGTTCGATTCCGATATTGTTCTCAAAGGCGTTGAGATAGTCCGCCATCACATATCCGCATTCCTGCTCGTCATAGGCAAAATAGACGTTGGCGATATAAAAATTGTCCAAGGACAAAAATCCGCTCATGGTAAACCTGTAATTCTCCTCAATGTGGATGCTTTTGATGTGTCCGTCTTCCCACATCACGAAATCCATATCCAAGGAGCGGTATTCCACGTTGCCGCCGTTCTGCTTTGCCAGATTGCGCTCCAACACCTGGATATAATTTTTTGTCACCACATCTTTGTTAAAAGAAGCGGAGAAAGAATATGTGCCCTCGCGCGCGTTGTAAACGGGCTCGGTGGCGGAGCTGACCGTCCCGGGCACGAGCGCCCGTGTCACGGTATCGAAAATGTCGTAAGTAAAGACCTTGGTGGGATCGTTGCACACGTCAATGTTGTATTGTTCGAGAGCTTCCTTTCCCGTTCCGTATTCCACCGTCTGCGCCGCGGCGCCTTCCTTCACGCGCATCATGCCGATGTCGTCGTTAAACTCAAAGGGAGAACCGCTCCCTCCGTCTATATATCTGTATGTGAGTTTATCGTCCGCCACCAAGGCTTCTTCTATGCGCTGGCTGCCGGAAGTCCAACCGGCGGAGATGACCAGATGATATGTCTGGCTTGCCAGCGGATCTTCTTCATCGTAAACGCCCTTGCGTATCTTATAACCGTCAATATATTGCGTGTTGAAGGAAATATCCGTGTCCGGCATATAAGAATCGTTGGTGCTGAAATTTTCCGAAACCACGTATTCGGCGGCATAATAATTGTAAAAACCCGCTTCCATCATCTGCTGTGCGCTCATGTCCGCGTTGATGGAGCGCGCCGCTGCGGCTTTTGGAGCGCCCAGCGGCAGAACGGAAGAGAGCGCGTCTTTTTCTTCCAGCAGATCCAAAGGCGCGCAAGCGCCGAATACAAGCGTGCCCGCCACGGCGACGAGCAGCGCCGCGATCGACAATTTGACTTTCAGACTTTTTTTCATATGTTCCCCTTTACTGCCGCCGTTTGAGGCGCGGCGCCGTTCCCCGCCCTTTTCCGCATAAAAGCGCGCCGGATCTCCTCTGCCCTGTGCGCGCCGATGCAAAGATGAAACAAGATCGGGCTTTGAACTCATAATATCCTCTTAACTAATATAATGAACGAAAAAAGCCTTTTTGTCAATACACGTCAATAAAAAATATTAAAAAGCGCGCGTAAGCGAATGGAATGCCGCTTGGTCGGCGCGGCGGATATTGCGTTTTTATATGTATGTTATCTGCACTTTTTGCTTATAAAAAGACAAAAAATCGCTTTTATATATCAAACGTGCAAAAAATAAACATATTCGGCGCGCTTTTTACCGCCGTTTCGCGCACAGCTCTCATTCGCGCCGCGCATATTTCAATTTGGTAGCCAAGCCTCCGCGCAGATGTCTGACGCTCAGATTGTGTTCAAGCACTCTGCGCACGCTTTGAAAAAGTTCTTTGTCTATTTTGCGCAGCTTTTCCGTCATGTCGCCGTGGACGGTGCTCTTGCTCACGCCCGTTGCCGCGGCGGTCTGCCTGATGGTGGCGTTGTGTCTGATGATGTATTCCGCCTCCGCCAAAACTCTCTCTTTCATATCGCTCCCCCGCACATGTAGTCACAGAGATATCTTATTTGGCTCTTGCACGGATAATGACGATTTTTGTTGTTTTATCGCGGACAGACTTTAAGGGTTCGGGAGCGAGCGCAAAAAAAACGCCGGTTTTACCTGCGTTGTTTTATCTGCATATTATATACGTTGCGCGCGAAAAATCATGCGGCGTTTGTCTTGCGCATCGCTCATACCTTTTTTATGCGCGCCGCCATGATATGACGGACATATTTGCATATGTTCAAATGCCTTTGCGTTCATTTATTATTGCGCAGATGAGCATATGCGCGAAGTCGCACTTAACGCGGCTTGCCGCCTTCGTCGTAATAGGCGCCGCCGCTTTCACACAAGACAAGGCAGTTGAACCGGATAGGCGGACGATGGCGCGGAACAAAGCCTTTTTTGTCCGACGCTTTGTTTTTTATCGCCGCCGCGCCCTGCCAAACGCCCAGGGCGATGAGAAAACCGCCGAAACATTTTGAGAGTATTTGCGCGGGCACGTCGGCGGCAAACCAGGCGCAGACGGCGCAGCCGATGAGAGCGGCGGAAGACGCCTTGAAAAACGCCGGAAAATCGACCAATTTGTTTTTTATGTGTATGGCGAGCACGGGCAAAGACATGACCACGAACGCCGCGAGGTTTACCGCCTGCGCCGCCTTTTGCTCCACGTCCAAAGCCAGCGTGAGCAGCGGAATGGTGAGCGTGCCGCCGCCCATGCCCATACCCGCTATCACTCCGCCCGCCGCGCCGGCAAGGATCAGCCACAGTGCGTTCATGCCGCCACCATCTTGGCGCCGGCGGCGATCATCACGGCGTAAAAGAAGAGCGAAAGCCAAAATCCGCCCGCCTTTTTGAGCAGCAGCGCGCCCAGTATCCCGCCCGCCACCACTCCGCCGCCCACGCATAACGTCAGATGCAGATCGAATATGCCTTTAACAATATAGATGACTGCCGATACCAAGCAAAGCGGCAGTATCACCGCCACGGCGGTGGCATGAGCCTTTTTCACTTCCAGTCCCGCTCCCGAAAGCAGCGGCACGATCAGCATGCCGCCGCCTCCGCCGAACAGACCGTTTACGCAGCCTGCCGCCGCCGCGGCAACCCAGTATAGAGGTTTGAAGCCTTTTTTGCCTCGATTTTTTTCGTTTTGCGCGCCCATATGAAAATTATGTGCAAGATTTTCATAAAATTTTAATCAATGCGCGGTCATTTGTTTGACCGTCCGCCTTTTATTTTATATAATTAGGAAGACTTATATTATAAGACTAAAAAAAGGTGGTCAAATGAGAAAGAGAAAGTTAACGTTTCTTATCCTGGTCGCAGTGATGATAGTCGCGCTGATAGCGTCTGTCGCCGCCTGCGATCCCGACGATCCCGAAGAGGAAAAGCCCAGCTATTCCACAACGCTCGTCACCAACGGCAACTTTGACGACGCTTCCGGTGAAGAACAGCCCATGTCCCCTTCCGGCTGGACGGGCGAAGCCGGTTCCACGTCTTCTTCCGCGCAATACAAAACGCCCACGGACAATGTCCACTCCGGCGTGATCGACGTGAGCGACGAGCGCGGTTACCGCAGCGAATTCGGCTCCGTCACCCCGGGCAAGGTGGGCGAGGACAACAATATCCTTGCCATCTACAACGGCGTGGAAGCCTCCTCTTACAAGTATACGTCTTCAAGCATTACCTTGTCGGCAGACCGCGTTTACAGGCTGAGCGTGTGGGTGAAAACGGATATTTTCACGGACGCGAGCTATTACGGCACCTGGCTCAACAGGAATGACGAAACGCAGGCTCTCAACGACGCGACCACGGGCGCTTACGTCAGCGTGAGCGGCGTGGCATACGCCGCCTTCGATGCCATCAACACAAACGGCGAATGGCAGGAGCTGGTGACCTATATCGATACGCACGGCACCACGGGCGGCAGCGTCACCATTACGCTTTCCTTGGGCACGGGCAACTGGTCCACCGGTCACATGGCGGCGGGCTATGCGTTCTTCGACAATATCACCATGGTGGATCTGAACGACGAATATCAGGATCCCGACAGCACCTTTGTCAAGGGCGACGGCTCTTTGAGCGACGAACAGGCGGACGCCAAAGCCTCCGCGGAATTCGCCGCGGCAACGCAGGGCACCTCTTCTTCCAAGATGGTGAACGGCAAGGAACAGGAGAGCGCGCACGCCGTGCACACTTTCAAATACGATATGAGCGTGGGCGATACGGCTTTTGATTACGCCACCAAAACTTCCACGCCTTATTCCCCTTCCCGTTGGACGGGTTCTTCCGGCAAGAAGACGGACGGCACCTCTTTCAGCACCTCTTCTTCCAATCTGCAAAAGGGGATCCTCGACGCCGCGGGCGGCAGCGTTTCCCTGATAGACAACAACTCCTCTTACGAGGGGCTCACCTTGGACGCGCACGACAGTCTGTCTTATACTTACAGTGAAGGTCACGCGCGCACGATAGGCAATGTGCTGTTTATCAACGCCAAAAACGCCAACGTTTACGGCTACTCCTCCAACACCACCTATACCATAGAGGCAAACAATTATTACAAGATATCCGTGTGGGTAAAGACGTATATCAACAGCGGCAACGGCGCGGCGGTGCGTCTGACTTCCGGTGACGACGACGAAAACATCGTCAGCCAGAGCAATATCTCCACAAACGGAGAATGGCAGGAAGTGTCCCTTTACCTGCGCGGCAACCAATACCGCGAAAACACGGTCACCCTGGAGCTGTGGCTGGGCGACAATAACACCGCCGGCACGGTGGGCATGGCGTTTTTCGACAGCGTTTCCGTCAGCAAGATAAGCGAGGAAGAATATAACGCCGCTCCCGAAGGCGCGGGCAAAAAAGACATGCTCACGCCCGACGCCGACTTCAAATATTACGGCATGGACGGCAGCCAAAACGTGCTCTCTTATCAAGCCAAAGCCGCGTCCGATTCCCGCACCGCGCTGGTGCAGAGCGGCACGCAGCAAGACGGTTTGACCGTGAACAAGGCGCTTGAAAGGGGCGGAAACGGCGTGTGGCTGATCAACAACCCCACTCCCGCATATTCCGCGATCACGCCCGTCATCGCCGTGGACACAAACGGCAAAACGGTGAACACGGACAACCTCATCCCGCTCTACCCCAACGAGTATCTCTCCCTTTCCGTGTGGGTGAAGACTTCCGAGATCACTTCCGGGGGTCTGACGGTGAGCGTTTACAATTATGATATAGAAGGGATAAAAGAGGACTTGGAAGACGCGCCCGGCAAAACGGATTATGCCGATCTGTCCGATTACAGGACTTCCGTGGCGTCCCTCTCCTCACTCACTTCCGAAGGACTCGAAGACTTCAAGATAGACGGCGTGAACGATTATGTCATGCTCACCTTTATGATACAGGGCGGCAAGACCACGGCGCACCTGGGCTTTGAGTTCACGCTGGGCAGCGGCACGGAATCCAACAGCTCTTCTTACGTCAAGGGCTGGGCGATGATCTCCAACATCATGACCGAAAAGATAACCGCCGCCGATTATTCCGCCGCCTCCACGGCGAGCAACGTTGCCAAGGGCAGCATTTCTTCCTCCGCCGCAAGCGTGGAAGTGGCTTCCAACGGCTATTTCAACGTTTCGGACATCTCCGGCACCAACAGCCTTTATGCCGACGACGAGAACGAGTTCGACTTTAACACCTATAACACCGCGGGGGTGCTCGCTCTGCCCGACGGCTGGACGGCAACTGACAGCTCCCTGCTCAAAGCGTATCTGAACAAAAACGGCGACGAACCTGCCACCAATTATGCCTTTGGCGGCGTGGTCGATCCCGACAATGACACAAGCAAAAAAATGCTCACCGCCCTGCTGAAAAGCGGCGATATTCACACCTTGCTAAGCGGCAGCGCCGCGGACATCTTTGCCTCTGCGGGCAAGTATTCCGGTCTGAGCGAAAAGAACAATCTCCTCGCCGTTTACTCACACAATCTGCTGGCGTTCGGATTCAGCTCGGAAGAAATGTCCCTCTCCGCCAACTCTTATTACAGGGTGAGCGTGTGGGCTTATGCCGAGAGCGGCTCGCAGATAACCGTGGTCATCTCCACCGGCAGCGACGACACGGAATATTACTTCTTTGAAAACGGCGCGGAGAGCGGCTGGAAGGAATATGTGTTCTATATCCAGACGGGCGTGAGCAGCATCAGCGCTTCCCTCTCCCTCTATGTGGGTAACGCCAATTACGACAACGGCGGCGACGCGGAAAACGTGGGCGATCAAACTTATGCCGCCCTCTTCACCGGCGCCACCTATCAGAGCGTGACGGAAGAAGACTTTGACGCATACATCGCCATGGAACGCGCCAATTCCCAAACGCTTTCCATGCTGGTGGACACCATGGACAACGTGACGGAAAACACCGACAGTCTGAACACTCCTTCTTCCTGGACGGGCAGCCAGATCGATTCCGACGCCAGCTCCGACGACGTGACCGCGGGCGTGTTTGACAGAGAAAACCACGACTGGGACGAACTGCTCGATCTGGACATCGCCGGCAACGAAGAGGACAAGGCTCTGAGCAACAGACTGTTCGACGCTTCCGTGCTGGACAAGAACATCAACAACGCGGAGATAACCACCGGTATCGGCGACATGGTGCTGGTGATCTACAACCACGACGACGTGCGCGACGACGAGGGCAACCTCTCGGGCGGAGCTTACAGCTATCAGTCTTCGAGCATGACTTTGAGCGCCGGCTCTTACTACAAGATAACCGTTTGGGTGCTCACTTATAAGCTGGGCGAAAACGACAGCGCGCGCGTGATCCTCAAACTGGGCAACTCCTCTTATACCTTCGGCACGAGCATAGACGACGAGTCTTCCGCTGTGGACAAGGTGCGCAGGATAAACACCAAGGGGCAATGGCAGGAAGTTTCCTTCTACGTTTACATCGACAAAGACGTGGAAGAGAGCGTGACCGGCACCCTTACCCTGCAACTGGGCGACACGGACGAATGGGTGAGCGGCTATCTGTTCGCGGACAACTTCTCCTGCGTGGAGATAGACGAAAAAGAAGTTGACGGCGCCACGGTCACTCCCGCTCAGACGGTGAGCGGCATGGTGGGCTTTGAAGTGGTGGTCAAAGACGCCGAAAACGCGGAAAACAATAACGATTTCAGCGACTCCAACGCCTATAACGCGGACGGCACCATCAAAGACGGCGCCAAACTGGCTTCCAACTATATAGTGCATTACACGCAGGCTGACGCGGAAAAAGCTCCCGAAGAAGAGGAAACGACGGAAGACGACACCACCAACGATCTGCTGTGGCTCTATATCGTGTCCGGTATCATCGGCGGTCTGATAGTGATAGCGGTGATAATCGTGATAGCGCGCAAAGTGATGAGCAAGCGCAAGCGCCAGAAGCAGGTGAACAAGAAGTCCGATTTCGACCGCAATTACGGAAACAGATCGAACGTGCGCAAAAAGTAAGGCGCAAAACAAGATTAAAAGAGGACCTGCGGGTCCTCTTTTTTCACTCCGATACCGCGGCGGCAAGCGCCCCTTTTCTTAAATATAGAGCTTCTGCCCGATAAAGAGTTCCGTTGAAGAGAGGGCGTTATTTTCCGCTATATATCCTTCGCTCACGCCGAAGGCACGCGCCACCCCGGAGAGCGTGTCGAACGGTTTGACCACGTATTCCTCACCCTGCGGCAGCATGATGAGCAGACGCACCCCTTCTTCCACCTGCTCCGCGCGGCAATTGTTGTCTTTGAGCAGTTTGGCTTTACTTACGCCGTATTTGCGCGCCACCTCTTCCGCGCCCTCTCCCTTACCCACTTTGTGGATGATGATCTGCATTTCGCCTCCCTCGCGCCGACCCTGCCGGACAAGTATTTTTTATTGTTCTTCACGATAATTATATTTGCTCTCCGCGCTTAATATCCTAATAATATGAAAAAGATCTTCAAGGCGTTTTTCACCGTTTCCGCCGTTGCCGTGGTGACGCGCGCCGTCTCGTTCGTGTTCAAAATTTTTATCTCGCGCAAGTTGGGCGCGGAGATAATGGGCGTATATCAGATTTGTTTTTCCCTGTTCGGCATGCTGGCTTCACTCGCCGTGAGCGGCATTCCCCTCACGCTCTCGCGCGTCACCGCGGAAACGCAGGCACTGGGCGACTTAAAGGCACAGCGCTCCGCCTTTACAACCTGTCTGTTGCTCAGCCTGATGATCTCCATGACCGTATGCACGGTGTTTTACCTCTTTCCCTCGCTCACCGATCTGCTCTTTTCCGACGAGCGCTGCGGCAAACTGTTCATGATCATTCTGCCCACGGCAATGACCGCAAGCGTTTACTCCGTGGTGCGCGGCTGGTTTTGGGGCAGACAAAATTACTTTGTCTTTTCACTGGCGGAAGCGGCGGACGAGATATTCAAAGTGGCGGCGTGCGCCCTCTTCATCTTTCTGCTCACGGACGTGATGGCGCTCGAATACACCCTGGCTTACGCCATGTTGGCGAGCGACTGCCTGGTGGCGCTGCTGCTGGCGATAACCTTTTTCAAAAGCGGGGGCAGATTGGGCGCGCCTACGATGGGCGGACGTATCCTGCGCTCCGCCGCGCCGCTGACGGTAACGCGCCTGTGCGGCAGTATGATGTCCGTTTTCGTATCATTTGCCCTGCCCGCCGTGCTCACCAACGCCTGGGGACTGACAAGCGCGGAAGCCACCGCGGAATACGGCAGAGCCTCCGGCATGGTCATGCCGCTCCTGCTCGCGCCCTCCTCGGTGGTAGGTTCGCTCTCCGTGGTGATGATCCCGGAGATAGCCTCGCGCAACGCGGGCGGAAGTAAAGATCTGACTTCCGCGCTCGACCGCTCCACCGACTTCACCTGCGCCGTGGCATGCGCCGTGTTCATCGCCTTTGCCGCCTGCGGTCAGGAGATAGGCACCCTTCTTTACGCGGACGAAAAAGTGGGCAAACAGCTCTCCTTTGCCGCCTTTATCGTGCTGCCGCTTTCTCTCAACGCCATCGCCGCCACCTCCCTCAACTCTCTGGGCAAGGAAAACCACACCTTTTTCAGCAGCGTGGCGGGATATGCCGTGCTGGCGGCGGGCATACTGGCTCTGCCGCGCTATATGGGCATATACGGCTATTACACGGCTTTTTTCGCCTATCACTGCGTTTGTCTGCTGTGCAACCACGCGGCGCTCTGCCGCGCCATGCCGCGCCTGAAAAGCTCCTCGCCGCGCCTGGCTCTCATCGGGATATCCTGCGTGATCACGCTGCTTGTCGGCAGCGTTGCCGCGCTCACCCGCGGCTTGGGCGATCTGCTCTCCTGCCTCATCTGTCTGCCGGCGGCGGCGCTGTTATTCTTCATCGCCCTGCGCCTGACCGGCTATATGCCGAAAACCGCCAACCTGATAGGTTATCTGCGCAAGTAGCATAACTTTTGCGGCGGCGCAGATACTAAGCATATGCTTATCGTATTTGTGCGCGCCGTGCTCATCTATATCTTCCTGCTGGTGGCAATGCGCCTGATGGGTAAAAAACAGCTGGGCGAACTGCAACCCTTTGAATTTGCGGTGACTCTCATCATGGCGGAACTTGCCTGCATTCCCATGTCGGACACCACCGTGCCCGTCATCTACGGACTTGTGCCCATCTTCACCCTGTTCGTGGTGCAGTTTGCCCTGACCAAGCTGATCAAACACTCTTTGAAGGCGCGGCGGCTCATCAACGGCAAGCCGGTGATAGTGATCAATCCGTGCGGCATAGATTACCGCGCCATCAGCATGCTGGATCTGACCGTGAACGACCTTTTGGAAGCGCTGCGTGAGAAAAACTATCTCTCGCCGGAAGAGCTGGAATACGCCATTTTTGAAACCAACGGCGACGTGAGCGTGATACCCAAAGCCCGTCCGCTCACCACAAGCGATGTGCAGATAAGCGCGCCGCCGGCGCAGCTGCCTTACGCCGTGATCTGCGAAGGGAAAAAGATGTCGGAAAACGTGCGCAAGGGCAAGATAGATTACGCCTTGGTGGAAAAGGTGCTTGAAAAGAACGATCTCAAACAGAAAAACGTGCTGCTCATGACCGTGACGGGCGGAGAAAATTTTTATCTGCAACCCAAATCGGGCAGATATATCACGGGCAGATTGGAGGAAGAAAATGCGGGGTAAGGTCTGGCTGGCGCTGATAATTTTGGCGCTCATCGTGGGATTGGGCATAGGCGAACAGTCCTATATCAACAAAACATTCGACCGCGCCGTGCAAAAAAGCGAGGAGATAACCGCACTCATCGAAGCGAAAAATTACGCGGGCGCAAACGCCGCAACGCAGGCGATGTCCGACTGGTGGAAGAAAGAGCGCGACGTGTTGGAATTTCTCTGTCCCAATAACGACGTGAAAGGCATCATGACCGCCATCGGCGATCTGCAAGGCTCTCTCGCCGCCAAAACTTATGAAGACAGTCTGCAACGCAGCATCTCGCTGACCGCCAATGTGGAAAACAGCAAAAACCTGCTCATCTTCAAATGGAAAAACGTGCTCTGATCCGCCACGCCATCGCTTTGCGCTTGCGTGACGCGGCGCAAAAGGTTTGACAAAAGCGGCAAAACGCCGCCTTTTCCGCCTTTTATTTCATTCCCAATTTGCCGCGCAGATACTGTCCCGTCCAGCTGCCTTCCACGCGCGCCACTTCTTCCGGCGTGCCCTGAGCCACCACCGTGCCGCCCTTATTGCCGCCTTCCGGTCCCAGATCTATGATGTGATCCGCCACTTTTATCACGTCTAAATTGTGCTCTATCACGATCACGGTGTTGCCCTTGTCCACAAACTTGTCCAAAATGGCTATGAGCCGCTTCACGTCGTCAGTGTGCAGTCCCGTGGTCGGCTCGTCCAGGATATACACCGTCTTGCCCGTGCCGCGCTTGGAAAGCTCCGTGGCGAGCTTCACTCTCTGCGCCTCGCCGCCGGAGAGCGTGGTGGCGGGCTGTCCCAGTTTGACGTATCCCAAGCCCACCTGCTGCAACGTGCTTATCTTGTTGTATATCTGCGGCACGTTTTGGAAAAATTCGCACGCCTCGTCCACCGTCATTTCAAGCACGTCGTAAATGCTCTTGCCCTTGTATTTGACTTCCAGCGTTTCGCGGTTATAGCGCTTGCCTCCGCACACTTCGCAGGGCACGTAAACGTCGGACAAAAAGTGCATTTCTATCTTGATGATGCCGTCGCCGCCGCAGTTTTCGCACCTGCCGCCCGACACGTTGAAGGAAAATCTGCCAGCCGTGTAACCGCGCGCCTTGGCGTCCGGCAGCCTGGCAAAAAGCTCCCTGATGGGCGTGAACACGCCCGTGTAAGTGGCGGGGTTGGAGCGCGGCGTCCTGCCGATGGGGCTTTGGTCTATGCTGATGACCTTGTCCAGGTTTTCTATGCCCTCCACGTCCTTGCACTCCACGTTCACCGTGCGCGCGCCGTTGAGCTTGGCTGCCAGCGCGGGCTGCAATATCTCGCCGATAAGAGAGCTTTTGCCGCTGCCGGACACGCCCGTGATCGCCACGAATTTACCCAAAGGGATCTGCACGTCTATGTTTTTCAGGTTGTTCTTTTTCGCGCCCCTGACGGTGATGAACTTGCCGTTGCCTTCCCTGCGCGCGCCCGGCACGGGAATGCTCTTTCTGCCGCTCAGATAATCGCCCGTGATAGATTTTTTGCACGCCGCCACCTGCGCGGGCGTGCCTGCCGCCACCACTTCTCCGCCGTGCACTCCCGCGCCCGGTCCGATGTCCACGATGAAGTCCGCCTTTGCCATGGTCTCTTCGTCATGTTCCACCACCACCAGCGTGTTGCCCAGATCGCGCAGACGGGTGAGCGTTTGCAAAAGCCTGCCGTTGTCGCGCTGATGAAGCCCTATGCTCGGCTCGTCCAGGATATACAAGACGCCGGTAAGTCCGCTGCCTATCTGCGTTGCCAGGCGTATGCGCTGGCTCTCTCCGCCCGAGAGCGTGGACGACGAACGGGACAGCGTGAGATAATCAAGCCCCACGTTGACCATAAAGCCCAGCCTGCCCTTGATCTCCTTGATGACCTGGGCGGCTATCATTTCCTCTCGCTCCGTAAGTTTCAGCTCGTTGAAAAATTTCAGCTCTTCGTCTATGGGCAGATCGCACAGCTGCGCGATGTTCAAGCCGCCCACCGTCACGCCCAACGCCTCTTTTTTCAGGCGCTTGCCGTGGCACTCCTCGCAGGGAACGGGCGACATAAAGCGTTCCAGCTCCATCTTGGTGAGGTCGGAAGAAGTTTCGTTGTATCTGCGGCGCATGATGTTGCACACGCCCTCGTAGACCTTGGAATAAAAGCCGTTGTTGAACACGCCGCGCATATCCGCGTCCAAAGGCTTGTTGTCCCCGTAAAGCACTATCTTTTGTATCTTTTCGGGCAGCTCTTTGAAGGGCACGGTGAGGGAAAAATCGTATTTTTTCGCCAAGGCGCGCATCATGGCGGCGTTCACCTTGCAGGTGTCAAAGCTCCACCCCTTGATATCCACCGCCCCTTCCGCAAGCGATTTGTCCCACTTGACGAATTTGTTCAGATCTGGCACCATGCCGAAGCCCAGCCCCAAGCAGTGCGGACACGCCCCGAACGGAGAGTTGAAGGAGAAAAAGCGCGGCGTAAGCTCTTCCATGGAGATGTCGCAGTCCGGGCAGGCATACTTGGTGGAATAAAGCGTGCGCTCTTCTCCGTTCACGCACTCCACCAGCCCTTCGGAGAGTTTGAGCGCCGTTTCCAGGCTGTCCGTCAGGCGGCGCGTCATTCCCGGCTTGACTATCAGTCTGTCCACCACCACGGAGATGGTGTGCTTGATGTTTTTGTCAAGCTCCACCTTTTCGGCGCCGTCATCGTAACGCTTGCCGTCCACTTCCACGCGCATAAAGCCGCTCTTGCGCAAATTCTCCAACGTCTTGGTAAATTCGCCCTTCCTGCCGCGCGCCACGGGAGCCACTATCATTATCCTGCTGCCCTCGGGCAGCGCGGTTATCTTGTCCGCTATCTGATCCACCGTTTGCCGCACTATCTCTTTTCCGCACTTGGGACAATGCGGCACGCCTATGCGCGCATACAGCAGGCGCAGATAATCGTATATCTCCGTCACGGTGCCCACGGTGGAGCGGGGATTGTGCGAAGTGGTCTTCTGATCGATGGAAATGGCGGGAGAAAGCCCCTCTATATAGTCCACGTCCGGCTTGTCCATCTGCCCCAAAAACTGGCGCGCGTAAGAAGAGAGCGACTCCATATATCTGCGCTGCCCTTCCGCAAAAAGCGTGTCGAAGGCAAGCGAAGACTTGCCCGAACCACTCAAACCGGTGAACACCACCAGTTTGTCGCGCGGAATGGTCACGTCTATGTTTTTCAGGTTGTGCACCCTGGCGCCCTTGATGATTATCTTGTCCTGCATCTCACTTTTTCCTCTTGCTCTCCGCCTTTTTCTTTAATGCGGCTATCTCTTCACGATATTTGATGGCAAGCTCAAAGTCCAAAGAGCTTGCCGCCAGCTTCATGGAAGAAGTCAGCCGCTCTATCTCCGCCCTTATCTTGGCGGGATCTTCAAGCTGCCGCTCTTCCACCTTTTTGCTTATCTCAATGGTGTTGGTTATCGGCTTGATGATGGTCTTGGGCGTGATGCCGTGTTCGGCATTGTATTGCTTCTGCACGGCGCGGCGGCGGTCTGTTTCGTCCAACGCGCGCTTCATGCTGCCCGTTATCACGTCCGCATACATGATGACCTTGGCGCGCGCGTTGCGCGCCGCTCTGCCGATGGTTTGGATAAGCGCCGTTTCACTGCGCAAAAAGCCCTCTTTGTCCGCGTCCAAAATAGCCACCAGCTGCACCTCCGGCAAGTCCAAGCCCTCGCGCAGCAGATTTATGCCCACCAGCACGTCAAAGTCCCCCTTGCGCAGAGAAGTTATGATGTCTATCCTCTCCAAAGTGTCTATATCCGAATGCATATAGCGCACCTTTATCTGATTGTCCTGCAAAAACGCGGTCAGATCTTCCGCCATCTTTTTGGTGAGCGTGGTCACCAGCACCCTGCCGCCGCTTGCCGTGACGGCGCGTATTTTGCCGATGAGGTCGTCTATCTGCCCCTTGACGGGCAGCACTTCCACTTCCGGATCCACCAGTCCCGTGGGACGTATCAGCTGTTCCGCCACCTGCCCCGCCTGCTCCATCTCGTAAGGTCCGGGCGTGGCGGACACGCAGATGAGCTGCCCCACGCGCGCGTCGAATTCGTCGAATTTGAGCGGACGGTTGTCGTAAGCCGCCGGCAGCCGGAAGCCGTAATCCACCAGATTTTTCTTGCGCGCCAGATCGCCGTTATACATCGCCCTGATCTGGGGAATGGTCATGTGGCTTTCGTCTATGAACATGATGAAGTCGGAAGGGAAAAAGTCAAGCAGGGTGTAAGGCGGCTGCCCCTCGCTCCTGCCGTCGAAGTAACGGGAATAATTTTCTATGCCGCTGCAATAGCCCATCTCCCTGATCATCTCCATATCGTAACTCACGCGCTCGCGTATGCGCTGGGCTTCTATGAGTTTTCCCCTTTCTTCAAAATACTTTACCCGCTCTGTCATGTCCGCGCCTATCTGCCTTAACGCCGCCTCGCGCTTTTCCTTTTCCACCACATAATGGCTGGCGGGGAAGATGTTGACGTGTTTGAGCCGCGCGATCGGCTTGCCCGTGAGCGGATCGACGTGCATGATGCTGTCTATCTCGTCGCCGAAAAATTCTATCCGCACCGCCACTTTGTCGTTTTCCACGGGCACTATCTCCAAAACGTCGCCGCGCACGCGGAAAGTGGCGCGTTGCAGATCAAGATCGCTGCGCTCGTATTGTATCTCCACCAGCCTGTCTATCAGCTCGTCCCTGTCCTGCGTCATGCCCTCGCGCAGAGAAACTGCCATGCTGAAATATTCCATGGGCGCGCCCAAACCGTATATGCAGGAAACGGACGCCACCACTATCACGTCGCGCCGCTCGCAGAGCGCGCTGGTGGCGGAATTGCGCAAACGGTCTATCTCGTCGTTCACGGACATGTCTTTTTCTATATAAGTATCGCTGCGGGGGATATAAGCCTCGGGCTGGTAATAATCGTAATACGAAACAAAGTATTCCACCCTGTTATCGGGGAAAAATTCGCGGAATTCGTTGCAAAGCTGCGCCGCCAAAGTCTTGTTGTGCGCGATCACCAAAGCCGGTCTGTTCAGCTTTTGTATCACGTTTGCCATGGTGAACGTCTTGCCGCTGCCCGTGACGCCCAGCAAGACCTGGGTGCGAAGCCCGTCCTTCACGCCCTCCACCAACTTTTCTATCGCCTGCGGCTGATCGCCGCACGGCTTGAACTTTGACCGCAATTCAAACATATCGTCTATATTTTAGCACATATGTTCACATATGGCAACTTTTTCAGGAAAAAATGCTGCGCAAAATAAGCCCGATGGCAAAGCTCAGCAGCGCGCCGCACACGGTGAGCACTATTTTGAATATCACCTGCCTGCGCTCGTTTTTTATCTGCCTTATCACCGCGTATCCGTTCTGATGCAGGGTGAAGCAATAATACATGTCCCCTTTTTTGTCCGTTTCTATCAGCTCGAAATAGTCGTCCGTCTGCAAAGAACGCAGGTAAACGGGCAGATCTTCCCGCTTGAAGCGCACGGAATAAGGTATCGCCGCCAAAAGCTCCACCGGGCGGATCAGGCAGGTGCCGCCCTTGTCCGCCGCATGCTTGTATATAGCGCTCATAATGGCTTTTTGCGTCCTGTTTATCATGCCGCCACCGATAAGATGAGATATATGACGGCGCCGCCTATCACGCCGCCGAACAGTCCGGCTATCGCCGCCGTCACCGCCGTGCGCGCACGCTGCCACAGCGAAGGCTTTGCCGCGGCTTGCGGAGCCGTATGCCCCGCCGCCTCTTCCGCCTCCCGCGTCTGCCGCGCCCGCTGCGCCGCCGCCCTGCCGTTTGCCGTCAGACAGAGGCACACTTCCCTCTCGTCCGAATATTTGACCACGGCGTAACCGTTTGTTTTGAGCGTGCCTATCTGCGCGCGCGCGTCCTCGCTCACGGCGTTCAGCTCTTCCCAGTCGAACACCTTGTAATTGTCGCCGCCGACGTTTTTATCCAGATAGGCAAGCAGTTCTTCCATTATCTCTCCACTCTGATCACGTTTTCCACGCTGATCACGTTGGCAAGACGGGATATCTCTTCCACGGACTTGGTCATCGCTTTTTCCGTGGTGAGGTGGGTGACAAACACGATGGGTATCACCTCTTTGCCCTCATCCTGCCTCATCTGCGCGATGGACACTTTGTGTTTTTTGAACACGTTGGCTATGTCCGCCACCACGCCGGGCACGTCGTGCACGTTAAGACGCAGATAGTAACGCGAAGAAAAGTCGGAAATGATGTCCTTTTCCGTCATGCAGGTGTTCATCTCGCCGTAACGGGCATGCTCTATCTGACGCGCGCAATAAACGATGTCGGACACGATGGCGCTGCCCGTGGGCAGATCGCCCGCGCCTCTGCCGTAAAGCATGATGTCGCCCACAGCGTCGCCCACCAGGAACACGCCGTTGAAAGAGCCGTTCACGCTGGCAAGCGGGTGATCCTTGGGCAAAAACACCGGATGCACGCGCGCTTCTATCTTGCCGTCCGCGCTGTTTTTGGCGATGGCAAGCAATTTGATGACGTAGCCCAACTTGTCCGCCAGAGCGATATCCACGGAAGTGATGTGCGTGATGCCCTCGCGGTATATCAGATCCACCGGCACGCGCTTGTTAAACGCCAGACTGGCGAGTATGCTCAGTTTGTAAGAAGAGTCAAAGCCCTCCACGTCCGCCACCGGGTTGGCTTCCGCATAGCCCAGCGCCTGCGCGTCTTTGAGTATTTCCGAATAATCCAGCCCCTCCTGCGCCATGCGCGTGAGGATATAGTTGGTGGTGCCGTTGATGATGGCTTTTATTTCCAGGATACGGTTGGCTTGCATCGCCGCCGTCATCACCCTGATGATGGGCATGCCGCCGCCCGTGGTCGCTTCGTAATAAAGTCCCGCTCCGGTGGGCGCCGCCACGGCTTCCAGTTCCGGCCAGCTCTTGGCAAACATCTCCTTGTTGGACGTGACGATGCTCTTACCCGCGGCAAGCGCCTTCATCAAAAAGGTCTTGGCAGGCTCCACGCCGCCCATGCACTCCACCACGATGTCCACGTCGTCGCGCGCCACTATCTCGTCTATGGAAGACGCCAGCAAAGATATGTCCGCACCCGCGTCGGTAACGCGTGCGGGCACTTTGTCGAGCACTGCCACCACTTCCACGTCAACGCCGTATTCATCGATGATAGCCTGCCTTCTTTCCGCCAATATCTTGTAGGTGCCTCCGCCTACAACGCCCATTCCCAGTATTGCAACACCGGCTTTTTTCATATCTCACTCCTTTGTCTGTTTGGTATTCATGTCGTATATTATCTTCAGTCCTTTAAGCGTCAAAGACCTGTCTACGATGTCTATTATCTTTTCTTCCGGCACGGAACGCACCAGTTCGCTCAGTCCGCCCGTTGCCACCACCTTGACGTCTTTTTCTCCGCACTCCTTCTTCATGCGCGCCAAGATGTATTGCACCAGCCCCGTATAACCGTAAATAAGACCCGCCTGCATATTATTGCCCGTATTGCGGCAGATTATCGTGTCCGGCTTGACAAGTTCTATCTTGGGCAGGCGCGCGGTGTGCTCCACCAGGCTGTCCAAACTGGTCTTTATGCCCGGCGCTATGCATCCGCCCATAAATTCCCCTTCCGCGGTCACGTAATTAAAGGTGGTGGCGGTGCCGAAGTCCACCACTATGCACGGACCTTTGTAAAGATTGAACGCCGCCACGCAGTTGACTATCCTGTCCGCGCCCACTTCCTGGGGATTGGTGTATCTTATCTTCAAGCCCGTCTTCACGCCCACGCCCACCACCAGCGGCTTGAAGCCGAAATAATACTGGCAGGCATGCTCCATGGTGTAATTGAGATCGGGCTGCACGGAAGACATTATTATGCCCGTGATGCGCGAAATATCCTCTATCTCGTTCATCAGCAGCATTTTCAGCTCCGCACCTATCTCGTCGGCGGTGCGCAGCGTGACGGAAAAACGCCAGGCGTGCACCAGCTTGCTCTTGTCGAACAAGCCCACCTTGATATTGGTGTTTCCTATATCAATTGCCAAAATCATCTCTTTTTCTTCCCTCCGCGGCAGTATCCCGCACGTGAAAGCGCCATCACCACGGGCGGCAGCAATATGGTGAAGGCGGCGACTTCTATGCTCGCGTTCACCGCCAGCGTCACTTGGAAAAACTGCGGCAGGATATCGCTTGCGATATACATGTCGCCCACCATATAACACAGCCAGATCATCAGACACACCAATCCGGTGTTGGTCACGGTGCCGATGAATGCGGTGAACGCGGCTATCCCATAGGTTGCCGCTCCCTTTTTGCGCGACAGCTTTTTATACTCTTCGCTCCCCTTTTCGCACCCGGCGAGCAGCGGATCGAACTTTTTCTCCGCCACGCTCATCAAGCCGTTGTAAGAGGCAAACGCCGTCACGCCCACCATCAGGCGCGGCGGGACCGCCACCAGCGGATTTTGGAACACGGGCGCCGTGAGCGACGCCGCCCGCACCGTGTATGCAGCCGTCAGCATACCCAACGCCATCAGCACGGATAAAAACGCCGTCATGCCCTTTTTGCCCGTGGTCGCCGCGATAAACACGGGTATCAGACAAAAAGCCAGACTGGCTCCGGCAACGGGCGGTATCGGCGCAAAGACAAAGATCAGCTCGAACGCCGTGAGTATGGCGGTGAGGGCTATGGTTGCCGCGGATATCTTTCTTTTCATCGCTTCTCCGATTAGGTTCGCAGGGATACCTATCTAAGCTTTATTATGCCGAACGCTTGCCGGGCATACGGTCAGATGTACCGCCGCCGACGTTCGGCATTGACTTATTATAGCAAATGCGCGCGCATTTTACAAGTGATTGCACGATAAATCGATCGCACGCGGCGCGCATATTCCGCAACTGAAAAAGGCGGCTTGCGCCGCCAACCCCATCTCTCACTTGGATCTGCGCAATTTGCGCGGATAGCCCTCTTTCAGACAGCCGTTTTCGTCAAAAGCGCCTATCTTGCGGTAATACACGTATATGAGCGCGTCCCACAAAAGTCCGACGGCGGCAAACGGCAGCGCAAAATAGAGAAAATACTGCCCGATGAGGTCGGTGAACACAAACTGCGCGCACAGCCACATGATGAAGAGCACGGGGAACACCGTCATCACCCAGACGCGGTAAGAGAGCGGCTTGTCCGCATAACTTATCATCCATGTGAAAAAATTGTATTTTCTCATATGGAAATTATAACGCCGCGGCGGAAAAAAGTCAAGTTCAAATCGCCCGTCATTTTGCGCAGGCGCATAAAAAAGCGCGCTTATACATTAAAGCATAAGCGCACGAAAATCATCTCCGGCGGCGCCGGGATTTTTCTTTTGACACCCAACGGAACGCACCCTAATAATATATTATTATGCTTTCCCGGCTATTTGCGCCGCGCGCGGATATGTAATCAGTTGCAGGAATTGCCGCAACCGCCGCAGCAGCTGAGCGCCACGAGCACGGGAATGATGTTGCAGTTGCAGCCGCCGGAATTACCGCAGCCGTTGCCCAGACCGCCGCAGCACATCAGCAACAGTATGAGCCACAGGCAATCGCAGCCGCCGAAATCGAAGTTGTTCATAATATCGCCTCCATATTATTGACGGTTTCCCGCCTTTTCTAATTCACAATACGCAATTTACGCCAAAAGTGTTACCGCCGTTTGACAAATTTGCCCCGCGGCGGTATAATAGCAAGGAATTATTTAATTACGCGGGACAAACGCGCACGCCTCATGCCGCGCGCCGTGCCCGATAACGGAGAATATTATGGCACAACTGACAATGGACAAATTGGTTGCCCTGTGCAAAGGCAGGGGCTTTATTTACCCCGGCAGCGAAATTTACGGCGGCCTTGCCAACACCTGGGATTACGGTCCTTTGGGCGTGGAGCTGAAAAACAACGTAAAGCGCGCCTGGTGGAAAAAATTCGTGCAGGAAAACCCGCTCAACACGGGCGTGGACTGCGCCATTCTGATGAATCCCAACGTGTGGGTGGCGAGCGGTCACGTGGGCGGTTTCAGCGATCCTCTCATGGACTGCCGCGCCTGCAAGTCGCGTCACCGCGCCGACAACCTCATCGAAGATTACATGAAAAAGCATCACTGCGAAGAGAGCATCGCGGGCTGGGACAACGCCAAGATGGAAAAATATATCCAAGACCATCAGATCCCCTGCCCCGTGTGCGGTAAAAGCGATTTTACCGGCGTGAGGCAGTTCAATCTGATGTTCAAGACCTTCCAGGGCGTGACGGAAGACAGCGTGAGCACGCTTTATCTGCGTCCGGAAACGGCGCAAGGCATCTTTGTCAACTTCCTCAACGTGCAGCGCACCTCCCGCCTCAAAGTGCCCTTCGGCATAGCGCAGGTGGGCAAGAGTTTCAGAAATGAGATAACCCCCGGTAACTTCATCTTCCGCGTGAGGGAATTCGAGCAGATGGAATTGGAATTCTTCTGCAAACCGGGCACGGATCTGGAATGGTTCGGATACTGGAAGGAATTCTGCAAAAACTGGCTGCTCGGCTTGGGCATCAAGGAAGAAAACCTCAAACTGCGCGACCACGACCCGGAAGAGCTGGCGTTTTATTCCAATGCCACCACGGACTTCGAATTCAAGTTCCCCTTCGGCTGGGGCGAGCTGTGGGGCGTTGCCGACAGGACGGATTACGATTTGAAAGCGCACATGAAGGTGAGCGGCAAATCGCTTGAATACACCGATCCTTCCACCAACGAAAAATACGTGCCCTACGTGATAGAGCCTTCCCTAGGCGTGGAGAGAATGGTGCTTGCCATCTTGTGCAACGCATACGAAGAGGAAGAGTGCGAGGGAGAAACGCGCGTGGTCATGCATCTGCATCACGCCTTGGCGCCCTACAAAGTGGCGGTGCTGCCCCTGCAAAAGAAGGCGCTGGGCGAAAAGTCGGAAGAAATTTACAAGGCGCTGAGCAAAGAGTTCTCCTGCACTTACGACGAAGCCGGCTCCATAGGCAAGCGTTACCGCAGACAAGACGAGATAGGCACTCCCTATTGCGTGACGGTGGACTTTGAAACGCTCGAAGACGGCACGGTAACGGTGCGCGAGCGCGATTCCATGGCGCAGATCAGGCTGCCCATCGAAAGGCTGAACGAATACTTCAAAGAAAATCTGGCATATTAAACGGAAGATCGCCGCGCAAAAAGCGCGGCGATAATTTTTTGCCATAATGTATATTTTTTGCACTTGACGATGTTTTTACTCCGAATGTGTCGAATATTCTCCGAGCGGGCTTTTTCATCATCTGAAACGCATAAGCGCCGAACGCTGTTTTTGTTCCGTATTAATATATGTGTTTTTTATGCACTTTTTGCGGCATGAAAAAGGGACGGCGGCGCCGTCCCGATGTTTTATCCGCGAGTGCTGTAATTGGGGGATTCCTTGGTGATGGATATATCGTGAGGGTGGCTCTCCACCAGCGCGGCGTTGGATATGCGCACGAATTTGGCGTCATGCCTCAGCTCCTCTATGTTGTGCTTGCCGCAATAGCCCATGCCCGCGCGCAAGCCGCCCATCAGCTGGAACACCACGTCCGCCAGACTGCCTCTGAACGGCACCCTGCCTTCCACGCCTTCCGGCACCAGCTTTTTGGCGCCCGCCTGGAAGTATCTGTCTTTGCTGCCCGCAGCCATGGCGCCGAGCGAACCCATGCCGCGATAAACCTTGAAGCTCCTGCCCTGGAACATCTCTATCTCGCCGGGAGTTTCTTCCGTGCCGGCAAACAGACTTCCTATCATCACCGCGCTGGCTCCGCAGCCCAAAGCCTTGACGATGTCGCCGCTGTATTTGATGCCGCCGTCCGCGATTATGCGCTTGCCCATCTTGTCCGCCGCTTCCGCACAGTCCATGATGGCGGTTGCCTGCGGCACGCCGATACCGGCGATTATGCGCGTGGTGCAGATGGAACCGGGTCCGATGCCCACTTTCACCACGTCTGCGCCGTTTTCAAACAGCGCCTTTGTTCCCTCCGCCGTTGCCACGTTGCCCACGATGAGCGGAAGTTTGGGAAATTTGCTCTTGATCATGGAAACGCAGGTGAGCACGTTTTTGCTCTGCCCGTGCGCGGTGTCTATCGTCACCACGTCCACGCGCGCCTCCACCAGCGCGCTCACTCTCTCCACTATGTCTCCGGTCACGCCCACCGCCGCGCCGGCGAGCAGCCTGCCCGTTTTGTCTTTGGCGGAGTGAGGATATTTGATGGCTTTTTCTATGTCCTTGATGGTGATCAGCCCTTTCAGGTTGCCTTCTTTGTCCACCAGGGGCAGTTTTTCTATGCGGTGCATGCCCAAGATCTTTTGCGCTTCTTCAAGCGTGGTCCCCACAGGCGCGGTGATGAGATTGTCTTTGGTCATGACCTCGCCGATGAGTTTTTCGAAATCCGTTTCAAAGCGTAGGTCACGGTTGGTGATGATGCCGACCAACTTTTCTCCGCGCGTGATGGGCACGCCGCTTATCTTGAATTTGCGCATGAGTTCGAGCGCGTCTTTGAGCTTATGTTCCGGCGTCAAGTGGAAGGGATTGGTGATAACGCCGTTTTCACTGCGCTTGACCTTGTCCACCTGCTGCGCCTGCGCCTCTATGCTCATGTTCTTGTGTATCATACCCAAGCCGCCTTCACGCGCCAAAGCTATCGCCAATTCGTATTCCGTAACGGTATCCATGGACGCGCTCAGAAGCGGTATGTTCAACTGTATATCGTCGGTAAGCTTGGTGGAGATGTCCACTTGGGCGGGCACGACGTCCGAATATTCGGGAATAAGCAGGATGTCGTCGAATGTTAAACCTTCTTTGAATTGCCTGGCCATAATCGCTCCTTTTGTCTTTCTTGTATATTACACCCATTTTATTACAGGCGCGCGGCAAAAGTCAAACACATTGCAGCATTTTGACGCATATCGGACGCGATTTTGCAGGCAAAGCCTCTTTTAATAATATATTTTATTTTTGAGTGCGCGTTATATTGATAAAATTTTCCCAATCTGTTATACTGTATTAAACGAAAATTTTAACGGAGAGAAAAATGAACGGCGAAGTAAATATCGACGAACTCCTTTCCCGTCTTACGCTCGAAGAAAAAGCGAGCTTGTGCAGCGGACGCGATTACTGGACGACCAAACCGATCCCGCGCCTGGGCATACCCTCCGGACGCATGTCGGACGGTCCTCACGGTCTGAGGCTGGAAAAAGAGGATAACGACAAGTCCATGAACGAATCTTATCCCGCCACGGCATTCCCGCCGGCGGCGACTTTTGCCAGTTCCTGGGACGTTTCCATCGCGGAACAGATGGGCGAAGAGATCGCCCTGCAATGCCTCGATCAGGACGTTTCCGTAATTTTGGGTCCCGGCGTGAACATCAAGCGTTCTCCCCTTTGCGGACGCAACTTTGAATATCTCAGTGAAGACCCTTACCTTTCTTCACGCATGTGCGTGAGTTATATAAACGGCGTGCAGAAGCACAACGTGGGCACTTCCATCAAGCATTTTTGCGTGAACAACCAGGAATCGCGCCGCATGACCATCAACGCGGTGGTGGACGAGCGCGCCCTGCGCGAGATCTATCTGCCCGCCTTTGAAAGCGCGGTGAAAGAAACTCAGCCCTGGACGGTGATGTGCTCTTACAACCGCATAAACGGCGAATACGCGTCCGACAACAAGCGCCTGCTCACGGACATTTTGCGCAACGAGTGGGGCTTTAAGGGACTGGTGGTGAGCGATTGGAACGCCACCAACAACCGTATTTCCGGCGTGAAGGCGGGCTTGGATCTGGAAATGCCTTACTCCGGCGGACTGACGGACAGATACATAGTAAAGGCGGTCAAATCGGGCGAACTGAAAGAAGAAGACCTGGACAAGGTGGTGCGCCGCGTGCTGGAATTCGTCTATAAGTGTGCGTCCAACCAGTTCAGCGGCGTTGAGGCGGATTACGAGCGCGGACACGCCCTGGCGCGTCACATCGCGGAAAGCTCCGCCGTGCTGCTCAAAAACGAAAACGACGTGCTGCCGCTGGACGAGGACAAGGAGATAGTCCTCATCGGCGAGTTGGCGCGCACCAGCCGTTACCAAGGTTCGGGCAGCTCGCGCATCAACCCTTACAAATTGGTTTCTTTGACCGAGGCGATGACCGCGGAAGGCAAAAAATTCGTGTTCGCGCCCGGTTACGGCACCGATAACGCCAATCCCGACGACAGCCTGATAACGGCGGCGGCAGAGCTTGCCAAGGGCAAGAAAACCGTGGTGGCGGCGATAGGTCTGACGGAAGACTACGAATGCGAAGGTTACGACCGCTCGCACATCGATCTGCCCGCCGCGCAGAACAAGCTGATCGACGCGCTCTGCGACGTGTGCGAAAACGTGATCGTGGTGCTCTACGGCGGTTCTCCCGTGACCATGCCCTGGATAAGCAGAGTAAAAGCGGTGCTCAACGCCTATCTGCCGGGAGAAGCCGGCGGCGAAGCGGTGTGCCGTCTGCTTTACGGCAAGGTCAACCCCAGCGGCAAGCTGGCGGAATCTTATCCCCTTGCCTTGGAAGACTATCTCCCCTCCAAATACTTTGGCATGGGACCGCGCACGGTCGAGCACAGAGAGAGCATTTTTGTGGGCTACCGCTATTACGACAGCGCGGAAAAACAGGTGCTTTTCCCCTTCGGATACGGACTTTCTTACACCACGTTCGCTTATTCCGACCTGCAAGTAAAAGACGGCAAGGTGACCTTTACCGTCACCAACACGGGAAAGCGCGACGGCGCGGAAGTGTGCCAGCTTTACGTGAGCGCGCTCGGCTCGCGCGTGTTCAGAGCCAAGAAGGAACTCAAACGCTTTGTGAAAGTCTTCCTCAAAAAGGGACAGTCCACGCAGGTGACCTTCACGCTGGACGACAGGTGCTTTGCCTTTTATAACACGGAAATACACGACTGGTATGTGGAAAACTGCGATTACGAGCTGCTGATCGGCTCCGGCTCGCGCGACATACGCCTGCGCGAAACGGTGAGCATACGCGGCAGAGAAGAGGCGCCCATGCCCGATTACGTGAGCAAGTGCCCCGGATACTTCCGCATAGGCGAGCAGAGCGAGATAAGCACGGCAGACTTCACCGGGCTTTACGGCAAGGCGCTGCCTTCAAACATACCGGCAAAGCGCGGCGAATTCGACCTCACCACCACCTTGGGCGAGCTGTCTTGCTGCCTGATAGGCAAACTCATCAATAAAGTGGCGCCTTCCGTCATCAAAGGACAGGTGGAAAACCCGGACATGACCACCATGCTCATGCTCATGCAGGGCATGAAGGAACTGCCGTTGCGCGGTCTTATCGGCATTTCCGGCGGCATTGCGGACATCAAGGTGATACGCGGCATTATGGAATGGGGCAACAAACACCGTTTGAAGGGCTTTTTCCTCATCATAGCGGGGCTTTTTGCCACCATCGGACACGCTTCCGCGCAAAAGGCGGAAAAGGCGTTAAAGCGCACGGAACGGCGCGAAGCGCGTGAAGCCACCGCCAAAGCCAAAGCGGAAGCCAAGGCAAAAGCGGAAGCGGAAGCCGCAGCCGCCAAGGCGGAAAAAGCGGCGCGCAAGGCGGAAGCCAAAGCCAACGCGCCCAGCATGCGCGAGAGGTTCACCAACTTCTTCACGAGCGAGGACAAAAAAGATAAAACGGAGAAAAAGGATAAAGACCTCAAAAAGTGAGCGCAGGCAAAGCGCGCCGCGCTTCCGACATAAGCAAAAAAACCGTCCGCCCGAAAACTTTCGGGCGGATGATTTTTTGCGGCAGGGTCAGTCCTGCGGCGTGGTCACCACCGTTTCCGTATCTTCCGCGGCGGTGCTTTTGCGCGTGGAGATGACTTCTCCCGTTTTGCTGTCTATCAGCGCCGCCCAATAATCGTCCCTGTCCGCGATGAAGGACACGAACCAATAAAAGCCCCCTTCCGGATCGTGATCGTTGCGCACCAGTTTGACGTAAGTTTCCCTGTTGAAGTCGCCCTCAGCCAGAGCCGCGTCTATCTCCGCCTTAAAACTTTCCGCCGCTATCTGCAGCGCCGCCTTGTTGTCTATCTCCGTCACGGCGTTTTCCAGCGCCACTTCCGTGACCTTGCCCTCTCCGTCCGTAAACGTGACGGACAACACTTTGCCTATCTCTTCCACGCCTTGCAGCTGCGCGGCGAAAGTCACGCCGAAATTATCCTTGCTCAAAGCGCCGGACAGCGTGCCGCTCTCTCCCGTCAGCACATAAGTGTATTCCTTGTCGAGCATCGCCGGTTTGAGCGGGCGCAGAGAAAGGCGCACCTCGTCGACCAGCGTGCCCACTTTGCCGTCAGAGATGAACAGCTCTTCTTTGTTCACGCCGATGAGCTCCGCTTCCAGCTCTTCCGTTTTGCCGAAGTAATACATGTATTGATCGTAACTGAGCGTATCTTCCGGTTTGAAGTCGCCCTCGTCGCCGCACGCCGCGGCGCAAAATACCGCCGTAAGGCAGACGATGACCGCCGCGGCGATGAGGATAATTTTTTTCATAAGCACCTCCTGTGACGGTAAATCATATGACGTATTACGGGGAAATATTACGCGGACATAAAAAAAACCGCCTGGCGGCGGCATGATTTGACGCATGCGCGGTCTTATTTGTCTTCTATCATCGATTTGACTTTCATCAGGCGCACGGTGGCGGAACGTTCGTTTTCGTCCAGTTTCATGGTGATGTATCTGATGGTTTCTTCCGTCTGCGGGATCAGCACATATTCCAAAGCGTTGACCCTGCGGCGGTTTTTTTCTATCTCGATGGCGAGCATATTGCACGTTTTTTCCACCTGCGCCAGCTCGATCAGCTTTTCGGACAGCTTGCTCACCGTGAGCACGGATTCGTCCAGCTGCGCCGTGACCTGCGCAAAAGAATAAGGGAACGCCTCTCCGGCCTCCTCGCGGCTCACTTCCATGTGCGGCACGGCAACGCTCATCACGTTTTCCACCCCCGCCTTGATTTTGAGCGCGCGGGAAGGCATGGCGAGCGCTTCTTCCACCACATAGTCTTCGCAACACGAACGCGCCAGGGCAAAGGAGCGCAGCGCCCCGGAGAGCTCTTCTTCCACCTCTGCACGCAGCCGCTTGTTTTCTTTGGCAAGCTCCACAAAACGGCGCACCATCTCATCCGACTTGTCTTTGAGCATTTTGTGCCCTTTGACCGCCGTGCTCAGCCGCCGCTTTAAGTTGCGCAGCTCCATTCTGGTGGGATTTACGTTGAGCCTTTCCGCCATTTATTCTTCCTCTTTTGCGCGCGCTTGGACCACGGGACGGTAATATTTCTCCAAAAATTCGTCCCTGACGCGCTTCATCTCGCTCTCCGGCAGCATGGCGAGCAGCTTCCAGCCTATGTCCAAAGTTTCTTCTATGCTGCGGTTTTTGTCAAAGCCCTGGTTGAGATACTCCTTTTCAAACTCCTGCGCAAACGCCGCGTAAAGCCTGTCCGTGGGCGTGAGCGCGGCGTCGCCCAACACGGCGGCAAGTTCTTTGGCGTCCTTGCCCTGCGCGTAGGCGGCAAACAGCTGGTTCATATTGTCCGAATGATCTTCTCTGGTCTTGCCCTTGCCTATGCCCTTTTGCTTCAACCTGGAAAGAGAAGGCAGCACGTCCACGGGCGGAGCGATACTCTTTTTGTAAAGCTCTCTGCTCAAAATTATCTGCCCTTCCGTGATGTAACCGGTCAGATCGGGTATGGGGTGCGTTTTGTCGTCCTCGGGCATGGTGAGGATGGGTATTTGCGTGATAGAGCCTTTTTTGCCGATGATCCTGCCCGCACGCTCATACATGGTGGCAAGGTCGGTGTAAAGATAACCGGGATAACCGCGCCTGCCGGGCACTTCCTTGCGCGCGGCGGACACCTCTCTGAGCGCTTCGCAATAATTGGTGATGTCCGTCATGATGACCAAAACGTGCATGTCCTTTTCAAACGCCAGATATTCCGCGGCGGTGAGCGCCATACGCGGCGTGGAGATACGCTCCACGGCGGGATCGTCGGCAAGATTGATGAACATCACGCTGCGCTCTATCGCGCCCGTGCGGCGGAAATCGCTCATAAAAAAGTCCGCCTCTTCATATGTTATGCCCATGGCGGCAAAAACGACGGCGAATTTTTCCGAATCGTCCAACACCTTTGCCTGGCGCGCTATCTGCGCGGCAAGTTCCGCATGCGGCAGTCCGGACATGCTGAACACTGGCAGTTTTTGCCCTCTGACCAGCGTGTTAAGTCCGTCTATCGCCGACACGCCCGTCTGAATGAATTCGTCGGGAAAATCGCGCGCCGCCGGATTGATGGGTCTGCCGTTGATGTCCAGCCGCGCCTGCGGGATCACGGGCGCGCCGCCGTCTTTGGGTCTGCCCAACCCGTCGAACACTCTGCCCAACATGTCTTCGCTCACGGCAAGTTCCAAGCTTTTGCCCAAAAAGCGCGCCTTGGAGGTGGACATCTGTATGCCTTGCGAGCTTTCAAAAAGCTGCACCATGGCTTTATCTCCGTCCACTTCCAGCACTTTGCCCAGCCTGACGCTGCCGTCTTTGGCGGCAATTTCCACAAGTTCGTCGTATTTGACGCCCTCTACGCCCTCCACCAGCATCAGCGGTCCGACTATCTCTCTTATCGTCTTATACTCTTTAAGCATTTTTCACCTCACGCGTTGACCAACGCCTCTATCTCTTGCCTCATCAAAGCGTCTATTTCGGCAAATTTATTGCTCTGCTTTTCCGGGATATATTTGCATCTGCCTATCTGTTCACGGCTCTTGATCGCCAGCAGATCGTCCAGATCCGCGCCCTTTGCCAAGGCGTCCGCGCTCAGCGTGTGGCAGTCCAGAATGAGTTTGAGCATGCGGAACTGCTTTTGCAGCGAGGCATAAGTGTCCACCTCGTTGAAGGCGTCCTGATGCAGATAATCTTCTCTGATCGACTTTGCCGTTTCCATGGTGAGCCTGTCTTCCGCGGACAGAGCGTCCATGCCCACCAGGCGCACTATCTCGTTGAGTCCCGCCTCTTCCTGCAAAATGCTCATGGCGCGGCTGCGCTGCTCCGCCCACTTGGAGTTGACGTTGTTGTCATACCACTCCGTCATCCTGTCCCCGTAAAGCGAATAACTGGCTATCCAGTCTATGGCGGGGAAATGCCGCTTGTATGCCAAAGAGGCGGAAAGTCCCCAGAACACTTTGACTATGCGCAGCGTTGCCTGCGACACCGGCTCCGAAAGGTCGCCGCCGGGAGGCGACACAGCGGAGATCGCCGTGACCGACCCCACTCTGTTGTCTGTGCCCAGCGTGCGCACCACGCCGGCGCGTTCGTAATAGCTCGCCAGGCGCGACGAAAGATATGCAGGATAACCCTCTTCGCCGGGCATCTCTTCCAGTCTGCCCGACATCTCGCGCAGCGCTTCCGCCCAGCGTGAAGAAGAATCCGCCATGATAGCCACGTTATAACCCATGTCGCGGAAGTATTCCGCAATGGTGATGCCCGTATAAATGGACGCCTCGCGCGCCGCCACGGGCATATCGGAAGTGTTGGCGATCAGCACCGTGCGCTTCATCAGCGGCTCTCCGCTGCGCGGGTCGGTGAGCTGAGGAAATTCGTTGAGCACGTCCGTCATCTCGTTGCCGCGCTCTCCGCAGCCCACGTAGACGATGATCTCCGCGTCCGCCCATTTTGCCAGCTGATGCTGCACCACCGTTTTGCCGCTGCCGAAGGGTCCGGGTATGCACGCCGCGCCGCCCTTTGCCACGGGGAAAAAGGTGTCTATCACCCTTTGCCCCGAGATGAGCGGCATGGAAGGCGACATCTTGCTCTTGTAAGGTCTGCCTATCCTCACCGGCCACTTTTGCATCATGGTCAGTTTTACTTCGCCCTTGTCGCCCGTGAGCACGCACACGGTTTGATCCACCGTGAATTCCCCTTCTTCTATGCTCTTTATCGTGCCCGAAACCCCCGGCGGGACCATGATGCGGTGCTCCACCAGGCTGTTTTCCCGCACCGTGCCTATCACGTCGCCGGCAGACGCCTGCGCGCCTTTTTTCATCACGGGCACGAATTTCCACTTTTTTTCGTGATCGAGCGCGGGCATGTCTATGCCTCTGCCTATCCTCTCCCCGCTGGCTTCCATCAGCTTGCGCAGGGGGCGCTGAATGCCGTCGTATATGCCTTCCAAAAGACCCGGTCCCAACTCCACGGAAAGGGGCGCGCCGGTGGATACCACCTCTTCGCCCGGTCCCAGACCGCCCGTTTCTTCATAGACCTGAACGGAGGCTCTGCCGCCCCTCATCTCTATGACCTCGCCGATGAGGTTGCGCGAACTTACGCGCACCACGTCGAACATGCGGCAGTCGTCCAAGCCCTCCGCCACGATGAGCGGACCGGCAACTTTGATTATCCTTCCCTTTTTCTGCTTTGTCTGCGCCATTTCAGTCTTCCTTGTTAAACAATATATCCGTTCCGACGGCACGTTCCACGTCCGCCTTTATTCCCGCCATGCCAAACCCCGTCGTGCCAAACGAGGAAGGAATGGGTATCACCGCAGGATATGCCTTGCGCTTGTATTTTTCCAGCGCGTCGCCCATGCCGGACGCCAGATCCTCCGTGATGAAGATCACGCAATGATCTTTTGCCCGCGTCTTTAATATCTTTTCCGCCTCGGCGGCGCTCTCCGCGGCAAACACGTCCATGCCCGCCGCCTTGAAGGCGAGCACGATGTCTTTATCCCCTATCACCGCGGCTCTTTCTTTATACATAAAACTCCCTCAGTCTTTCTTTGATGAGCGCCTTGTCCGCGTTTATTTTGAGCAAGGTCAGGATCATCTTCACCGCTTTCAGCTCCGTTTTTTTCGCCACGTAATACCCCGCCACAGGCGCCACGGAAAACAGATCGTAACGATCGGCGGCGAACATTTGCAGCTGCGCGTTGTCTTTGCACGCTTCAAAGCGGGCAAAAGAGCGGGTCTGCAAATATTCCTTCACGCTCTTTGCCACGGAAGTGTAACAGAGTTTGTCCAGCACCGCTTCTTCGCTTTCCCCTTCCGCCGCCGCAAAAAAGTCCGCGCCTATCGTGCCGCCCGGCATGAACGATCCCGCGGACATGCGCATGCCGTGCTTTTTCCCGCGCAAAAAGAGCTGCACGTTGGCGTGATCTATCTCTATCTGCCAATATTTTTCTATGCTGCCCGCCTTTTTGCTCGCTTCGAGCACGTGCGCATACATCGCCTTGTCCAAAACCTCGTCTATATATCTGCCCGAATGCGGCGCGGTGGCAAAATGCACGTCTATCTCCGCCAAAGCTTTTGCCATCTGCGGCGGCAGTTTGGCGTAATCATCGTTCATCACGCACTCTTTCAACTCTTCCACGTCTGTTTTGCCCGCCGGTGCCAGCATGAAATCAGGCTCGGCAATGCCGCCGTATTTTGCCTTCATCAGCGCCTTGGCGTTATGATAGTCGTTACGCAGAGAAAAGGAATCCAAGCCCTTTATGCCCTCCGCCTCTTTCATGAAGCGCGCCAGCTTTTGCTCTTCCGCGGCTATCATGGCGTCCACGCCCTCGCCCGCATTGCCAAAGCCGTTCTCCGCCAATATTTTGAGCGCGGCGTCAAACGATTCGGCAAAAACCAGCCTGGTGATCTTGTCCGATCCCAAGAGCGTGTTTTCCAGCGAGCGCGCGATGGACGCGACATAGATGAGATCCGCCATTTATTCTCCTTTGAACAATACGTCGGTAACCGCCGTTTCGCAGTTTTCGCGCACCAGGCGCAGTTCCTCTTCCAAGGTGAGGTTTTTGTCGTATTGTTTGCCGGACAAGATGACTCCGCCGAGAAAATCGCCGCGCTCTTTGGCAAGTTTGATCTTGACTCCCGCCGCCTTGGCGATGCCGGCGATAAACGCCGCCGTCACCGTCTTCTCGTCTTCGGCGCAGATGACCACCTCGTCCCCGTCTTCCGCCGCGCTGCTTATGGCGCGCGTCAGATACGCCTTGTATGCCTTTTTGTCCGCTTTGAGCGCCTGCGCCGCCCGGGCGAACGCCCCGTCTATCAAAGCGCTTTTGCAGGCGGAGATCTCTCTGCGCGCGTCCAGAGCGTCCACGCTCCTGCCGCGCGAGATCACCTGTTCGGTCAGAGCGTCTTTATCCGCCAGCATTTTTTCCGCGTATGCTTCCGCCGCACGGCGCGCCGCGGCAACCGTCTGCCCGGCTTTTTCTTCCGCAGCAGCCACTTCCTGCGCGGCGGCTGCCTGTGCGTCGCTTATTATTTTGTCTATGACAGCGTTTTTATCGTTCATTTTTTTATGCCGTGATACTGTTGGTGATGAACATCAGCGCCAGGAAGGAAATGAGCAGTGCCAGAAGCGCGTAAGTTTCCACCATGACGGTGAGCGCCAAGCCCTTACCGGAAGTTTCCGGACGTTTGCCCACCATGGCTATCGCGGACACGGCGCACTTGCCCTGATAAATGCCGGACACAAGTCCCACTATGCCCATGGGCGCGCAGGCGGCGACTATCGACCAGCCTTGCAAGGTGGTCATCTCCACGGGAGCGCCGTTCAAAAAGCCCGTCCACAGCAGGGTGAGGAAGGCGATTATCAGTCCGTAAATGCCCTGCGTGCCGGGCAGCAGCTGCAACAGCACCAGCTTGCCGAACTTGCCGGGATCTTCCGAAGTGACGCCGGCTGCGGCTTGTCCGGCTATGCCCACGCCTATCGCCGAACCGCAGCCCGCCAGGATGGCGGAAACGGCAGCGCCTATTATCGCAATATATGCTCCGTCCATTATCTTTTACCTCCGATCATGGATTTGGTTTTTGTTTCGTATTTTTTCTCGTCCACGTAATAGTATTTCATCTCGCTGCCCAGCGGCGCAAAGAGCCTGCCGCCGCCTTCATAGAACTTGCCGAAAAATTCCACGAATTGCAAGCGGGAGTCGTGAACGTAAGAGCCGAGCGTGTTTATGCCCAAATTGAAGGCGTGCCCGATGAAAAAGATCACGCAGGCGATAAGCCAGCCCAGCGCGGGCACGGAGGGCATCATGTCTTTTATCACTATGCCTATCTGATTGAACACCATGGCGATGACCGCCGAGGCAAGCCCCAGACCGAAGATGCGCGTATAGCTCATCAGGTCGGAGAAAAAGTTGACTATGCCGTAAAGTTTGCCCAAGCCGCTGCCCAGGCGCTGGACGCCTTTGCCAGTCACAACGCCGGAGAGCACCAAAAACAGCAGTCCCACGCCCAAAAGCGCATAGCCCAGATAAGGCAGCCAGCTTGCCAGCGAAGATCCGAAGAACGCCGCCGCCACGCCGAAAACGATAAAATACCAGCAGCTGTTGCCGAAGATGGCTTCCAGCGGCTTTTTCTGTTTGAACAGCGCCACCATGTTGACCAGATAACCGTAAAGCATCTGCACAAGCCCCGCGCCCAAACTGAGGAAGAGCATGGTGATGGGGTCTTCTATCGGGTTGAACCAATACCACATGCCGAAGTCCGCCGCGCTCACGCCGAAGTAAGAGCCGAACATCACGCCCCAGATCACCGTGGACACGCCGCCCATGCAAAGCAGCTTGATCATGTTGCCGCTGCCCTTGGGAGGCTTGACCTTGGCAAGATATATCGACGTGAACATGGTGAGCAGCAGTCCGTATCCCACGTCCGCCAGCATCATGCCGAAAAAGAGAAAGAAGAACGCCGTGATGTGCGGATTGGGATCGAGTTCTCTGTATTTGGGAGCGGAAAACATGTTCGTCACCGTTTCATACGGCGTGACCAGCGAATTGTTCATCGCATAAGAAGGCACATCGTCCCCCTCCTGCGGCGGCAGGAAGTAATAAGAAAGAGTTTCTTCACTCTCTTCAAGCAGTTTGTCCACCTGCTCCTCATAGGGCAGCGGCACCCATGCCTCCAAAATATAAGAAGTGGCGGTGCAGGCGCTTGCGCCGCTGCCCGCCGCCTTGGCATAACACACGCTGTAATAGTCGCGCATGAGCTTGACAAGCGGCAGAGAAGAGGCGTATCCGGCGCCCTCCGCAATGAGTTGCGCCCTGCGCTCCGCCGCCGCCCGCACGGCGTTTTCTATCTCCGCGCTCTCCTGCGCGGGCGTGCGCTTGTATTCCGCGGGACAGGCGGAAAATTCCATGTCGGAAAGCGCGGCGCGCACCATCTCCTCATGCTCTTTGTGGCACACCAGCGCCAACGCCGTGAGCGTGCCGCTCGGATATGCGCGCCAAACGCATTTTTCGCACCACTCCCCCTTTTTGAACGCGGAGGACGTCACCGTGCCTATCGCGGCAAAGGCGTGCGCCGTGGGCGCAAAATCCGCCAGAGGCGCGTCCACTTCCGCATAGGGAGCCAGCGCCGCCAGCGCCGTTTCTCCCCGCAGTTTTTCCGCCGCGCATTCACTCAGCCCCGCGGAAAGCTCTTTGAGCTTTTTGAGCACACCGTCAAGCTCTTCTTCTTTTTGCGCGCATTGCTTGAATTCTTCAAACGTGAGAGTGGGTTTCGGCGTTAAAACGTTCTTTTTTTCCGCCTTGTATTCCAATATCTTTTTTTTGGCAAGATCCGCAGCCTCTCTGCAACAGGATGCGATAAAGTTGAAAGCAAACTCTATGTCCGCCAATTTGAGCGCAAACTTATCCGTTTCCGCGCTCACGTCGGGGCGGAAAGTGCCTTCGCTCTGCCGCGCGGGCGCGATCTCCACACACCCCGATCTGTGCAACAGATCGAGCGTGTCATGCGTCTGGCTGCGGCTGCCTATCAAGATGAGCTTGCGCATTTCAGCGATCATATCTTGCGCTCAACTGCTCCAATATTATTTTCACCGCTTCCGGCGTGTTCTGCTCCGCCAGCGCGGTCAGCTGTTTTTTCCTGCCTTCGCACTCTTCGCGCGCTGCCATGCTCCGCTCGAAAACGACCCGTTCCGCGTCCGCGCGCACCTTTCTGAGCGCGTCTTTCGCCCTTTCTTCGCCCTCGGCTTTTATGCGGGCGGCGTCCGTCTGCGCCCGTGAGAGCGCTTCTTTGGCTTGGGCTTTGGCGGCAAGCGCTATCTCTTCCGCCTTTGCCTCCGCCTGCAAGATATTTTGGATAACTTCGCCCATATCGGGCTTTTCTTCCCCTGTCATCGCCGCCCCTTTATTTGAAGTATTTTTCCTCTATCGCCGTTATCTTGGCAACGCGCCCCGCATGCCTGCCGCCGCCGAACGGGGTGTCCAGCCAGGCACGCACCATCTGAACAGCCAGAGCGGGAGAAACCACCCTGCCGCCCATGGAGAGAATATTGGCGTTATTGTGTTCCGCGCTCATGGTGGCGGTGAACACGTCGTGACACACGGCGCACCTGATACCCTTCACCTTGTTGGCGGCAATGGCGATGCCTATGCCCGTGCCGCACATGAGTATGCCTTTTTCACATCTGCCGGAAGACACTTCCTCCGCCACGGCAAGCGCAAAATCGGGATAATCCACGGACGATGAGTCAAAACAGCCCATGTCCTTCACCTCTATCCCCCTGCCTTTGAGTTCCGCCAGAACGGCGTCTTTTAAGACGATGCCGCCGTGATCGCAGCCGATTGCAATTTTCATAAAGCCTCCGTGTTAAAATAATTATATCATATGCGCAACGATTATGCAATACGCATTTTGCGGCACTTTTACGCGATCTGTCGCTTAAAATGCCTTTTCGCGCACATATGACGGGTTTTTGATATCGTTTTTACAAATTTTTATCATTTATTTGACAAATAGCGCTCTTTTATGTAAGAGATGAGGCTGTCCGTCGCCTTGTCCAGCGTGCGGGCGCACTTTTCATAGACCTCCGCGTCCGCTCCGAACGGATCGGGCACGTCGCCGCACGGCGCCACTTCGCAAAATGCCGCCAGCTTGTCGTCGTCCACCACCGTGGCGAGCGCGGCGCGCTGTTCCCAGGTCATGGTGACGATGAGGTCGCTTTCGTCCGCCAGCCGTTGCGTGATGGGCCGTGAGGTGTGCGTAAAACCGGTGATACCCAATTTTTTCAGCGCCTCCGCCGCCTTGGGGTTCATGCTCTCGCCGTAAGTCATCATCATGGCGGCGCTGTCCGCCTCAATGTCCAGCCCCTGCTCTTTTGCCTTGCGCTGCATGATGGCTTGCGCCATGGGCGAACGACAGGTGTTGCCCGTGCAGACAAACAATACTTTCATACTCTCTTCCCTCCCGCGGCTTTGTTTACCCTGTTCATCACCGAAGCCGCCACTCCCCGATCTCCCAGATCTTCGCAGATGATGAAGTCCGCCGTTTTTTCTCCTTTATGCAGCGCGGCGTAAACGTTGCGGCACACCTCTTCATCCGTGCCGCCCAGGTTGATGAAGCGCGCTCCGCCCAGCATGGCGGCATGCTCTCCCCGGCAGAGTATGACGGGGTTTTTGCCGGCATTTTTTTGCCGCTCGTAACACGCCAGCGCGGAAGAGATGTTTTCCGCCACCACGCATTCGCAGGCGGGCGCGTAATGCTTATACTTCATGCCGGGCGCGGGCGCCGCCGCCAACACCTTGCCGCTGTGCGACTTCACGTCCTCGCCCAAAACGTGCGCAATCATCTCCGCCGTCACCGCGCCGGGGCGCAGCACCACGGGGGCTTCCCCGGTGATGTCGAGCACGGTGGACTCTATGCCCACCTCGCATTCTCCGCCGTCTATTATCAGGGGTATCCTGCCGTTCATGTCCTCAAAAACGTGACGGGCGGACGTGGGGCTGATCCTGGTGGAGAGATTTGCCGAAGGCGCAGCCACCGGCACGCCGCAGGCGGCAAGAAAGCGCGCGCACACGGGATGCGAGGGCACGCGCACGCCCACGGTATCCAAGCCCGCCGTGACCTCGTCCGGAATATCGCTCCCGCGCGGCACCACCAGCGTGAGCGGACCGGGCATGAACGTTTCCACCAAAACTTCATACTTTTTGTCGTAACCGCGCGTGACGCGCCCTATTTGGTTTTTATCGGGAAGATGCACGATGAGCGGATTGTCCATGGGTCTGCCCTTGGCGGCAAACACCGCCCGCACCGCCTGCGGATCGAACGCGTTGGCTGCCAAACCGTAAACGGTTTCTGTGGGGAAAGCCACCACGCCGCCCGCGCGCACTATCTCCGCGCCCGCTTTTATGCCTTGTTCTCCGCTTAAAATTTTTGTTTCCATATCTCACTCCGCCAGCCAAAGTATAAGCGCTCCGACCATCACGCCCAGGATCGCGCACACCGCAACTTTTTTGCATTTGACGCGCGCATACGCCTCCGCCAGCATATCGTCGAATATTATATAGAGCAGCGCGCCCGCCGAAAGCGCCAGGCACATGCCCGTCAGCACGCCGGAGACGTTGCTCACAAAATACCCGATCAGCGCGCCCGCCACCGTGGCTATGCCCGTGGACGCGGCGATCAGCACGCCGAGCGGACGCTTTATCCCCGCGCGGCAGAACGCCGCCGCCATGGCGATGCCCTCCGGAATGTTGTGCAGCGCGATCAGCAGCGCCGCCAGCCACGCCGAACCGGTCAAAGACAGCGAGCCTATCATCATGCCTTCCGGCACGTTGTGCAGCACCAGCGCCACCGCCAGGGAAAGCCCCACGTAAAGCTCTCTTTTGCCTTCCGCGCTGTGCAGATCGGGCGCAAGCTCCTGACCTTCGTGCTTATGCTCGCCCGACTTTTTGTCGAGCAGAGCGCCCGCGCCGAACACCACCGCCGCGCCGATAAAGGTGAAAAGCAGAGTTATCCATATCTCGCCGCATGCCTCCAACGACTCCGGCAAAACGTCCAAAAACACCAGCGCCGCCATAAAACCGGCGGTGAACGCCATCAGCAGACTGAGCAGTTTTTCTCCCCTGCCGTGAACGGACACCGGAATGAGCGCGCCTATCAAAGTTCCCGCCACTCCGGAAAGCAGACTCCACAATAACGCTTCCCACCACATGGCTATATTTTAGTCTTTTTTTTTGAGATATGCAAGCGTTGTCCGCCCCGTGCGGGGAGATAATCCGAGGAGCGTCGCCTTCGGATATTGCGCGGCAAAGCATGCGTTCGACGGCAACGCGAAATGCGGCAAAAAAATATTAGACATAATGTTGAAAATTTTTGTAAAAACTTGCGGATAAAGGTTTACTTTTCGCGCGCGCGATGATATAATATTATTATCAAAAAAAGGAGAGATATACATGGAAGATTTTGTGATACTCATGACCACGGAAATGTTCAAGATCGGTGAAGCATCCTTCCCGCTTTGGGCGTTGCTCGTTGTAGGCATAGGTCTGATCGCCATCATCGCCATCTGCGGCGGCTGTGCGACCGCTTCTTACAACAAAAAGATGAAGGCGCAACAGGAAGCGCAACCCGCCGAAGCAAGCGCCGAGGAAGAGAGCATTGCGGTAAACGAAGACGCCGATAAGGCCGCCGAGGAAGAGGCCGCAAGAAAGGCTGCGGAGGAAGAAGCCGCCAGAAAAGCCGCCGAGGAAGAGGCCGCCAGAAAAGCCGCCGAGGAAGAGGCCGCCAGAAAAGCCGCCGAGGAAGAGGCTGCTAGAAAAGCCGCCGAGGAAGAGGCTGCTAGAAAAGCCGCCGAAGAAGAGGCCGCCAGAAAGGCCGCCGAAGAAGAAGCTGCAAGAAAGGCTGCGGAGGAAGAGGCCGCCAAGAAGGCTGCGGAAGAAGAGGCTGCAAGAAAGGCCGCCGAGGAAGAGGCCGCTAGAAAGGCCGCCGAGGAAGAGGCCGCTAGAAAGGCCGCCGAGGAAGAGGCCGCTAGAAAGGCCGCCGAGGAAGAGGCCGCTAGAAAAGCCGCCGAAGAAGAGGCCGCTAGAAAGGCTACGGAAGAAGAAGCCGCAAGAAAGGTCGCCGAAGAAGAGGCTGCAAGAAAAGCCGCCGAAGAAGAGGCTGCCAAGAAAGCTGCCGAAGAAGAGGCTGCGGCTGCCGTTGTAGCGCCCGCCCCCAAGAAGAGCACCACCAGAAAGCCCGCCAACGCCGCCAAGAAGAGCGCGCCGGCGGAACAGCCCGTAGCGGAAGAAAAAGCGGCGGCACCCGTTGAGGAAGAAAAAGCCGAAGCGAGCGTTGCCGAAGAAAATAAGGAGGAAAACACCGTGAAAGAAAAGAAGTCCACCACCAAAAAGCCCGCAAGCGCTGCCAAGAAGGCGGAAGAGAAGCAGACCGCCAAGAAGGCGGAAGAGAAAAAGCCCGCCGCCAAAGCAGCAAAACCCGCCGCGGAAAAGAAGGCTCCCGCGGAGAAGAAGGCGGCTGCAAAGCCCGCTCCTCAAAAGGTCGAGGAAGCGCCCGCTCCCGCTGAGAAGAACAACATCATTTTGCTCACCGACGAGCCGGCTAAACCCGCAGGCGGCAGATATGTGATCATCATGGACGAGTCCAACTCCATCAAGCCTTATAAATTCCAGCTCAAAGCCAACAACGGTCAGGTGCTTTATGAGTCCGAGGGCTATAAGGTCAAACCCAAGAAGGCTTCCATCAACGCCTTTAAGAAAGCCGTGGAACAGGGCACCATCGCCATCGACAAGGAAAAGAACGGCACTTACCGTTATAAGCTGTATAAGGCAGACAGCAACAATACCCTGCTTGGTGTGGGCGAAAGCTATTCCACCAAGGCGAGGGCGGAAAGCTCCGCGGAATCCGTGAAGGCATTTGCCGCCAGCGCAAACTTCATCGAAGATCTGACCATCACGGACTAAGACGGATACATAGCAAAAAAGGCGCCGCGACTGCGGCGCTTTTTTTTGCGCCCTGCGCCGACATTTTACGCGCTTTTTTACCGCAGAAAAAAAGCAGAGAAAACCGACTTTCAAATCTGCGCGGACGGCGGGAAAAAGTTTGACGACAAAAACGCGGCAAAGTGTTTATTATTCTTGAAAAATCATTTATATATGTCGATTGATGTGTTGAATACGGCGTTTTACGCGCTTTTTTGAACACAAGAAAAAGCGCGTAAAACGCTTTGAAGAACGCGCCGCTTTTACACTGTCGCATTTTGATGACGAGCGGCTTTTCGCAGTCAAATACTCATGCGAATTTCACGCCGGAAAAAGCGCGTAAAATGGCGTGGAGAATAAAAATATCGGACGCTTGCCGCGCCCGACATCCGCTTATTATATGGTATTTATATTATATTATAATATTATAATACTTACACGCGCGCGGAGATGAGCGTCATGTTGCCGCGCAAAGCGTATTCGCCCGATCCGGCGGGCAGGAAGTAAGTGTCGCCGCGCCTGACGTCATATTCTTCATCCCCCCAAGACAAGACGCCCTCCCCTTGCGTGCAGGTAAGCGAGAGGAAACAGTCCTCTCCAACGCAGCCCTTATACAAAGGATCCACGCTTATCTCGCGCACGGTGAAATATTTGCATTGCGCCAGCCTGCGCACGCCTTCTTCTTCCGCCACCACGTTTTCGTTCACCTTGCAGACGGCGGACGTATTGACCACTTTTAAGGCTTTTTCTATGTGCAGTTCACGCTTTTTGCCCGTCTTGTCAACTCTGTCATAATCGTAAAGACGATATGTGAGCGAGGAATTTTGCTGCACCTCGCAGATGAGCAGTCCGCCGCAAATGGCGTGCACCGTGCCGGACGGGATATAAACGCTGTCGCCTCTTTTCATGGGGATAAAGTTGAGCAGCTCCAAGATCTTTCCGCCGCGCAGTGCCTCTTCCAACTCCCGCACGCTCACCGGTCTTTTGAAACCGCAATAAACGCCCGCGCCCTCCTGCGCTTCCACCACATACCACATTTCGCTTTTTCCGAACTGCCCTTCGCTCGCAAGCGCATATTCGTCGGACGGATGCACCTGCACGGAGAGATTGGTTTTTGCGTCTATGAGTTTGATGAGTATGGGGAAAAACTCGAACTGCCCGCATGCGCCGCCCTTATAAGCGGGCATGTGCGCCAACATTTCGCCCAGCGGCATGCCGGCGTATTCGCCGTTTTCTATCACGCTCATGCCGTCGTTATGGCAGGAAAGCTCCCAGCTTTCCGCGATCACGTCGCCCGACGCGGGCTTGTGCCAATCTCTTTTCAGCCTTTCTCCGCCCCACACGTAATCCTTAGTTGCCGGACGCAGTTTCATCGGATATATCATTGCCTTCTTCCTCCTTTCCCTTGGACAATTTCACGATAAATTCGGAGCCTTCCCCCTCCTTGCTTTGCAGGGAGATCTCCCCGCCGTGCATGTTGACGATGATGTGTTTGACGATGGCAAGCCCCAGTCCCGTGCTCAGCTCATCGTTGCGCGTGTGCGCCTTGTCCGCCTTGAAAAAGCGCTCGAACACGCGCGGTCTGTCTTCTTCCGCAATGCCTATGCCGTTATCTCTGACGGAGATAAACGCGTCCTCGCCGCTCTCCCACACCTTGACCCACACTCTGCCGCCCTCGCGGTTATACTTGACGGCATTGCTGACCAGGTTGGTTATCGCCGTGGTCATCATCTTGGGATAACAAAGCGCGCTTGCGCTGCCCTCGCACTCGATGGTCACGCCGGAATTTTGCGCCGCGCCGCCCATATCTTCACAAATGCCGCGGCAGACAGCGCCCAGATCGGTCACTTCTTTTTCTTCGTTGACGATGTTGGCGTCAAGGCGGCTGATATAGAGCATATCATTGATGAGCACGCCCATTTTCTGCGTGTTCAATTCTATCTCTTTCACGCAGCGGGAGATGTTTTTCTCGCTCTGACCGGGCAGGGACAAAAGCTCCGAATAACCCTTGATAACGGTGAGCGGAGTTTTAAGCTCATGCGACGCATTGGCAAAAAATTCACTCCTGATGTCTGCCGATTTGCTCTCCTGCGTGATATCGGTAAAGGTGAGCAACAGCGCGATGCTGTTATAATTTTCAAACCAGGAATCGCCGGCGTTGAGCGTTTCCACCCTATATACGTTGCCGCCGCGGCGGAACTCGCAGCCGTCTTTTATCCCGCTCTCCTGGGTGCGGCAGACGGCGGCGACGATGGCTTCGTCTTTGACCACGTCTTGCAGGCGCATGCCGGCAATGCCGCTTTTCAGCCCCAAAATGCGCCCCACGGCGCTGTTGCACATCTGCACCACCAGCGTGTCCGACAAGGCGATTATGCCCTGCCCGATGTTGTCCAGCAAAAACGCCGCCTTGCGCTGTTCATATTTGACGGTGCCCAGGGATTCGGATATTTTTTGGCTCAGATCGCTTATCTGATCGACTATGCCGCGAAATTCGTCATATTCCGTGCTGACGGAAATGCCGCGGAAGTTGCCGTTATTGATGTCTTCAAGCCCCTTCTGCACGGCTTGCAGCGGGCGCATGGAGCGCTTGATATAGAGATTGGTGATGCCAAGCGCCAAAAAGATGATCAGCACCGCCACGGCTATGCTGCTGCCGAAGAATATCCAAAAGTTTTCCGACGCCCAGTCCGCCGGCATCATGGCGCGCAGATATATGCGCCCGTTGCCGTCTATGTTGCTCTCCACGCTCACGCGCACCGTGCAGGAGAGCATGGTGATGCCGTCATACTTATAAGTGTTATACACCTCTCCCCCGGCGGACGCCGTTTGCAGGTCCGCCAAGTCCACGTCTTCCGGCGGCGGCGCGTTGGAAGCGATCAGATCGCCCGTGCTGCTGTATACGAATATGATCATGGAACGCTCAGGGAAGATGTTCACGCTCCCCGCCAGCTCATATACATGATCCATGTTTTCCACCTGACGGGTGTATTGACGGATAAAACTGCCCAAAGAAGAGCGCATAGTAAGATAGCTCGCCAGCAGATATCCTCCGCAGGCGAGCAATATGACCAAAATGAGCGTTATGCTCAGGGTGGAAACTATCTGACGCGCAAGTTTGCTGCGCGCTATTTTACGCTTTTGCAAACTTATATCCTACGCCTCTTACCGTGTGAATATATTGTTCGGGAGTGAATTGCGCGATCTTGCTGCGCAGTGATTTGATGTGCATGTCCAGCGTGCGCGTTTCTCCCACATAATCATAGTCCCACACCGCGCTGAGGATCTTTTCTCTGGTGACCACGTTATTGCACTTTTCCATCAGCAATTTGAGCAGCTTATACTCTTTGAGCGTGAGCTGAACGTGATGACCCGCCACGGTGACTTCATGTTCGCTGTTATTGATGGTGATCTCGCCGATGGAGATTATCTCTCCGCCGCCCATGGAAGACTTGCGGATATTGGCTCTCACGCGGGCGATGAGTTCCATGATGCCGAAAGGCTTGGCGATATAATCGTCCGCGCCCAAATTAAGTCCTTCCACCTTGTCTTTTTCGTCGCCCTTGGCGCTGACGATGATGACGGGGATAGCCTTGGTCGCGTCGGAAGATTTCAGAAGTTTGAGCGCGTCCAAACCGCTCATGCCGGGAAGCATAAGGTCGAGAATGATGATATCGCAGCTCTGCTGTTTTTCAAACGCGTCGAACATCGCCTCCGCCTTTTCGAAACACACCACTTCGAATTCATCGTTATCGAAAGCGATCTCATACAAGCCGCTGATGCTCTTATCGTCCTCTACCACGAAAATCTTGTGTTTATTCAACTTGATCCTACCTCCGAATTGCTGTTTACATTATATCATCAAATTTTACTTATGTAAATTATTAAAAGGCATTTCTTACGAAAAATATACAATAACGGCTGATTTGTCGCTTAATTCAATCATTTTCAGCCATAATATGGCTTATTAAAAATCGTCGATTTTAGTTATTCTTTGATTTGAAAGTGAGGGGGAGAACTTTTCTCCCCCTGCGTTCAAGCGTTTATCTCAAATACCGCGGCTTCGTAAGGGCGCAGGCTCACCTCGGCGGAAAGCGCGCTGTCCGGGTAATTGGAGAGCACCGCCCTGCCCGAAGAAAGCTCCGGCGGCAGTTTGAATTTTGACGTTTTGTTTTTGAAGTTGGCAAGCACCAGAAGCGTTTTGCCCTCGTGTGAGCGGGTGTAAGCATACACGCTCTTGTTCTTTTTGTCCAGCTGGCGGTATGAACCGCACTTTATCACCTCGTTGCCGCGGCGGAAAGCGTGCAGGCGCGCATAAAATGCGTATATAGACTTTTCTCCCGCCTTTTTATCCGCCTCAACGTTGATGGTCTTGTAAGAAGGATTGAGCATCATCCACGGCTTTCCCGCGGTGAATCCGGCATTTGCCCCGGCATTCCACTGCATGGGCGTGCGCGCATGGTCGCGGGCGCGGCGCGCCAGACAATAACGCGCGATCGCCTTGCCGAAGGGGATCTTGGCGGCTATCGAAAACACTTGGCGCGCCATCACGTCCAGATAATCTTCATCGCGGAATTTGCAGTTGACCATGCCTATCTCCTGCCCCTGATAGACAAAAGGCGTGCCCTTTTGCATCTGCATGGCAACGGCAAGCATGGTGGCGGCTTCGTAGCGCTTGTCACCGAAATCGCCGGTAAAGCGCCCCAGCGAACGCGGCTGATCGTGATTTTCCAAAAACAGCGTGTTCCAGCAGCTCTCGGGCAAACTCTGCCACTTGGAGAGCACGGCGGTGAAGCGCGGCAGTTTGAACTTGTGCGGGATGACTTCCATATACATGTCCGTGCACATATGCTCAAATCCGAAAATGGTGTCCAGCTCTCCGCGTTCTTCGGCAATGCATTCGGGCGCGTTTTCAAAGGTCACGCCGGTGGATTCGCCCACCGTGTATGAATCGAATTTTGCCCAGGAATTTTTGTTGAGCTCGCGGATAAATTCGTGGTAACGCGGACCCAGCACAAAGTGTTCGTCGCCGCACATGATGGGGTTGAACTTGCCGTTGGGCAGCCCTTCTTCCTTGGAGATGTAAGTGATCACGTCACAGCGGAAGCCGTCTACGCCCTTTTCCATCCAAAAGTTGCATATATCCGCTATTTCACGGCGCACGGCGGGATTTTCCCAGTTGAGGTCGGGCTGTTTTTTGCTGAAAAGGTGCAAATACCATTCCCCCGTCGCCTCATCGAACTGCCAGGCGCTGCCGCCGAAGCGCGACGTCCAGTTATTGGGCGGGCGCTTGCCGTCTTTGCCCCTGCCCTTGCGCCAGATGTAATAATCGCGGAACGGATCGTCTTTGGAAGAGCGGCTTTTGACAAACCACTCGTGCTCGTCCGACGTGTGATTAGCCACCAGATCCATGATGAGCTTTATGCCGCGCGCGTGCATGCCCTCCAACATCTCTTCAAAGTCCGCCATGGTGCCGAATTCTTCCATGATCTCGCGGTAATTGCTGATGTCGTAACCGTTATCGTCATTGGGCGATTTGTAAATGGGAGAGAGCCACACCGCGTTCACGCCAAGATCTTTAATATAGTCCAACTTGGAGATGATGCCGCGCAGATCGCCTATGCCGTCACCGTTGGAATCGCAAAAACTGCGCGGATATATCTGATAGACCACCGCGTCTTTATACCATCTTGTCTTCATATTTCACCTCCGGAAAGGATATTTACCGATCTTGTGCTTGCATATGTGAGCACCTTGACGCCGGCAGCGCGGCACTTGTATGCCTCGCGCGCCACCGCGCTTGCCGTTGCGCCCGTTGTGAGCACGTCGTCTACGATGAGCACGTGCGCGCCGCGCAATCTCTTGGCGTTTTCTCCCCTGCCGTATGCGCCCAGCACGTTTTCTTCCCGCTCCGCGCCGCTCAGCCCGGCTTGCGCGGAATTGTCCTTTTTCTTGACGATCGCGTCCGCCGCAAAGGGAATGTGCAGCTCTGCGGAGAGATATTCGCACAAAAGCGCGGTGTGATCGAAGCCGCGCTCTTTCACGCGCGCCGGCGTGGCGGGAGCGTTGATCATCACGGTGCAGTTCATGTCCGCCGCCGCATAAACCTCCGCCATATCGTGCGCGATGACTTTTGCCAGATAAAGCGCCTTGCCGTATTTATAATCGGTTATTATCTTTCTGGCGCCGTCTTCATACACATAGCGGGAACGCGCCAGGTCGAAAACGCGGCTGTGGTTGCGGCAGGTTTCGCAATATTCTTCTTCCGCAATGAGCACTCTTCCGCACTTTTTGCACACCCTGCCCGCATTTTCCGTGAGGCGGGAGCGGCACTTTTCGCAGACAACGCCGCAGCCGTCGGCTTCGCCGCCGCAAAAGACGCACACGGCGCCGGCGGGAGAGATAAAGCGCGTCAGCCTGTCCACCGCCATATAGCGCGCGGCGCTTATTGTCCCCTTATGCTTCATGTAAATATTATAACATATCCGCGCGCGCGTGTAAATACGCAAATTTCAATTCCGCTTGACAATATTGACAGAGCGCGCCGATTTCGGCGCGCTCCGCATTGGGGGAAGAAGACGGATATACCGTCAATAGTTATACACGGCGTTGAGCGTTACGGTAAAGTCGCTGCCGCCGCCGTTATATACATAAGAGATGTCCACGCTGAGCACGTTGGTGGTCGCCGCGTCGATGGTGGCGGTTATGGTGCCGTCACTGTAATCGCCGTCTACGCCCAGGAAGGTCTCCAAATCGGAGATCTGCGCCGTGAAGGTGGCAATGCCGTCCGCCTCCGCCACCGCCGTGCCGGTGAAGGCGAGCGGATCGTAATTGAAAGCCGCATTGCCGTTCATATCGGGCACGAACGCCGTCACCACGCTCTGGATGTCAGAGGGAACGGACTGGGCGGGTTCGGGATAAGAATATATGACGGCGTTGGAGCTGTCTGTCACGGTGACGGATACGTCCGCCACCGCCACGCCTTCGGAAACGCCGGAGAGATACTCCAATGCCAATTTGGGAGTGATTTCTTCCGTGCACGCCGCCGCGGTCAACACGGCTGCGCACAACACTAACGCGGTGATGATGATGACCGCAGTCTTCTTCTTAGTCATTGAGGTCGTCCTCCTTTTTGTTCCTTTTGCGTGCGGCAAACACCATGCCTATGCCGAAGAGCGGCAGGGACAGCGCGCCTGCGGTGGCGGCGGCAGTTGCCGTGGTGGTGGCGGAAGCCTTGCCCGCCGCCCTTTCCGCCGCGTTGACGGCGGAGTCTATGGCGCCTTGCAGGTCTTCTATATATTCGCTGCGCGCCTCTTCCACGGCTGCCAACGCTTCATCTATCTCCGCACCTCTCGCCTCTCGATCGGCGGCGCTGATGTTTTCCACCTGCTGCAACAGTTCCGCATAGCGGGTGAAACCGGTGGCGTTGAAGCTGCGCGCCAGCTCATCCGCGGCGGTGAGGATATCGTCCACGCTGGCGGTGGTGGTGGCGGTGAGCGTCACTTTTTTGAGGTCGTATTCGTGCACGTCGTCGGCGGTGGCATAGTTGCCGTCATTGACGCGCAGCATCACGGTCACGTTCTGCTCGGGCGCGAGCGCGGGGATGACGTTATTGCCCTTGACCGCCTTCACCCAAGTCTGTCCGTTGTCCAGAGAATACTCGTATGCGCGAGGCGTGCCGCTGATGTTGAAGGCAACGGAAGTGCTGTTAACGGACGTGAGCACCGCGCTCACGCTCTCAGCCGCCTGCACCACGCTTGCGGGAGTGACTTTGACTTTGCACAGTTCCGCGCCGCTGGCTTCGGCGTTGATCTCACCATTGGAGGTGATATTGTCATACTCGCAGGTGAAGGAGAGGTCGAGATAATACTCGCCCGCATTCACCGCGCGCAGACCGCCCAAGGTCACGGTAAACTTGCCGTCCGCATAAACGGGCACGCCGACAAGGGTGAGCTGGGACACGGTGGTATTGCCGTTCACCAGCCTGCCGACATTGCTGTTGAAGCTCAGACCAAACCTGTCAGCGTCCAAACTGCCGTCGCCCTGCGCAGGACCCATGGAGTTGACGGTGAGCACCACCTTAACGGAATCGGAACCGTAAACGATGGGGTCGGGAGCCTGGGTCAGACCCACAGACGCGCCGATGCTGTAAGAGTAGCCGGGGCCGGTCAGCTTGCCCGTGAAGTTGCCCTTGCCGGTGACGGTGAAGCCGTATGTGCCGGTATACTTGCCACCCTCGTTGCCACCCTCGCCGTTTTCGTTTTCAAAGGTCACGGTGTAATCGGTGCCGGAGATGAGCTTCAGGGTGCGGTCGTAGAAGATAGACAATTCGAGCCTTTTTTCATCCACCGCCACGGGCTGTCCGCCCTTGGTGGTGTAATCGAAGTGGTCTTTGAAGGCGATATCTATGCCGTCATTGGACAGATCGCGCTGCTTGATGGTGAACGTGAGCGGCCCGTCGGAAGTGTTGACCTCAAAGGTGGCGTTTTCCTCCGCGTTGGGAGAATTGACCACCAGCTTGAAGGTGTAAGAACCGGCACCGGCAAGCAGCGCACGCTGTTCCTTGCTGAGTTCGGCAACGCCGTTTTTCACGTTGTATGTGAGCAGCGGCTGCTTTGCGCCGTCCTTGAACACCTGCACGTCGTAAGAAGTCACGTCCAACGTGTGCTGCACTGTGCTGTTCAGCTTTTCCGCTATCGCGAGCGTGAAGGTGAAGTTGGGCACGAGCGCTTCGCCGTTATAAATCTGCGAACTTCTGGCTTTATTTCTCACGTTTGCCGTGAAATCGCTTGCCGGAGCGGGAGCGATGACGAGCGTATATTCGGTGATCTTCACTTCATTGGTGGTCAGTTCCACGGACACGGTCATCTTGTATGTGCCCGCGCTCATGATGGAGTCGAGCGCCGTTCCGTCTGCACCCGCAAAGGTCACGTTGATGCCGCTGGCAAAGATGCTGTCGGAGAAATCTCTGTCGCCGTCGCGCTCAAGCGGCACGGTGGCGTCCGGCGCGGCAATGCTGCCTTTGACGGCGGCTTGTGTTCTCTTATAGCGATAGACTGCCAGGTAATCACCCAAGATGGTCTTGGAGTTGATGGTCATGCCGTCAAACGTCCTGCTCCAAACCTTGCCGGCCTCGTCGTCCTGCGTGAACAGCGCGTGTATGCCGGCGTTTTCATCACCGTCCAAAGCCGCGGTCACTTCGAGCGCGGGAGATGCGGCAATGGTGATATTGATGTCTATCATATTGTTCTGCGTTTGCACGGGAGTGTCACTGCCTTCCGGCGTAACGGTTATGACAGGCACCTCATTATCGGCGTTGGCGATCACATAGTTGGCGCTGCCGGTGGAGATATGGATATTATACTCGCCCACGGCTGCCAGGTTGCCGCTGTCGCCGTCATCTATGACAAGAGCAAGTTCCGCAGCAAGTTCCGCGTCGTTTCTCACGCCGCCGAGCCTTGCCGCCGTTTCAAACCGGCCGAAGGGCACGAATTTGCCGCTTTCGCCGAAGTAACCGCTCTGGATATACACGCGGTCGGACTCCTCAAACTTATAGCCCGTCCAAATGGTGGAATACTCCCACCAGCCGACGTGATCGGCACGGGTGCTTGGAGTGGCTTTTTCCTTATACTCGCCCTTATACTCGCCGTCTGTGCCCCAAGTGTAAGTGACGGTGTCGAAGAGCAGTCTGAGCACGGCTTTTTCCACGTTCATTTTCACGTCCACGGAGTAAGACGCCGCGTCAGGATCCTGCGTGGTGTTGGGGGTCAGCGTGGCGAGAGTGCTGTCCGCGCCGTTGATGGTAACGGTATAATTGCCGTTGTTCAGCGTGAAGACGACTTTTGTGTTGTATTCGCCGGCGATGGTGGCGGTGCCTGCGACAAAGCCGCCTTCATCCGCCGCCGCCACGGAGAGGACGCCGTAAGCGCCGAAGCCGTGTTCCTGAGTGATGCCGTTCTGACCTTCAAGTCCGAAGCCGGTGTTCAGCACGTTGCCCTCCGCGTCTTTGAACACGAAGGTCAGTCTGCCGAAGGATGCGCCTTGATAGACCTTGTTAAAGGTCACGCCGGCGGCAGTGAGCACCTGCGCGCTGTCTGCTCCGTCTTTTTCCAGATACACCTGCGCGTTGGCAAGATCCACGCTCACGGCATAAGGCTTGACTTCAACGCTTGTGTATGCGGTCTGGTAATCCAACTCGTAATTCTTGTGAGAGAAGTTTATCTCCAACTCATAAGCGTTTGCATAAGTGCCGATGTCGTAGCCCTTGGTATAGACGCGGAGGTCGAGCATCGAGTAAGTGATGACGGCGCCGGAAGTTGCAATATCGTCAACATCGGCGTATTCGGGCGAGCCGTCGGAGCCGATGCCCACCTGCTTTTTCCATGCCAGCGTGAAGTGTTTGAGCACGGTATCGGCGCTAGTGATGTCCGTAATGGCGTCGCCGTAAGTGACGACGTATTTCTGCGAAGCGACCAGGATCGCCTGCATCGCCGCCTTGGTGATCTCAAATTCGGGATAAGAGCCGTTTGTGATCAGGCGCGCGGACTTGACGTAATTGCCGTCGCCCTCATAGACCACGATGGGCAGATACACGCCCACATCGGTGGCGGCAGCCGCGTCGCCGACGGAAGTAAAGACAAAGTCAGTATAACCGTTCTGCGCCGCCCACTCATCCAGATCGAGCTCGCTGTTTGCCGTCAGGTAAGCCTCCACCATTTGCTGAGCGCTTTCGTTGGTGACTTTTCCCTCTTCATCCATGAGGAGGTAATAGACGTCGGAAGCGCCGCCGGCGTTGGACACGCGCCTGCCGTTCAGTTCATAAGACACCTGATCGGGGGCGATGGTGTTGCCGTTTTCGTTATAAACGGCGGTGTAATAAGACTGAGCAAAGCGCACGTTGAGGTCGGCTTTATTGATGACTATCTGCACCTGCTCGGAATCTTTGACGTTATAGTTGGCGCTGCCCGCGGCGGTGACGTAAACGGTGTAAGTGCCCGCTTCGTTGATCTTGCCGCCGGCGGCAAATTCGCCATCGCCGAACTTGACCATGATGTTGACTTCGCCGCCCAAAACCGCCGCCTGGACGTCAAGACCGGATTCATCGGTGATCTTCCAGCCGAGCGAGAAGTCATAACCGGTGTAAGTCTGACCATTAACGGCTTCATAGCCGGTGACGAAAGCGGTGGCGTTTATCTTGGTTATTTCAAAGAGCACGTATTGATCGGAAACGCTGCCTTCCAGGTTGTTGTCCCCGTCGGCGGCAAACCAGATCTTGTATTTGCCAACGCTCATGATGGAGCTGGTTGCGGGCAGCTCCACCCAATCTTCACTGCCGTCAGCCAGATATTGGATGGCAAAGATGCCCACGTTTTCTGTGGTGTAAGGCGCGTAATCATTGGTGTTGCCGGGCAGCGTGGTGTATTCAAGCCCCAGCCTCACCTTGGAGAGCACATATTCCGTTTGGGTGTTGCCGGCGGAGTAAGAGACGGAGCCGATGTTATATTCCCCGGGATTTTGCTCTTGCCCTTCTTCACCCTCTTCGCCCTCGGTCACGCCGACGGGGTTACCGTCCTCGTCGGCGAGGAAGCCGGGCGCGGTGGCGGTGACTTCTATCATGCTCTCCTGGGTCTCCATCATGATCTCCAAGTTTTTGTCTTTGCTGACGAACACATAGGAGATATAGTATTGACCCACGGGGGATTCTACGCCGAGCACCTGATAATCGGTGTAAGGCACGCCGCTGCCGTCATCACCGAACAAGGTGATGTAATTATCGTAATTGCCCGCCTTGAAGGCTTCTTCAAACATCTGATAATGACCGGTTTCGGTGGCGAGTTCGCCGTCTTCCAGCGTGGCTTTGAGCGCGCCGTTGAGGGTGGTGAGGTCAAACTCCGTGCCGAACGGCGTGGTGAGCGTCACGCCCTCTTCCTGTGTGACGGTGATGTGATATTCCGCCGCCTGTTGGACAAAGTCCCAGGTATAGGAGAAAGGCGCATATTTGCCGTTCATGCCGTCGAAGACGAATTCGAAGGTGTATGTGCCGGCATTGGTGATGCCGTATGCGCCACCGACGTTCTGCGAGCCGTTATTATAGCCGGTCACGTTGTAAGTATAGACCTTGTTGCCTTCTTCATCGGTGACGGTGAGGTGGAAGTAAGTCTTATCCAGCACTTCATATCTGACCTTTTCACCGAGGACGGTGTCTGTGTAATTGCTGCCGGTGACGTTGACGCTGACCGCAGCCGTTGAAGAATTGACCGATTTGACCAGAGGGTTGGTGCTTACGTCGCCGCTGTATTCGAATGCGGAAGCGGGGATAGCCACGCCGCGCAGAATGAATTGAGCCTTGTCAAGCAACTCCTGCGTGAATTCTTCCAAAGAAGTTGCCACATCGTTAAGCTCGTTATAGCCTCCCGTCAGCATATCATTGCCATCGTTATAGAAGTCGGAGGTGTAGAGCATTTCAAACTCCACCTGCGCGGGTTCAAAGCTGATGGTGCCGGAGCCGCGATGGTATGTGGGCACATATTGCAGATTGTTGTTATCGTCACGGATAGGATTGCCGTCTTCATCGGCATAAACTTCCATGGCGGAGGAATAACTGCTGCCGGAATCGGGCACGGACACCACATCCTTCAAATTTTCGGGGACGTCGGCGCTGTGTCTGTTGTCCACGCGGACTTCTATCAGGTAGACCGCCGCGGCCTGCCCGTTTGCGTAACCCAGGTCGGTGACGTTGCCGTAAGGACCTTCTATCTGTCCCGCTTCCGGATCCGTCTTCATGGCATAATACTTCTTGACGGGCGTGGCCCTCACCTGGTTGTTTGCGTCAAAGCCCCAGGTGTAATCGTAAAGTTTGGTGTAACGCGCCACGCCGTCGGTCATGTCGTAACGATAAGACACGGTGATCACTATCTCGCCCGTTTTGAGCTGGTTCATCAAATTGGTCATGCCGTTGAGGTCGACGCCGGAGAAGGTGATGAGGTCGGTGTTGATAAACCATTTGCCGTTTTCCTGATAAATGACGTCGCGGCCGTTGAAGCCGGCAAGACCGCTGTATTCCTGCGTGGCAACGGAGATGAAGCGGATACCCATGTTACCGGTGGTTATCTGCATGATAAGGGGGTCATCGCCGCTCATCATAAAGCCGTGGAGCTCTTCATAGTTGCCGTTGAATTTCCTGCCTATGTTGAACCAATACTCCACGTAGTAAGAGCCGGTGTCGATAGCCTCGTCGAGGGCATAGCCGTTTGCCATGACATCGTATTGCGCGCCGTTTATCTCCACGGTGGTGCCGGTGGCGGTGCTTGCCACCTTGTAGAACTTATAAGTGAAGGCGCCGTCATCGGTCACATAGACCTGCGCGGGATTGAACTGCGTGATGGTGGCTTCCGCCGTGGGACGGATACCCGTGCCGGTATAGTAAACGTTGTTTTCGTTCAGACCGGTGCTGGTGGGGATGGAGATGTCAAGCGAGATCTTGTCTGTGGGCACGATGTCGAATTCCACCTCGTATTCGCCCGTGGTCACGTAATAGACGTTGGCGGAGTCTATGGTGAGCAAAGCGTAATAATGCGCCGCGTCAACGGGATCGGCAGGTTCCTTGACTATTGTGCCTTCACTCTCCGTCACCTTGAAATAAGTGAAGGAGTAAGTTGCCGGCACGCCCAAGAACTCCACGGTAGGCTCATGGAAGAGGTTGTTGAACATGGCGTCCGCGGGCGCGGTGACGTTGGCAAATCCGTCAAGCGTGGTGAGCTGCAATTTGTTTATCACCAAGGAAATGTTGGTGAAGGTGGAGCGCACAAAGTTGGCGCCGCTCACGGTGACGGACACGTTGTAAGTGCCCGCGTTGACGGGAGAAGCCGTAAAGCCGTTTTGCGAGTAAGCGATGGTAACGGTCAAAGCGCCGTCATTATCTTCCGCATAAGTTGCCGCGCCAAAGGTGAAGGTGAGCGCGGAGGCGGAGATCTCCTGAGGATCGCCGTCCGGGTCGTAAGTGACGGTGAGGATGAACGCGCCGTCCTCTTCCGCCGCTTCCGCCACGCCGGAGAGCGTGAGGGTGGCCTGCGCCACATTGAGGTTGCGGGTGGCAACGCGGCTGACGTCATAGTTGCCCGTTTCAACGGACTCTGTTCCGTTCATCACGGAAGCCACGGTGGCGGCGGCGGTGTAAGCGCCGGCGTTTTTGACCACTTTGCCGCCCTGCCCGTCGGTATAAGCAACGCCGAAGGTGACCACGTCGCCGTTGGGCATATCCATATCCGCAATGGTGAACAGCTCATCTGCCGCAAATTCGCTGCCCTTGTAAACGGGCTTGGCGGATTCGTCCCAAGTCACGGATGTGATCACGTAAGGCGTAACGGTGAGCGTGCCGCCGTTGTGGGCGGTTATCTCATAGTTGTCGTCTTGCGAGGACAGGGACGTGAAGTCATAAGCATAAGAATCTGCGTTTATCCTGTTCACGGCGGGAGCCGCCTCGCCATCGAGGGTCAGCCCGTCCGTTGCGAGCACGGGCATATCGTCGCCGGTGAACAAGGTGGTGCCGCCCGTCAAGGTGTAAGTGAGCGCGGGCAGCTGTTCCGTGCCGTAAACCATGGAGAGGTTGCCCAGCGTGATCTGTATCTTGCGGGGGATGACGTTGACGTTGCCGTTAGTCGTTTCCACCGTGAAGTTTTTCGTGGCGGTGACGGAGAGCTCGATGGCGCCCTCATAAAGTCCCACGCCTTTGCCGGGCTGATAATTCAGCGCGGTGGTGTAAGAATATTGCGAAGTGAACGCCGCGCCGAGCTTAGAGATCTCTTCCTCCGTCAGAGACGTTTCACCCTTGGAGATGACGGTGGTGACGGAAGGAGTGACGGCTTTGCCGTATTCAACTTCCGCATTGCCCGCACTCACCTGCAAAGTGAGTTTTTGCACGTTTATTTTGCCCGTTTTCACGGCGGCGAGAGTATAGTTGTAATACCCGTCCACGCCGGTGTTGAGCACCAGGTCGTATTCATACTCGCCGGCATTGACATACGTGCCGCCGATGGCGGCGGAGACCGCGGTCACATATTTCTTGTATTGTTCTTCCATCTTCACCACGCCCATGATGTCAGCGGCGGTGATGGTTTCGGTATAATACTTATCAAGCTGACCCAAGTTCTCCGCGTTCACCGCGATCTCCAGCGGATCCACCGTCCAGGTGAAGGGAGCGGTGATGGTGACGGTGCGCTTGTTATCGGGATGTGAAGTTGTGCCTTCCTTATAAACGGCTTCAACCGTCAACGTAACGGTCAGCGTATAAGAACCGGCGTCGACGGGCTTTGCAAACTGTTCATCAAAGACATTGCCGTTAAAGACAACGCTTGCAGCTGCGCCGCCGGTCAGCGTTTTCGAACCCGATGCGGACTCTCCGATAAGATTTGCGCCGCTGAGCGTCAGCACTGCGTTTTTAATATTGATCTCCAAAACATCGGCAACCGCGCCTTCGTCCATAACGACAGAGCCGTCGTCACCGTTAACTTTAAGGTCTTGCGTTCCTGCCTGTCCTGCCGCAGCATAGAGAACGCCGTTTACGGTGTAATCCGTGCCGTAAGTTACGCTGCCGGTCAAACTGGAACGCAAAGCTATCTTATAGATATATATTGCGTAAGTGGTGGCTTCGGCAACGGCGTAATTATCATTGTTAAACGCGCCGGACTTGGTCACGGTCAGTTTTGCCTGATATTTACCGCCGTCCGAACCGATCGTTGTTGCGGCGGCGCCGCCTTCTTCCAATATCTCCACGTCAACCTTGATGGCGTCTTTTTCAATGACGGAACCATCGGCATCGAGCACCTCGTAATTGATTTGCGATTTGTATTCCTCAATGCCCGTGGCGGCGGCGTTATAAAGTATCGTTGTGTTCAACCCCTGCGCGGTGAGCGTGTAAGGATCGATCGTCACCGTATACGAATCGGAGAGCGCATAGTTGGCATTGTCCACGCCGAAGGTGAAGTTGTATTCGCCGGCGTTGACGATGTCGCCGGAAACGGCCGAGCCGTCCTTTGTAACGGTGAAGGTGATGTTGACCACGTCGCCGGCGATGATCGGGTCGCCGGTGATGATCGGGTCGGTGGTGATATCGTAATCGGGCTGATAAGCCTGCTTATTGTAAGTGACTTTGGCGTTTCTCAGCGTGATGTGCAGCTGCCTTTTCGTGACTTTATAAGTCACGGTTGCCTCGGCGGAAGCGTAATTGCCGGTGGCGCCGTCATACTTATAAACAATGGTATAAATGCCCACGTTGCGCAAAGAGGTGGCAACGTTTTCCGTGCCCTCGCCCACATAATAGGAGATGTCCGGGGTTATTTTACCGCTCAAATCACTGTCGTCGGAGCCGGTTATCGTGTAAGGCAGATTGGGAATAACGGTGCCGTCATATGGCGCCGTCACCTCAGTCTCTTTCGGGGTGATGGTGATGGTCATCTGCGTGATGGTGAGCGCGTCACTTCCCAAAGAGGCGGTGGCGGCGTTATAGTTGGTCAGCTCGGGCAGGGACACTGCCACGGCGTAAGTGCCGGCGTTGACGGGAACTTCCGCCGCGCCGTTATAAGTGAAGGTGAGCGCGGCGCGCAGCACGCTTTCCACTTCTTCCTGCAAAGCGTCTGCCACGGTGATGGTGACGCCGGCGAGAGCGAAAGGCACTTCTTCGCCGCTGTATTCGGCGGTGGTCTTGCTGCCGAGCGCCAGGGTCACGCTTGCCTTTTCTATTTCAAAGGTAGCCCAATCGTTGCCGTTTTTATCGAGCACGCCCAAAACGTTATAATTATCGCTCAAAGTTGCCGAGGTGGCGCCGGGATAATAAATCCCCGCATTGAGCGCCTGCGCGGGCTGCAACCTGCCGGAATCGGAGAAGGCAGCAAAGGTAACGTCCGACACGCCGTCACCCGCGGCGCCGTTACTCAAAGAGGTGGCGTTGAAGGAATATTCGGCGGCCTGATAGACGTAAGTCTGAGCGGGGTCGTAATCGAAGAGCACATAAGTGTCGCGCTTCAAAACGTCGAAAGCGGAAGTGCCGCACACAACGTTATAGTTGTCCAGACCGTTGACGGAACCGGGCGACGAGATGGCGCTCACCACGGTTTGCGCATAATAACTGCCTGCGCCGAAGCGCATGCCGGGCGTGTAGTCCGCGTCGTTTTCCGCCGTGAAATACTTCACCGCGGAAGAAGTTATCTGATCGCCCGTGCGCAAGCCGCTGATAACGGCTTCTCCCACCTGCGGCATGTCAAGGTCGCCGTATGTAAAGTCGGATATCTCCGGCAGGCTGACGGCAAGGTCGAGTTTTTCCACTTCAAACTGTCCGGTGCCCTGCTGAGCAACGGCGAAGGTATAGTTACCGCTGCCGTTGCCGGAAATGCCTTCCACCACCACGTCATACATACCGGCGGGGAACGCATAAGCAAACACGCTGCCCGAACCGTTTGTGGGGGCAAAGAGATATTGCCCGGCGGAAGTGGCGGAAGAGGTGGTCATCAGGTTGAGGTTGAGCGTGATGCCGTCACGGGCGGCAAAACCGGTGAGCGGGCTGTCACCGAAGTCGAGCGTGTAATCCACATACTCCATAAACGCCGCTCTGCCGCCCTCTTCAAAGGTGGTGCCGAACGGCATGCTGCCGCCGGTCACGGTGAGGGTGACATTGGCGGGAGTGATGGTGAATGCGTTTTCGTTATTGGGCGCGTTTATCAATTCATAGTTATTTGAGCCGCTGTTCACGCCCTGCGCGGTGACGGTGTAATCACCCGCGTTGATGGCGGTGGAGCCGGTGGCTGCCTGGCTCAAAGTGACGGTATCGTCGCTGATGACGGCTTGCCCGCCGCCGTTTTCGGCGATGGTGCCGAATTGATAATACACGGTGTTTGCCGCGCTGCCGCTGCCATATTGCACGCCGTAATCATAACCGGTGTAAGGCACTTGGTTGGTGACCACGTCCATATAAATGGGACGTTTGTCTATCTCCACCTTCACGTTAATGCCGTTTGACGCGGGCGCAAAGATGGTTTTATTTCCGTTTTCATCTTCCACGGCGAACAAATCCAGCAGGGTCCAGCGGTAAACGTTGGCGTTATATTCCGCCTGCCAGGCGCTCAAATTGTTGTCCACCACCTGGAAGTCTTCTCCCGCCGTGCGTTCGAGCTGCAAGATACTGGCAATGTTACCGGAAATATCTGCGTTCTTATCCTCGCCGCCGATATAGATATGCTCGATGGTATTGCCCACGCTTGTCGAGCCGTTATTCATCATAAAGGTGAAGGTGCCGGCGCTGTCATTGCCGATGGTGACATAGCCGTTTTTCGTAAGCTTGCCGGGGTGATTATCCATCTCGTAATTTTCGAGATAGCTGGCTTTGAGCGTGGGGAAGTTGACCATGGTCTTGTCGTAATACTTATCGTCCCCGCCGTCATTATTCACGCCGTTGCGCGGAGTGAGCTGATAGGACGAGGCGTATTCCACAGACATCTGCAAGTAGCCGTTACTCGTTCTGATGCCCTTATATGCGCCAAAGCCATGCACCTTAACGTCTTCCCTCGAATTTTGAGTAAAGACATTGTCATCCACCTTTTTGGTATGACTGCCGCCGGATTCAGACCATTTGACATTCCAATAAACGCCTTTTTGGTCTTGCGGAACGGAGATCTCCAACATATAATCGGTATCATCGGAGAAGCTGACCTCACCGACCTTCGATCCTTCAATGTAAGCAAACGACTGGTCGTTTACGGCGTCGCCATCGAACCAATATTCCGCTTTATATCCGTCTTCATATCTCGTCCCGGTAGGATAGAAGCTTTCACCGCCGCTATCCCCCTGCGCCGGCTTACCTATATCTTCCGGACCGGGTTTGTTGTTGTCTTTATAAGTGCCCGCAAAAACAGTATTGGTCAAATAAACGTCGGAATATGATATGGTTCCTTCGTTTTTACCGACGATAATGCCGCGATAAAGCGAGGTTTTTGATTTATCGAGCCATGCATATACTTCATTATAGTTAAAGTCAACTATAACGCCTTGCAAGTTCGCCGTGCCCGCACTGGTCACCAAACCGATAACGCACGACATTCTGGCTTCCGAACCTGTCATATAACGATTGCCTTGACCCCATTGTGTTTTTTTCGTTTCAACATGATGTCCGTATAAGGCTGCATGTTCCGTTCCGCTTATGGAAATCTTTTTAAGGGTTCTGTTACAATGCTGAATGCCTATTATACCGCCAAAAACAGAAAGACCTTGATCCGCATTTCTCCATAAGGTAGGGTAATTCAATGCCGGAGATTGTTCTTCAAAAGCTATATCGTTATTCATGCGAACGGAAACAAGTTCGACATTCGCATTCATATTTACGCCGATCAAGCCGCCCGTATATGTGCCCGTGCAGCTGTCCTGCCAGTCGCCATAAGCATCCAAATTATAACAATGCAGAACATCTTTATTGAAGGTCATGGATACATTGTAAACATTGGAAGTTCCTTGCTGTCCGTTTTCCTCAGATCGTCCGGCATAACCGACCAAACCACCGAATGCGGAAGCGCTTTTTACTTTCCTATATGTTGCCTTATGTTGAGAACCGCTTGTGGTGCTGTCATTCCACTTGAAGTTTTTGAATGTTCCGTTTCTCAAAGAACCGAACACCATGCCGACTGCGCGCAATCCCTCGCAGTCGTTGTTAGCGCTGTTTTTGCTTATTTCAAATCCGAGCGTTGCCTCATCTCGGAACCAAGAAAAGGTCACAGTGGAATTATCCACCGACAATGTAGCCGAAGGGATCAATGTAGCGCCCGCACCATCGAGGGTGGCGTCAAAACTTTGAAGCACACCGGTGGTGTTCGGGTTATATGAGATAGAACTTACAACGATCATGGCATATTCGGAGGATTCTTGGTAATATGCCGGGGTGGTCATAAAGTCGTTATAAGACATATAGAGCGGATTGGAATCGCTGCCGTTCTTGTTGAAGCGATACCAGGAACCGTTGTGGAAAACTTCATAATAGCCGGAGCCGCCCCAGGACTTGTTGGCAATGTTCAACGTGCCCCCATCAACATCGCTCCAGCCGTTTTGCGTGAGCAGGCGGAAGTTGGTGTTGAGCGTGGTGACGTAAGTTTCTTTAACGCCGTCGCCGTCCGTGGAACCGTTGTCCAAGTGCTTGCCCGCCGCATCCTGCAAGTCCTGCATGTCCGCTTCTGTCCACTCGCCCGTTTTTTGCGAATGGGAAAGCAGCGTTTGATAGATGTAATCGGAACTGACTTCACCCGTGCTGGAACCTACGGACACCGCCGTTTGTGAGGCGGCAGCTTCCTGCTCCGGCACATAAGAAGCGCCGTTGCCTGCAAGCACCACCGTGAGCACGACCGCCGCAATGAGTATGAGCGCAAGCGCCGCCGTTACCAATGCGTATTTTCTGCTCCTGACCATAATTTATTCCTCCAAATACCTTTCCTTTATGTTATGCACGCGGCGCGGCTGCGCCGCATGCCTTGTTATTGTTTGCCCTGCGTTCAGCCGATGGTGATACGCCTGGATTGTTTGAGGTGGCAGCCTTCATAGTCCACCAATGCCCCGGTGCGCTGATATACGTCAACGTTGTAACCGATATAGGCATAGCCGATGTTCGCCTGCGCCGCGGAAGGTCTGATCACCGCGGGCAGCTCCATGACGTGTCCGCTGGTGAAGGTCACGCGCGCCGTTACATCGGTCACGCCCTTGGGCACGGAAGTCACCCACTCGCCGTCCACCAGGAATTCCATGGTGCGGATAACGCCGGAGTTGATCTGCGCCGCCATCTCATATCTCTGCCAACGGAAGGCGTAACGCGTTTCGTCGTTTTCCAGCAGGAGCTTGATGTTAGAGGTGTTCACATACCACTCACTCACGTGCAAGCCTGCCGTTTGGATAGCGCCCTTGACGGTTTCGTCCTCAGTAAAGGCTCTCCAGAACACGCTCACGGATTCCGTCACGCCCGTTTCGTATGTCACGTCCACAGACGAAGGCAGCGGGTTGTAAGAGTCGTCACCCGTGACCAGATACATGTAGTAATCATAAGGATTGAGCACCACCGTATTCGCCGCCGAACCGCGCACGCTGATGCTTGCCGGCTTCTTGCCCGGAATGTCCACCGTGACCACCAGGGGCTGAGTGAAGGCGTCCAAGTCGCCCGCGGCATTATTTGCCCGCAGTCCGGCGTCCATGGCAACGGTTATGTTGATATAGAAGGTGTCGCCGTTCAGGTTGTTTTCGTCAGCCGTGAACGCCGTTATCCATTCGCCCAGCGTCTTGTTGCCATACTTCTTGCTGACCAGCTGAGTTTTGAGAGAGATCTCGGGCTGTCCGCCCCAGGAGATGCGGCTGCTGTTTGTCAACACGCTGCCGTCTGCATATTGGATCGCCACGCTCTCTATGGCGCGCCTGATCTTGTCGATAGCCTCTTCATACGTGCCGTCTTCAAGCCACTCGTTGTTCAAGGTGTTCATATCCACAGACACGGTGGGATCGACCAGCGTGCTGTCCAAATACGTGATGGGCAGCACCGCCGTCTTGTTGTTGCGGAACTTGACGGTTGCTTCCACATAGTCGCCCTGCGCGCTGCCGGCGGAATCCGTCTGATAGCCGGTGAGCAAGGCGTCTGCCTCACCTCTTTTGAACGCGTTTTCATCCGTGGTCACAGAATAACGCTTGCGCTCGTCACGCCAGGTGGTCATGATGATGTAATCGGGCAGCTCGTCATAATAGTAGAGCGTCCAGGCGTCGAGCTCTTTGTATTCATCCTTGCCGGTGTGCGCACCGGGATCGGAGGCTGTGGTGTCGACGATGTCGCACTTTTCGATGATGATCTGCATATTTGCCGTGGTGTGTCCGAAGTCGGCAGTAGCCGTCACGGTAAACGAACCGCCTCTATCAGCACCACCCAAAGCGCTTTCCAGCGCCGTTTGGAAGCCGCTGCCCGACGCACCGTTCACGGAGAAGGTCACATTGGCGCGCGAGAATCTGGTGCCGTTTTGCCACCTTGCCGTGTAAGTGTTGCCGAAGTAAGCGTCCATCAAGTATTGAGCCGCATCCTGATACCAGCCCATCTTGTATTGATCGAACACGATCCTGTTGGGCAGGTTACCCCAGCTGACCACGCCGCCGTTATAGACATCGCCCAAGCCGGCGTTATCCGCGTTGACGCTTTCACCCGTGTTGTAAATTTCGATGCGGGTGTAGCTCTCCAAGTCGGACCATTGGTCGTTGCGGTTATTCACCTTGGTGTAATTATTGGAGGCGTGTCCCGCAGACGCAGAGTAACCGCGCCTATACAGGGACGCCGAACCGCTTGCCGCAGAATAATTGTGGTCTGCGGAATAGCCGCCGTAACCCTTGTTGCCGCCGCCCGCACCCAAGCCGGGAGTTACTTCAACATTCATGAAGTAATAGTCAGAGCTGCTGTCATACACGTCGCCGTAAGGGATAGCGTAGCTATACACGTTCTTGGTGGTGGTAGCCACGGCGCCGCTCGAGGTGCGGTAATTGACGGTGATTTTTCTGCCCGTGTCACGTCCGACGTTGGTCTTGCCGTTTGTGATATAAGTCATGTTGCCCTGCATGCCGGATTGATACTCCGTGCCGTTGCCGTAAAGGGTGTCTGCATAATAGACGTAAACCCTGTTCACTCCCGTCACGCCGTCGCGCGTGTATTCCGGATCGTAACGCAGCACCGCGGTGCCTTCATCACGTCCCATAAATGAGATGTTGGTCAGCACGCCGTTGGTCATGTTCACGTTGAGTTCCGCGCTCGTCCAGATGGAGATGGGCATCAACTTCATGAAGATGGTCATCAAGGTGGTCACCGCGCCGGGGTTGCGGTCCCGGTCCTCATAGCGCACGTATTGCAGGTCGTCACTTCTCGATCTGACCGCGTCGGGCGTGAGCACCAAGCCCGCCTCATTGACGGAGATGTTCATCTGCTGCAAGAGATCCGCCAGCAAGCCGCGCAGGTTGACGTCCAAAGAGTCGAGCGTGGAGTTGGGGTCGTCGCCCGCCTTGGTTATCCTCTCGGAGTCCTCGTTGTTCCTGGCTTCACCGGACAGGCGCTGATAGGACATGGTAGCCCTATCCCACCACATGAATTGCAGGTAATTGATACCGAAGTATGTGCCGCCGCCCAGGCTCGCCGTGGTGAGGTCGAGAGCGCTGTTGGCGCCGAAGATGGAGCCGAAGAGCGCGTCGACCGCCTTGTTTATCTCATAAGGGTCAAACCTGATGGTCAGGTTCATTTCACCCGTGGAGTTGAGATTCATATAAATGCCGCCCGTGGTGGTTATCACGCTGCCGCCGTCGGAAGGCTTAAACTCTCCCGTGTTGCTGTCATAATCGCCCTTCACCTGTCCGCCGCCGAGCAGCTTCCAGATGTCGAGGTCGGCAAACGCCGCGGCAAAGCCGGTGGGATCTGCTTCACCCACAATACTGATGGTGTATGTGGAGTAATAATTCTGCACCATCTCGGCAGTGTAGCGTCCGCCGCTCTGCGAAGTGTAACCGTTTGCGGGGACTTCCACCCTGTCAACTATGGAGCCGTCCGCACGGCTGACCACCACAAAGTAACGGTCGTATGCCTCCGCCCAAGCGGTGGGAGCGCCGTCTTCATTCCAAGCGGTCTCATTTATGATGGCGTTGAAGCTGACGGTGTATCTCGCGCCGTCGAGCGCATCTCCGCCATTTATGTGCGCGGTGGTTATTCCGTAAGGATCAACGGTTTCTCCCGTGCCGGAAGAGGTGTTGCCGCCCGTGGAACCGCCGCCCGAAGAGCCGCTGTCTGTCTGACCGAGGCTGTTGAGCGTGTCGAGCAGACCCTGGAAGAGGTCGCCCAGCGTGCTTGCCAGGTCAAGCGAAATGGGTATGGTCAGCGGTATGGCGGCAATGTTGATGGATATGCCGCCGCCCAGCACGGTGACGCCGTCGCCCAGGTCGATGGCAGCCTCTATACCGACTATGATGTGCGCCCAGGCGCGCAGCGTGATGGCGTCTTGCGCCAGATAAGCGGTCATGTTGCCGCCGCTGAGGCTGATGTGCAGATACAGAATAGGCTGATCCTTGCCGCCGCCCTCGGTGCCGTTTTGCTGAGTGGCGTCTATGGTGCTGAGTATCACCACAATGTCACCCGCGGAAGCGGTGAAGGGATTCTTCAAGTGATCGGTGAACCGCTTGCTTTCTCTCACCACCTCCACGCTGATCCTGGTGCCGGTGGGATAAATGCCGTGGCTCAATCTGCCGTGCGAATAACCGTTATACGCCGCGCTCTCCATGGTGGAGTTGACCAAGTCGAGCGTGAGATCCAAAGGCAGCGACGAGAGCAGCGCTTTGGCAAATTCAGAGCCGGAGCTTTCCGCATTCAGGTTGATGAAGTCTGCATCATTGAGCGCGGGCGCTTCGGGCTGATTCATCGCCTCAATGCCCAGCGTTGCCTCAAAGGTCACGTTGTCAAGCCTCAGAGAAGCGATGATCTTGCCGGCAAGCAAAGGCAGCTGAGCTTGCAGGTCTGCGTCCAAACCGAGCTTGATGCCCAGCAAGGTGGACGTGACATTGTCAAGGATAGCCGTGCCCGCATTGAGGAAGATGTTTGTGCTGTTCAGGGACACCGCGTTGAGCAATGCCGTGATGATGCCGGTGACGTCCGTGCCGCCGGCAGCGCTTTCTTCCGCCGCCATTGCCGCGCCTTCATCGGCAAGCGCCGCGCCTTGCACGCCCGCCCTGTTTTCCACTATCTGCACCAGATCGAGCGTGGGATATTCGCCCAGCAGCATGGTGATGGCGTCGGAGAAGTTGATGTCGCCGTCCTGCACGATGTCGGACTGGATACCGGAGAACAAACCGTTTATCGTGTCCACGATCATCTCCGTGAGGAAGGAATAGAGCGTGCCGGCTTGCAGCTTGATGCCAAACAAGCCAAGTCCCGTCAGATCCACATACACGGAGCCTTCGGACAGATACGCGCCCAACATCACATTGGTCACCGGCTTGCCGCTATACATGCCGTTATAAGTGAGTTCTATGCTTGCATAGCTATTTGAAGGCGTTATCCAGTCGAGGTGCCAATCAACGCTCAGCGATACGCCCATGCCGGAAATATCGTCGGTGTTGATATAGATGGGCGCGCCTATCTCCGTGGTCACGCCGATGGCGCCCAAAATGCTGTTTATGATGGTTTGCAGGTTGAATTCGGAAGTGAACGTTTCCATGTTCAGATCCAAACTCACGCTGAAGTCGGCAAGATATGCGTGCACCATCTCCATCAGCGTTTCGTAATTCTTGCTGCCGTCGATGCCGGCTATCTTTTTATCGATCTCCTCCTGCAACTGGGCAAACGTGCCCGCTTCATCGGACGCACCCACCACCACGCTTTCATAAGGAATGCTGATGGCAATGTTCAGGTGCGATTCGCCCTTCACCGTAACCACGGCAGACTGCCTGCCCGTGCTCAATTCTGCGCCGTCCGCGCCGATGGCGACCACGGTCACGGTATACACGCCCGCCTCGGTGAAGTCAACTTCCTGCACAAAGGAGGTAAGCGTGAAGGTTTCGTCCGCCTGCGTTTCGCCGTCCACCGTCTTGACGATGTTCAGCCTGTATTCTTTTGCTCCCGCCACGGGCTGCCAGAACAGCTTTCTGCCGTCCTCGGTCACGCCGATGGTGGAGTTTTCCGCATTGGATACGGTCAGCGAATATGCCTCGCCGGAAGAGCCGCTCGGCACTTCCACGGGACGCATCACGTTGCCGTATATGCCCAGATTGATTGTGCGCGAAGTGACAAAGCGCGCGTTGGCGACGGTGGCTCCGCTCAGTTCGATCTCATAATCGCCGTTGCGGCGCATGCTCTGCTGCACAAAGCCCGCTGCCGTGATGGGCATGTCGCCGCTCACGTTGCTCACAACGCCGTCCGTCCAGGTGAACACGGAGGTCTTGGAAGTCTGCACGCCGCCGCTGTTAGTGTATGTCACGGTCAGGGTGTGCTCGCCGTTGCTCAGAGCTTGCAGCATGAAGCCGTCTACGTCGGTGTTGCCGTCCGCGTCTTGCGCCACGCTTATCTTGTCGGAAGAGCCGGCTGCTTTATCCAGCGTTGTGTCTAAGCCCAGAGCCGCGGAAACGTCAAGTCCGCGCAGATCCACGGGCAGATCCACACCCACGCCTTCAAGTATCGCCAGCACGGCGCTCAGCTGCACTTCCAGTCCGAAGCGCTCGGAATCGAGCACCAGGGCGATGGAAGACACGGGCACCAGGGTGGGCTCGTCTGTTATCTTGCCCAGTCCCGCCACGATCTCGCCGCGCGCGATGAGGTTGCCGTGTTCGTCATACGCCACCACTTCCACATAGTATTCGCGCGTGTATGTGACATTGTAATAGCCGAAGCTGAGTTCGTCCCTGCCCAGTTCGTCCTTGCCCAGTTTGAGGTCGTCCACGCTAAAGCCAACGCCGCTGCTGTCTTTGGCGCCCACCAGCGGATACTTGGTGGTCATCACGCCGTTTGCCAGCTCATTTACCACGCGGTAAGGCAGCACGGTGTAAGACGTCGCACCGCTCACTTTGCCCCAGCCGACATAATAACGTCCGGTGGTGCCGCCCAGATATTCGGACGCCAAAGGCGCAAACCACACGTTCATATCCGTGAAGGTATTCACCGCGCCCACGGCTGCCGGCGAGAACGTCTCCAAGCCTGCCACGTTGTCTACATCAGCCACTTTTTCATCCGTGTATGCATACACGCTGATAATGTAACCGTAATCGTCTTCCGCGCCCATCATCGGATGAGTTGCGTCAAATGCGTTGAGCGCCGCCAACAGTCCGGTCACATTGGCGGAATAAGTTTCTTCTCCTTCCACCGCGTGCACGAGGTAATCGCTTGTGCCTTTAAGCGAGCCGCCGTCGGACACCCTTCTCACGGACACTTTGTATTTGAGTGCGCCGGGATAAGCCGCCCAGGACACGCTGCCCACGCCGCTTCCGGTGTATTCAAACGTCACGTTCTCCACCCTGGCAAGCGAGGCGTTGCCTTCCTGCGCGTAAATGTCTTCCGGAGTGACGTATTCGAGCATGACTTCACTCTGCTTGGAAGGCTCTATCATGGTGGTGCGCTCCGCCAACACGCGCTTGGCGCCGTTATTGTCGAAGTATGCGCTCACGCTCACCTCAAAAGAGGTGTATTCCGCCAGCTGAGCCGCCGCAACGGTGAGAGAGGTGCCGCCGAGCACGCCGGTGTAAACGGTATCTCTGACGCCGGTGCTCGTCACGCCCACCACGCTCACTTCATAACTGACCTCGGGCGCTGCCTGCGCGGTGCCCAAAGTCACTTCACCCCAGGTGAAGGTCATGTCGCCGTCAGGCTCCACGGCGTATTCCGCTTCCAGATACTGACCGAGGTCCATGATGGAAGCGATGATGTCATAGAATTCGTTGATGAGCATATCCGTGAAGGCATATTCCGCCGAGATCACGGGCATGTCAAACCCGAGCAGGCTGATGCCGGAGAGATCGACGTAAACGGTGCCCACGGAACCATATGTTTCTTTGCCGTATATGCTGATGATGGATTCGCCCGCGGGTATCGTGCAAGGCGTTCCCATATCGCTGTTGTTGACCACCACGTTACCCAGCTTGATCTCGTTCTTTGCCTTGATGTCGAGCAAGAACCAGGTGCCGTCGCCCCTCAAACCGTTTGTATCCACATACATGCCCAAGGTCAGCGTGAGCGCAATGGACTGATCCGTATCGAACGTCCACATCAGAGATACGTCTTGGAGCGCTTCAATGCCCATCTCGGAGAGCATGGCGCCCACGTCGTATGTGCCCGCGTCGAATTCCACCAGCAGATCGGCGGAAACTTGGGTGGTGTTGAGAGCGTCGATCAGCGCCTGCGTGATACGCGCCGCGTCCACGCCGGCGTCTTCGGAAGACGCGCCGAAGTTGATCGTGTCAACGTCGGTGCCCAGCTCCGCCAGCACTTCGCTTATCGGAGTGGTCACGCTCGGATCGAGGCTGTAAAGCTCTTCCGCCATGCCCAAACCGAGCCTTGCGCCCAGGCGGAAGGTCACGTCTTCCTGCGGCGCTTCGTATTTGAGCGTCAGATCTATCTCCGCGCTCGCGTCACCGTTGAAGATGTCCACGCTCGCGCCCACGTTGATGGGATCGGTGTTGATGGAGATGTCCGGAGCAATGGCGGCAAGCAGATTGTTGACGATCTGCGGCGTCACTTCAAGCCCGATGATGGTGTTTTCCATGCTCACCGCGTTGATGACGGACGCGATCGCGCCGTTCATCTGTCTGCTGCCCTCGGCAAGCGCTTCGTGGGTATCGGTGTGCGCCACCACTTTCACGTTGTAAAGCTGCAAGACGCGGCCTTGGAGCGTGTAAGAGGTGCCGGACACGTTTTGCACGTCATAAGTCGTGCCGTCTTCTTTGGTCAGGGGGTTGCCCTTGGCGTCAGTGAAGATAAGCTCATAGTGATCCACGCCCTCCATCGCGCCCCAAGTGAAGGTGGTGGTGTCTGCGTCCGCATCGTTGCGCGCCTTGATGGAGATGGAAGGCAGCTGCTCTTCTTCCGGAGCTTCGGGCGCAGGCGTCTGAACCGGACCGTTGGGAGTGGTTTCATCTTCAGTCGGCTCGTCCGCGGGAGGATTGAGCAGATCTTTTATCGTCTGTTCAAGGTCGATGTCGTAATTGCCGAGCAAACCTTCTTCTTCACCGTCACCCAGCAGCGCCTCGCGCAGCATGTTTTGCAGGTTGACGATGTAATCGAAGTTTTGCAGCGTGTATGCCCTCAAGCCCAGCGCACGCAAGTCAAGCGTGAGCAAAGGCACATTCTCATTGTTCCTGTCGGGATATACATACAAGCCGATCAGCACGTCGCGCACGCCGTTGATGAGGCTGCACGCCTGCACCATCAGCGAGGAGTTGGCAGGATGTTCCAGATCCAGGTTCATGGAAATGTCCAGTATCAGCGTGGTCACGTCCACGTCAAGGGTCAGGTCTATGCTGCCGATGATGTCTTCTATGCTCAGACCGGCGGATACGATGATGTCGCCCGCAATGGAGAGCACCAGGTCGGATACGCTCACCTTGCCCGCAACCATCTGCACGTCGTCACTGCCGAGCGCACCTTCGAGCATCGCCAGGTCGATTTCAAGCGAGATGTGCGTGTTGAGCAGCGTGTCCACAAGTCCGGTGAGCAGCTTGCTCTGATATGCCTCCACGCGCTCTTCAAAGTTGACGGAGCCATTCTCGCCCAAGAGAGCGTCGAGCTGAGAAGCTATCTGCGATTTGTCAACGCCCAGCAGCTGGGAAGTTCCCAAAGACAGCTGCATGTTGACGGGCGCGTCAACGTTTGCCTCAATGATGGCGGTGTAGCCGCCGCTTGCGGCAGTATCCACGGTGATGTTCTCGCTTTCAAAGTAGACCGCTCCGTTGCGGATCTCGCCGTTTTCCACGATCGGCGTGCCGGTAGGCGTGCCGCCGACGGGAACGTCTGCACTGTTATAAAGTTTTGCCGTGTAAGAAGTGGCTCCCGCAATGGGCGAGAAGCTGTATGCCACGGTGGTGGCAGCGCCCTCGCCGCCCTGCACTCCGGAGAGATACTTCACCTTTTCACGATCCACTTCCACGGTTTTTGCCTGATATTCGCTGTTTTCGGCGGTTATGTGCTCCCAGTTGAGCAAGCCGTAAAGCGACAAGGTCAGATCTTGATCCTTTGCCATGCGCACGCCCGCGTTCAGGTCGAGCAGTTCGAGCACGCCCGCCACGGTGGCGACCGTTTCGTTGCCGGAAAGCGCCGTGGAGAGCAGCGTTGCCACCGCGCCGAACGCCGCGCGCAGGGCTATCTCTTCAGAGCTGATACCCAAGACGATGGCGTCTTTCTGCGTGAGGGCGGAAGTGCCGCCTTCGGGAGCCAGGCTCACGCCCTGCACTTTGCCTTGCTGCGCCTCGCTCTTTTGCTCTTCCGGATCGAAGGACACGTTGGAGATGCCCATCAGCTTGCCGTCAGCGTTGTAAGCCTTGACCACGGCGGTGTATGCCTTGCCCGCCTCAGGCGCCTCAAACTTCACGCCGCTTTCCGCGTTGGCTTTGGTGACGCCGCTCTCTTGCTCGTTAAAGATGACTTCAAATTGCGCATAGCGCTCCATGTCGCCCGTCACCGTCACGCCGTCTGTGTCCGCAGTCGCCTTGAAGCCGCCGCTCACCGCGGAGATGTCCAAGCCGCTTATCAGATCTTCGAGCATGCCGTCCACAAGGTCGAACAGTTCGAGTTCGAGCGTGTAAGCGGGAAGCGTGATGCCAGCTATCTTGAAGTTGGTCAGATCCAGCAGCACCTGTCCGTTCTTGTAATACAAGCCGATGAGCGTGCCGGGATTGATGGCGTTATTGCCGTCTATTTCCAGACCGTCGGATTTCAGCGTCAGCGCAATGCGCATATCTTCCGCGCTGCCCATTTCCAACAGCAGTTCCAGCCTGAGGTTGAACACGAAAGGTGCGGTGATGGTCCAGTAAACGTTTTGGATCTCATCCAAGCCTTCCATGCCCACGCCGGCTGCCACCAGAATGTCGGAGATGAGCGCGCCCATGTCGTATTTGCCTTCATCGATGTAGATGGCAAGCTCCGCGCCCAGCCTGAATCCGTCCATCAGCTCCTTGACGGAGTCGAGCAGACTTGCGTTGTCCATCAGACTGATGTTCTGAATGTTTTGAGCGAGCGCGCCGTTCACGTAAACGGGATCAGCCCCGCCCGTGAGCGCCGCTTCCGCCTTTGCCGCGCCGTCTGATCCCAGCTGCATGCTGCCGGTGATGTTGACGGTTTCCACGCTGTAATTGGCAGTCACGCGCAGAGGCAGCGCCTGAGCGACCGCCATTTCCAGGTTGGTGCGGGTCTCGTCGGGCACGCGGTTTTTCTGGTTCAGCCACGCGTTCTCCGTCGTGGAAGTATCCACGGTGAGCGTGAGCTTCCAATTGTTTTCCTGCGTGGGCAGCGTCCAGGCGCTTGCGTCATCCACGCTGTTGAGCACGAGATAATGCCCGTATTCCGCCGTGTCGCCGGCGCGTTCGCGCAGTTCAAAGGTGAAGCTTGCCGCCTGCGCCTGCTCTTCCGTCAGCTGCCAGGTGTATTTGAGATTGGTGCCTTCAGGCTCAGGCTTTGCGGTGCTCTCCGTTGCCACATACTCGCCGGGAGTGCCGTCGGAAATGTTGATGTCTATCTGCGCACTGCCCGCCACTATCTCGGCAGACACCTTGGCGTTTGCCCAGTCAAAGGCAACGCCCAGCACGCCGCGCAGCAACTTGTCTACCATCAGGGCGCGGGCGTCAACTTCTATGGCGCCGTTTCTGATCTTGATCATGCCCATGATGGTTTTGAGCAAGGTGTTATTGGTCGTGGAAGCATAAACTTCGTTGCCGCCGATGTTGGCAGGCGTGAAGGTCTGCGAGGCGGCGTCATATCTGCCCGCCCTCACCACAAACACGTAATATGCGGGGAATTCCACGCCGTTATACTTGGATTCCGCGTCGGAGATAAGTCCGATGTTGTTGAGCACGGAAGTGAGCACTCTCACGGTGGTGATGTTGGAAGGCAGCACCAGCGTGCCGTCGTCCGTCATCACGGCGCCGTCTATGCTGCTCACGGTATCTCTGAGCGCCTCGCGTATCAGATTGGTCTTGGAGTTGTCGTAGCCGTTATACAGCTCCACCACATAGTGCGAAGCACCGCTGTAACGCGACCAGGTGAAGGTGGTGGTTTTGTCCGCACCCGCGCTCACGCTCACATAAACGTCGCCCTGCTTGGTGAAACCGTAACCGCTCAGCGCGCCGCTCACACCCAGTTGAGGTATGGAGGCAAGGCTGTTTGTCTGCGCGCTATCGTCGGACGAGGTGACGCCGAACGCCTCATCGATCAGACCGTAAAGGGTGTCGACGATGGTATCCAGGTCGATATCTATGTTGCTTATGGTGTTGAGCAGATCGTCCACCACGCCGTATATCAGATCGGGCAATGCCGAATCGGTCACGGCGAACCTGCCCAGCGAAATGCCGCCCAGGTCTAAGACCACTTCATATCCGTTGAGATAAATGCCGATGAGCTTTTCTCCCTTGCCCGCGTCGGATATCTCCACCGTGGCTTTGGAGTTGTTATGATCGTCGGGATCTATCGCCAGATTGAGGTCGATGCCCACGTTGAGTCCGGTGAGTTCCAGCATGATGTCGCCCAAGTCGAGATCGACGTTGGTCTGAGCAAAGATGTATGCCAGAACGGCGCCGATATTGAGCGCGTCGGAGGATTCGGGATCCACTTTGAGTTCAAGGTGGGCGCTCAGGTTGAGCACCTGCTCTATGATGCCCTCTATCAGCATGCTGCCGGCGTCCGCCGCACCCTTGGCGATGTCTGCCGCTTCCGTTCTGACTTCATCCCTCCAGCCGGGGGTGCCGCCCAGTTCCACACCGGAAATGCTCACGGTGCCTTCCGTTTTGGCGTCCTTGTAATACATATCTTCATCCAGCTCGCCCACAAAGTGCAGCTGCATCCAAGCCTCGTTGTCGGGGTCGCGCGTGATGATGAGGTCGATCATCGCGTTGTAATTGCCCAGATCCGCATCCATGCCGAACAGTTTGAGGAAGGCTTCCACTGCGGTGAAGGACACGATGGCGGCAATGTCGTTTTGCGTCACGCCTATCAGCATCGCTTCGTTTTCCTTCAGTTTCCAAGGATATCTCAGCGTGGTAGTGGCGCCGGCGTTTTCGGGAGCCAGCGAAGTCTGCTGCACCCTGCCGCCCGTCTTGATCAGACCCACAACGCCTTGAATGGGCGCGCCTTCCTTGTAAGGCACCACCTTGACTTCCGTCACGGGAGCCTCAACGAACACGGAAAGCGCCGTGATCTGCGAATACAGCACGTTGTCTGCGTAAATGTAATATTGATCCGCGCCGGGCACTCTGTTCCAGCTGACGGTGTAACCCTGCTTGTCGCCCTGCATATCCGCAGTGGAGGTCATGCTGAACGAATTGGTGCCGGTGCCGCTCTTGATCGGCGTGCCGTCAGCGTCTTTTGCAACCACGGTGAGCTCGTAAACTTCCGGAAGCTGAGCCACGGGCACGGTGAAGGTGAGCTTTTCTTCCCCTTTCTGCAAGGTGATGCCGCTCACGGTTTGGATCTGCCCGTCCACGTCCGCATAGCTGACTTCATAGCTGTCCGCGCCGCTCACGGGGCTCCACGTAAACACGGCGTTGCCGTTGTTCACTTCGCAGCCCACATACATGTTGCCGTAGATCACCAAGTCGGTGTTTTCCAGCGCGTTGTCGAGCACATAGGTGACAAAGCTGGAAATATCAAATTTGGTGCTGTGATACTTGGGCATGGACAGACCCAACAGACGGATGTCGGAAAGATCGATATAGAGATCCGTGCCGTCTATGATCAGCGTGAGGAAGTCCGTCCCCTCCTTGAAGAGGACCTTGTCCCCGCCGTCGGCGGTGGTGCCCATTATCATATCCCGATCGAAGGATATTTTGAGCATCGCCAGCGTGTTGACGGGATCGTTATAGTCGAGCGCCATCTTCAAGGAGAGATTCAAGCCCAGCTGCATGCCGCCCGTGGTAACGGTTTCGTCTGCACCGACATAAAGCGGCTCAAAGATGAGGTCGAGTCCGTTGGAATCGGTCAAGCCGCCTTCCACGATGCCGAAGCTGTTGAGCAGGTCGCCTATGCCGAATACGCCGCCGGGCAGATTTATGTTCACTTTCAGATCCAACGCCAGGTTGCCCAAAATGCCCACGATGCTTTCAGACAGCGTTGCGCCGCTGGTCAAGTCGATCACCGTGGCGGGCTTTTCTTTGATCGCCTTTATCTTGTCCTCAATGTCATAGCCGGTGGAAATATCGAGGGTGGCGCCCAAAGTGTAAACATTGGTCTCCTCGCTGCTGCCGGCAGCCGCGTTGCTCACATTCACCTCAAGATCCAGCTTGCCGTCTACAAGCAGCAGATCGCCCTCTGCTTCCACAAAGTCGATGGCGGTGCCGAAGAGATCTTTGGTCAAAGCCTGCAAAGCGGCTGTCTGTGCGGAAAGCGCCACGCCCAGGTTCTCCAAGCTCACCAGTTTGATGAGGTGATCCACCAGCGTGCCTATCGGCAGAGAGTTGACGGTGAGAGCAGGCGCAAAGGTGCCCGTCTGCACGTTGCCGCTCTTTTCCGTATCCTTATTCGGATCCGTCCAATCAGGATCGTAAGAGAGGTTGATCAGCTTGTTCAGATCGAGGTTGACGCCGGAGAGCAAGTTTTCTATCGTCCTTGCCGCCAGATCCATGATGGAAGAGCCGGTCACCTGCAACACGCCGCCGCCCAGCGCGCCGTTGCGAATGGCGCTGAGGTCGAGATAAATGTCGCCGTCGACCAGATATATGCCTATCACCGTTTCCCAATCTGCATCGGTGGGGGCTACGGCAGACGTCATCTCAATGCCGATATAGGCGTTGAGCGCGGCAAGATTTTCCGCATTGCCGTCCAACACCAGATCGAGCCTGTATTTGACGCCCTGCGACGTGTCTATATTAAAGTATTTATCGTATTTTTCCGGATCTATGCCGCTCATGTCCAGCATTTCGAGCAGTCCGTTGAGCGCATAGCGCAGATCGAAGGTTTCTCCGTTGCTGCCCGCACCCAGTTCAAGGGTGATGCGGCTGCGGAGCACGGTGTTTATCACCTCGTTGATGAGGTCCGCGCTCTTGTCTGCAAAACGGTCTTCCACCGTTTGCGCGTTTTCACCTTCGCCGCGCGCATACTTGATCAGTTTGTTGCGCAGATCGGTATCGTCCGTTTTAACGCGCGTTCTGAATCCGGCAGACAGCGTGAGGTCGGCTTCAAGTCCGGTGCCTTTATAAGAGCTGCCTTCCAGATCCTGCGTGTTGTTGAGGCTGAGTTTGAGCTGATTGCCCTTGCCCGCCGCCGTGGTCAGCTGCACTTCCCAAGGCAGTAAGTTGTCCTCCGTGAGCTTCGTAAGATCGATGATGGAAGTATCCTTCAAGATCTTGGTGATGGCGGTCATTGCCACAGACAGCGTGAGGTCGGAATCCAGCACCAGGGAGGCGCCGCCTTCTGCATCGCCCGCAAGCGTCTGCGTGCCGTTTGCCAAAGCCAGCATCGCCGCGCCCTGCTTGCTCTCGGGCAGCTTACCCAAAAGCTCTTCCACTTTTTCGGCGGCGATCTTCACGATGTCTGCCAGATATTCCATCATGTCAAAGTTTTCCACTTTGAGCACGGGGAATTCCATTCCCAGCAGCTCGACCTGCGAAAGGTCGACATAAAGATTGCCGTTGTAAATGGTCACATAAATGCCCTCGCCCGCATCGAGTATGGGCTTGTTGTCGGCGCCGCTCGCGCCGAGCACCAAAGGCGTGTCCGTGTCGGCGATAATGCCCACTACCAGCGTGCTTTGCTCAATATCGAGCGCGCCCGCGGTCTCTTGCAGATCGGCTGCCAGCGTGAGGCTGAGCTCTATGTTCGATTTGTCTATGGTCCAATCAACGCCGTTCTTTTCGATGGCTTCCAAAGCGTCTTCCACGTTTTGGTTGTTCATCGTCAAAACGGTTTTCAGGATGGGAGCAATCACCGCCCAGATGTCGGTCGTGCCGCCTGCCGCGGTGAGGTTGAGATCCAGGCTCATATCCAAAGAATTGAGCAGGGTGACAACGCTGTGCTCCATCTTTGAAAGGTCTATCTGCACGGGTGCAAGACCATCGATATATTCGCCCAAAGCGGCGGCTGCGCCCGCTTCCGTTTTGCTTACTTTGAGTCCGAGCTTCAAAGTCATCTCTTTGGCGGACGCGTCAACGCCGTCTTTGATGGTGGCTGTTATCTTACCCTTGCCGGCAAAGATGTCCAGATAGCCGCTCGCCTCCGCGTTGAGGGTCATAGACATGCTGTCCACCAGAGAGAGCAGTTCGTTGATGATGTTGTTTGTGACCGTCAGCTTGATGTTGGCATATTCCACGCTGACCATGGACACGATGGCTTTGATAACGTTCTTGGCAGACTCGCTCAATCCCTCGTCCTCGGCGGCGGTATCGCCTTCCGCGCCGGATACGCTCTGCACGGGAGTGAGCGCGTCGCCGTAAGGATATGTGCCGCCCTCGGCAATGAGGTCGAGCAGTCCGGCAAGGTCTATGTTAAGACCGGTATCGCCCACTTTCAAGCCGTCTATCAAGCCGCCCAGATATGCGGTAAGGTTATCTATTATATCGGTGGCGGGAACTTCCACGGCGCCCATGCCCATGCCGGACAGATCCAGCCACAGGCTGCCGTTATAGACGTATATGCCCATCAAAGTGGTGGTCTTGCTCTTGGTCACATAGTTGAGTTTGAGGGAGATCATGTTCAGATCCACATCGCCCTCGCCCATCTTGCCGTCAAGGGCAAGTTCCAGATCTATGCGCACAGGCTCTCCGGATTCTTCCGCGATCAGAGTGAGCGCGGTATCGCCCAGGTTGACAACGCCGCTCACCAGCTGCCTTGCCACGCCGAGCAGATCGAAACCGACGCTTTCCGCCGCGGCCGCGGTGATGGAGAGCGTGAGCTTGGAAGAGAGCACCTCGTCCAAAATGCCGGAGATGAGCTTGGTGGGATATTCGGTATCCTGATCGGACGCAGGCAGAGCCGCATACGCGTTATCTATAAATTTAGGTATGCTCACTCCGCCTATCTGGCCGCCGATACCGATGCCCGCCTTCAAGCCCAGGCCGACGGACTTGTTGTCGAACGTGCCGTCAAGGTTGACCCAAATGGCTTTTTCGCTCTCGCCCTCGGGCGTGCCCAAGCCTATCTCCACGTCAAATTCCATGGAGGATACGCTGGCGGGTATGTCCGGCACCACCTGCGAGAGCAAACTGAACACCGCCTGCGAAGTGACCAGCACTTGCAGTTTGGTGGGATCGATGTTGATATAGTTTTCAAAGCGATCGTTGTCGGCAAACGCCTGCGCCTGCACGCTGCTCACAGCGGGAGCAAACGCAACGGGATCTCCGTTTGCGGTGAGTTTGAGGCAGTCGTATCTGTTGCCCAACGTGTCGAGCGCGTAAACGGCGATATAGTCGCCGGCAGCCGCCTGCACATTGTAAGAACCGCTTATCGTATGAGTGGTGGTCTTCTCATTATACTCGTGAGTCACACCTCTGAGCAGCACTTCCTTCCCGCCTTCCGCCGCGTCTTTGTCGAAATAGACGGTTTCAAACTTCTTACCGTTGCCGATATAGTCAGAGTTGACGATATAGTCAAAGGCGATGGTGAATTCCACGCCGCTCTCGTCTGCGGTAACACTGCTCTCTTCGAGATAACGCATACCGTTACCGTCGTTATACATATTGGCAACGGCGTCTTCAAGCTGAGTGAGATAGCCCGCCACAAAGCCGGCAAGATCGAATTCCTCCACCTTGTAAACGGGCAGCGTGATACCCAAAACGGTGATGGCGCTGAGGTCTACCACCAGCGTGTTTTGACTGACCGCTATGGTGATGGCGGAGTTCTTTTTGATGATAAAGCCGTTGCCCGCCACCACGTTGCCGGGCTGTGTATCGTCGGCGGAGAGGGACACGCCCTCGGGGAAGGCAATGCGCACCATAAAGCCGCTGTCAGACAGATCTTCTTCGTTAAAGGCGGCGTAAACGCCCAGCGTTGCCGCTATCTCGGCGCGAACGCCGTTGCTGCCCACCGTCCAGGTGAGGCTGTCGCCCAGGTATTCGGCGATGTCGTCGGGCAGGAAGGGTCCGATTATCTTGGAGACGTTGTATGCGCCCGCCTCCACGTCTATGGTCAGATCGGCTTCCAAGGAAATGCCGTCGGAAAGTATGCCTATCACGCTTTTCGTAAGCCCGGCGCCATATAAAAGATTTATCTCCTTATATTCGGAATAGTCGTCCGCCTCGCCCTTGTCCACGTCCGGCTTACCTTCCGTGCCGGAGAGCGTGAGCGATCCGTTGATGTCATAGCCCTGCCCGTCTTCCACGGAGGCGTCTTCATATATGCCTATCGTCAGATCGACGGAGCCTTTGAAGATGTCGAGGTCGGTCACGCTCACGTCTACCAGAGTGATGGTGGCGCCGCCGGTGAGCGACGCGATGAGGTCGCCGAGCAGCTCGCGCGTGAGGTTGAGCGAGATGAGGTTGCCCTTGATGGAGAGCGCGGAGAGCAGAGGCGCGATGGTGGAGATGATGTCGCCGCCCACGCTTGCCTGCGAACTGCCGGTGGCGATGGGTTCGCCGCCGTCTTTGCCGTATGCGCTCACCTTAACGGTGTAACCGGTGTAATTGCCGCCCCACATAAAGGTGACGAACGCCCTGCCCGTGTCTGTCACGCGGGAAGGCTCCCAAAGCAGCTTGCCGTTAGAACCGATGAATTCCACCATGTAATAAGCCGCGCCGCTTACACGCGCCCAAGTGGCGGTGTTGGCTGCCTCACTGATGGAAACGGTGATGGTCTGCTCCTCTTGCACGGGAGCGTCCGTCTTGACGGGAGTGATGTCCGGGAAGCGCTGCGTGCCGTTCACGTAAATGGAGAAGGTCTGCGCCGCCTTGCCGGTCAGATCCACCGTCAGCGTGTAAGTGAAGGTGGAAGCGTCATAAGACGCGCCGGTGAGCGCGGTGACCAACTTGCCGTCGGCGCCGTAAAGCTCATAGCTTTCCGCCGCGCCGAACGGATCGAACGCCTGCCAGGTGAAAGTGACGGCGTTTTCCGTCTGATAAGACGCGGTGGGCGCATCCGCCTTGTAAGGCTCGGCTTCCGCCACGGCGTCGAACATCACCTGATCTTTGGCGTCGAGTTTGGTGTATACCTGAATGTAATAATTGTCCGCGGGAGCAGAGTGGGTGAGCGTCCACACGCCGGAAGCGGAGTCGAACGCCGCCTGCGCGAGCGCGGACTGATCTTTTGCTCCCGTATCGGCTATCGGCATGCCGGTGGCGTCTTTACCCGCGTATACCCTATAATATACGCTGCTTGCCGCGCCGTATTTATTCCATCTGAGCGTGACGCTCTCGCCCGTTTCATATGCTTTGAAGCCCAGTCCGGAGGAGAAATCTATCAAGCCGCCGAGCAGCGTGCCCAGGCTGAGATCTTCAGAAAGCTGCTCTTTCAGATCGTCGAGCATGCCCATCAGACCAACATCTTTCACCTGATATTTGCCCAAACCGAAGTAAGAGAGGTTGATATACAAGATGTCTTGCTTCGTGAGCATGACTTCCACAACGGGTTCTTCCGCCGTGCCGGCATCGCCGTCGTCTATGGCAATGCCCAGCTTTATCACCTGCTCGTTATCCTTCTTGTAAAGCTGCGCCCTGATGGCAAGCTTGACCTTCTCGGAAACTATGCCCAGATCCAAAGACTCCAACATGCTTATCAGATCCTCGTCGTTCATGTTGGGAATGAGCGCAAACACTTCGCCCAACAGGTTGGCTATGGCAACGCTGCCGTTGGGCACGGTGAGAGAAAGCTCCAGCGTGCTGTTGAAGAGCGTGTCCAGCAAGCCGTCGAGCAGCGCGTCGTCCGCGTTCTCCCAGCCTGCGGGCAGATATTCTTCTTCTATCAACCGCGCTATCTCGTCTGCCAAGCCCTCGCCGCCTATGCTCCATCCGCCGTTGAGATCGAGCGTGATGTTGGCGTTCAGACCGGAGCTGCCGCCTCCTTCGGGCAGGAGCAGATCGCCGGATATGCCGGCGGTGAGCTTGCTGTCCGTGAACTCGACGTCTATCATTGCGTCGCCTTGCAGGAACCGGCTGGCGTCAAAGTCTATGTTCAGTCCTATGGAACCGAGCAGATTGAACACCGCCGTCAGCGTTGCGGTGACGGAGAGCAGATCGTTTTTGACGGTTATATTTATCAGATCCGTGTTATCCGCGCGTGCGCTCGACCTGACTACCGTGCCGCTGCCGCCGTTCAGCGCAGCCACGGCGCTTTCAACCGCCTCCTGTTCTTCTCCGGTGAGGCTGGCGATAAGCCCGCTCAGATCTATGGCAAGATCGTTATCCGGAATATTGGCAAGCAGAGAAGCTATCAGCTGTCCGGCATTGAAGTCGTCGTAGTTAATCTTGTAAACGGGCAGATCTATGCCCAGAATATTCAGACCGGACACATCCACTATTATATAGTTATCGTGCAGATAAATGCCCAGGACCGTGCCTTCCTTTATGATATAATCATCGGTATTGCTGCTCAGCGTGAAGTTACTGTTGGCATGCAGTTGCAGGTAAAGCGAAGATTTTTCGTAATCGGTTTCGTCGATGGCGATACCCACGTTGAGCGAAAGATCGAGTTCGGCGTCAGTCTGCACATCCACCTTAAGATCGCCCAGGTCGAGTCCGAACACCGCCAGCAGGTCGCCTATATTGTAAGTCCCCTTCTTAAAGCTGACGTCCAGTCCCACGCTGCCCTGCAAGCCCGCGGCAAGCGTGCTCACGATCAGATCGTTGAGGTTGGAAGTGTATTGCGTGTCGCCAATCACGCCGTCTACGTAGTCGGCAAAAGTGGGGTCGCCTTTTTCTATCGGCTTGACAAGTTCGAGCTTGTCGAGCGCGATCTGCAGCTGCGCGCCGTTGCAGTCAAGCCCGATGGTGAGATCGCGCAGACCGCTGCTGCCGGAAGACACGCTGATGGTGCCCGTGCCGAAGTCGGGAATGTTGACGCCGGACACGTCCACGCCGAAGCCGGAGATGGCGGTGAGCACGCTGTCTATCAATTCCTTATTGATGGTAACGCTCAGCGTGTCGTAATCGGCGCCTTCCGTTATCTGCACCCACCTGTCTGCGCCTTCTATTTTGAGCACGGAGAAGATGGTGGTGAACAGTCCGACGATATCGCTCGAAATATAAACGTTGCCGTCCTGCGCCATGGCAAGAGAGGTGACGATGCTCGTATCGCCGTTAAGTCCTTCCAGCTTTGTATCGCCAGTTATCATGCCGTGGTCGGTGCCGAAGAAACCGTCTATCGCCTCTATCGCCACTTCCTTGATCGCGCCTATCATGGAAGGCAGGTCGCAATGTATCTTAAAGCCTTTGCCGTTCCAGATATCCGCGCCGGTGATACCGCTGACTATCTGTCCGATGTTTACATATATATAACCTTGTCTATAATATACGCCCGCGACGACCGCGTCGTTATTCTTGGAGTCTTTTATCTCGATGGAAATAACGCTCTCGTCTTCCACCTCTTCTTCACCGGGCGAATAAGGCTTTTGCGCAATGTCGAGGTCGATGGCAAGATCCAGCCTGTATCCGAGGTCGGCTTCCAGCATCAGCACGCCTTCGGGCAGAATGCCGGGCGCGAAAATGCCGATTATCTGCGCAATGTCCACCATGCCGCCGGGAGCGCTCAGTGTGCTCAAAGACACGCCCGCGGACATCTGAATGTGACCGAAACTGTATGTGTTGTTGTAATGCTGCACCTTGGCGGGCACAACGGATTGATTTGCGTCGGCGTCGTTCCTGTCCGTTACGGAGATGCTGCCGCCGTCTATTTCATAGAGCACTTCGCCGGTGTCTTCATTGACAAAGGAAGAGGCGAGCGAGATAAGATTGCCGTCGGGGTCTACGGTCCCTTTAAGAGTGAAAGTGCTGGTGGGCACCACTTCCGCAAGATAGTCAAAGATGGGCATTAAGTCTATCGAAGCGAGCGCGGGCACCAACGAACCGAGCATGCCGAGAAGGCCGCCCAGACTGGTCCCGAGTTGACCGAGCGCGCCGGGATGCAGCTCCATGGTGTAAACCGTGTTGCCGTCTGCGTCCACTTCCTCGTAACCCACGCCGCCGAGCGCCGCGTCGAGGACAATGGAGAGGATATCTATCGGCATGCCGCCGATGTTGATAAGCCCGCTGAGGGTCTCGGGCAGTTTGACGTGCAGTTGTTCTGCAAGGGCAAGTATGTAGTCAAAGTTGAAGTCTTCAAGCAAAAAGACGGAACCCGTTTCGTCATCGGGGTCCGTGTCGATGTAAAGACCGCCGGGGATCCCGTATTGGTCCGTCACGTAAAGGCCTATCAAGCCCTTGTTCTCCGTCACGTTGCGGATCACAAGTCCCAGGTCGTAATCGTATTCTCCCTGACCCGCCGTGCCGCGTTTGACGTTGGACTTGAAGTCTATCGAATACTGCGTGCTGCCTCCGGTGGCTTTGTCCGGAACGGTGAGCGTGGTTGAGTATTCGCTGTGAAGATTGCTGCCGGTCGTCATGGCGTCGAGGATGGACGTGAGCGTTTCCAACGCGCCGAGACTTTCATCTTCTTCGCCCGACCACTGCGCCGTCAGCTTGACCTTGGATCCGGGTCTTGCGCTGATGGGAACGATGAACGGCTGCCCCGCCACAACGGGAGTGCCCATATCGTCCACCCACTGCGAAAACTCGTAACCTTCGCGAGTGGGCGCGTATGAAGAAAGATCCAGGCTAGTGCCGGGTTTAACGTTGTTCACTTCCACCTCGGCCGCGCCGCCGGTGAAAGTGCCGCCGTTTGCGTCCAAAACGACGGTGACCGGTTCTTCGGCACATGCGGAAAGCAACAGACCGCATGCCGTTGCCGCAAGCACCGCTACCATGAGAATAATCAGAAGTTTGTTCTTTGACTTGCCCATAATTTACCCCTCTGAATGTTGCTCTATATTAAAGCACACGATTATTATATAGAGCCGTCCTTAAGAAATAATGAAGAAAATCGGCGTAATTGTAAAAATACAGCCGAAAATTGTCTTACCTTAAATAATTTTAAGGTTGAAAATTCTTAAAATCGGCTTTAACAATGCAAAATACGAGTAAAATCACGATTTTTGAAAGAGAAATCTGCGGACAAATTTTTTGTGTAAAATAAAAGTAAAATAACGTGATTTTTTTTAACCCTGCGATAAAATGCGCAAAATAACTCGGTTTTGACCAAAGTTCGGGCGAATTTATAACCTGCGGGTATCGTTTGCGCCGATACCGACGGCGACAGGCATTTTATGCAAACCGAACGATCTATGACCCATGGCTATCGGGTAAACGGAAACGAGCGGGAAACGAACGCCGCCTTTCCCTAGTGCCCCGCAGCTCAAACACATGCCGCGGCGACGGACAGATACAAACAAGTGCAACAGCGATCTTTCCCTCTCGCTCCACCGGCAACACCTGCCGCGGCAACGGGCGGATACAGGTTAATGCTGCAACGATTTTCTCCTTGCACCCCGCCGACAAATACTTGCCGCGGCAACGGGCGGATACAAGCAAATGTAATTGCGTTATTCCCGTTCCGCAGCACCAGCTATCTTATGCCTCGACGACGGGACAGAGGTAAAAACAAAGCGACCTTACCCTTCCTCCACACCGGCGACGCCTGCCGCGGCGGCGCATTTCCCTGACGAGCCGCAGACTATCGGCGGCAGGCTTCCGCAAGAGAACGGATAAACATGCTCTTGCATGCAAAAAGCGGCGGAGCGGAAAGCGCGCAAACTCTTGCCGCAAGCGCAGAAAGCACAGCGTGCAAACAGATAAATCGACGATGTTTTTTGAGCCACGGCAAGTCAAAACGGCAACGCAAACCCGCAAAACGGCGGTAGCAACACGCCGAGAGCGATCGACGGCGACTTTCACCACAACAATACGCACCGCAATATTAGTGCAAATAACGGACATAATATCGTGCATGCCTCAAACCGCTTTTCCCGATCCGGCGGCACTTTGCAAAGCAAATTTGTTGCCATAAAATTTAACTTATATGACGATAATGCACATAACATACATACTATAATGAAATTTCCGCAAGCAGTATTTCCTGAGAAAAAGCGCGCTGCACTCAATAAATCTTTCGGACGACGGCAAATATGGATCGGCAAATTTGAGTGCAAATAAAATACATAACTTTGACAACCGCATAATACGCAGACGCACCGCTAACACATGCAAGCAGCGACGGCTCAATACAAACACGCCGTCTACCCGTTAAACCGCTGCGGCTTGATGCACACGTGCCGCTAACTTATGCAAGCACAGATACGATGGCTGCGCGCTTGCATAAGCTCTTGTGCTTGCCTGACGACCGCCCGGCGCAAGAAGTTTTGTTACGTGATATGCGATACAAAACGGATACTTGTTCAAAACGTATCTCAAACGGATAAAACAAGGGCGGAATATCCCTATCCCGCCCTTGTGAAAAACTTCGATCGAACTTTTGCGCCGTTACGCGTTCTCGTTCCAGATGTAGCCGACGTTTTTAATCGTCTGCAAATACTTCTCCGCGCCGTAATTTTTGAGTATCTTGCGCAGATTGGACACATAGACCTCCGTCACCGAGAGCACGGTGTTGCAATCTTCGCCCCACACGTAATTGTAAAGCTGCTCCTTGTTGACCACGATGTTGCGGTTGCGGACAAAATATTCCATGATGTCATACATCTTGCCGGAGAGCTTGACGTATTTGCCGTCTACGGTGAGCATTTTGGTCTTGACGTCCAGTTTAATGTTGCCCAGTTCGTATACGTTGTTTTTGAAGAGATTGTTGGCGCGGCGCAGCACAGCCTCCACGCGCGCTTTGAGTTCTCTCACGCTAATTGGAGCATGCACGTATTCGTCCGCGCCCAGCTCCAAAATATCGGCAGCCAATTCGGAATTATCCATATCGCTGAAAATGACCAGCGGCACATTGCTGCGCTTCCTCAGCTGCGTGATAAATTCTATGCAGTTCATTTTGGAGATCTTGATGTCCGTGACGACCAGATCGTAAACGTTTGAAGAGGCTCTGAAGAGAGCGTCTTCGCCGTCTTCGCACACATAGCATTCTCCGATGTCTTTCATAACGGAACACACGTTTTCACAGGCGTCCGAGCCGCCTTTGCAAATCAAAACTTTCATTTCATCACCCTAATTGCTTTATTTGCCCCCGTTTTCACAAGGGCGTCGCATCTTCCGGATCGCTCCGGCTCCTTAAGATAATTATAGCATAAATACCATAAAAATCAAGCGGCAAATGTAAAATAATTTGCATTTTACCGAAATTTTTATTTTTTTATCCGTATATAGACACATGGGCGGAATTAGTTGAAAAAACAAGTATTTTGCGCAAAGTTCGCCGCCGCCCGCGCAAACCGCATAATCAGAGAAAAATATATATTTTTCGCGCCGCCTACATTAACTTTCACTATACTTTGCCTAAACGAGATTGCCCGATATGTAACGGTAATTTACATTAAGCTTGCGATAAACGCAAAAACCGTTGCTTATAGGGCTCGCTTATCGGTTTGGCATGCTCCTTGTATTCCCCTCGGTAAATATTATCCGCCGCACAATATAATAAATACCATATTTATCAAAGCAAAGCAGCTTCCGAAGTGCTTACCATACCATCATTGAATATATCTTTTGCCGCAATGCATACCTCCGCCGCGCTCGTTTTCCCTTTGCGCTCGTCTTTTCCCGCCGCTCTTGCCACCTCTTTGCCGCTTATGCTTACAACCGCCTCCGCACCCGTCCGCCCGTGCTCCGGCACAACGGCGGCAAAGCCGGGAGCGCGAGCGTTTTTACAAGGTTTTTACATAGTAAAACTTATCGTTTTGTTTGCAAAAACCGTGCGTTTTTTGTTGACATAAAAATTTGCCGTTGCTATAATGTTAGCACACTAACAGTTGAGGAGAGGCGATGAGCGAGCGGGAAATAGGTTACGAAATAAGAGTTTTGAACAATACCATTCGCAACCGCATAAATAAGATAAAAGCGGCGGACGAAACGGCGTCGCAAGCCACGCGCCTGCAAGCGTGGGTGACGGCGTTCGTGTTCGAAGCCAAACAGCCCGTCTATCAAAAAGACATAGAAACGGAATTCGAGATAAAGCGCTCCACGGCGTCTATCCTTTTGAACGGCATGGAGAAAAACGGACTGATAACGCGCACGTCCGTGGATCACGACGCCAGATTAAAGCGCATCGTGCTCACGGAAAAAGCGATCGAAATGCACGAAAAATATCTCTCCATAGCCAAAACGTTGGAGAGGCAGCTGCAAAACGGTTTGAGCAAAAGCGAGCTTGACGCGTTTTTTGCCACGCTGGACAAGATATGCGCCAACGCGCGCACCATGAAGTTGTAACAAATTTTCGGGCGGCTGCGCCGCCTTCGGAGGCAAAATGATAAAGACATTGGCAAAAAGTATCCGCGAATACAAAACCGCGAGTATCTTGACGCCCACCATGGTTTCGCTGGAAGTGCTGCTTGAAGTGCTTATCCCCTTTGTAACGGCGGATCTTATCACTTATATGCAGGAAAACGGCGGCAGCATGGACATCACCAAGATAGTGATCTACGGCGTCATTCTGGTGGTGATGGCGATGGCGTCATTGCTCACGGGCATGCTGTCGGGTAAATTCTGCGCCACGGCGTCTACGGGGTTTGCCAAAAACCTGCGCCACGACATGTATTACCGCATACAGCAGTATTCGTTTGAAAACATCGACAAGTTTTCCACCTCTTCCCTCATCACGCGCATGACCACGGACGTGACCAACGTGCAGATGGCATATATGATGATAATCCGCATCGCCGTGCGCACGCCGCTCATGCTGGTGTGCTGCATCGTGATGACCTTTTTCGTCAACGTATATATGGCTCTGATATATATGGTGATCGCTCCGCTGGTGGGCGTGGCGCTGTTTTTGATCGCATTCAAGGTCAAGCCCATCTTTACCAAGGTGTTCAAAAAATACGACGCGCTCAACGAAGACGTGCAGGAAAACGTGCGCGCCGCCCGCGTGGTCAAAGCCTATGTGCGCGAGGACTACGAAAAGGAAAAGTTCGGCAAAAAAGCCGACAACATCAAGGGCGACTTCACCCGCGCGGAAAAGATATTGGCGCTCAACTCCCCCGTCATGCAGTTTTCCATTTACGCCTGCATGTTGTTTGTCGCCATACTGGGTTCGCTTTTGGTGGTGAACAGCGATAACGGCAATGTGCAGACCACTTTCGGCGCGCTGCAAGTGGGCGACATCTCCTCGCTCATCTCTTATGCCTTTATGATGTTGCAAAGCCTGATGATGATAGCCATGATCGCGGTGATGGTGTCCATGGCGGTCACCAGTGCACAGCGTATCACGGAAGTGCTCAACGAAGAAAGCACTCTGCACGACCCCGAATCACCCGCGACCGAGGTGAAAGACGGCTCCATCCGCTTTGACAAGGTGTCTTTCAGCTATGTGGGCGACAAGGAAAAGCTCAGCCTCTTTGACATCGACCTCGATATCCCCTCCGGCGCCACGGTGGGCATTTTGGGCGGCACGGGCTCTTCAAAATCCACGCTGGTGCAGCTCATACCCCGTCTTTACGACGCCACTTTGGGCGGCGTTTACGTGGGCGGCAGGAACGTGAAGGAATACGATCTGGACACCTTGCGCAACAGCGTTGCCATGGTGCTGCAAAAGAACACGCTCTTCTCCGGCACCATCAAGGAAAACATGCGCTGGGGCGACCTCAACGCCACGGACGAAGAGATAGAAGAGGCGTGCAAAAACGCGCAGGCGGACTCTTTTATCCAGACCTTCCCCAAAAAATACGACACATACATAGAGCAAGGCGGCACCAACGTGTCCGGCGGACAAAGGCAGAGGCTGTGCATAGCGCGCGCCCTGCTGAAAAAGCCCAAGATAATCATCTTTGACGACTCCACTTCCGCGGTGGACACCAAGACGGACGCGCTCATCCGCAAGGCGCTCAAAGAAAACATACCGGGCACGACCAAGATCTTTATCGCCCAGCGCATATCTTCCGTGCAGGACGCGGACATGATAATCGTGCTGGAAGGCGGTAAGATAGTCGCCAAGGGCACGCATGACGAATTGATGAAAAACAGCGCGCTCTACCGCGAGATATACGAAGCGCAAACGCACGGCAGCAAGGAGGAAGAAGCATGAATAAGACGACTCACAGCAAATCTTCCGCCCTGGGAAGAATGTTCAAAGTGCTCTTCAAAAATTACAAGGTGCACATGATCTTTGTCTTTTTGGGTATCTTGCTCAGCGTGGCGGGTTCCGCGGGCAATATCCTCATGACCAACACCGTGGTCAGTCAGGTGGAGAGCATAATCAACACCGTGCGCGCCGGCGGAGAAGCGGACTTTTCGCAGCTGTTCGGCTTTATCACGATAATCGGCATAATTTTTGCCGTATCCGTGTTCGGCGCCTTTATGTATACCAGACTGATGGCGATAGTCACCCAGTCTTTCCTTGCCGATACGCGTAAGGCGATGTTCAACAAGATGCAGACGCTGCCCATTCGCTTTTTCGACACCAATAAGACGGGCGACATCATGAGCGTTTACACCAACGACGTGGACGCACTGCGCCAAATGCTTTCGCAGAGCCTGCCTCAACTGGTGCTCTCCGGCATGATGCTGCTGGCGGCGATCGTCATCATGCTGCTTTACAGCCTGTGGCTCTCCATCGTCATCGCCCTGTGCGCGGTGGTGATGGTGCTGCTCTCCCGCCACATTGCGGGCAAATCGGTCAAATACTTTATCCGTCAGCAGGATTCGCTGGGCAAAGTGAACGGCTATATAGAAGAATCCCTGCAAGGACAAAAAGTGATCAAGGTGTTCGTGCACGAGCGCGAATCGGAAAAAGCCTTTGACCAAGTGAACGGCGAGCTGTTCCACTCCGCGGAAAAGGCGAATAAATACAGCAATATCCTCATGCCCATTCTTGCCAACGTGGGCAATATGACTTACGTCATCATCGCCATCGTGGGCGCGGCGTTCATTCTCACGGACGTAACCAACGTCAGCCTGCGCGGCACGGGCGTGTTCGACGTGGCGATAGTGGTGATGTTTTTGCAGCTGAGCATGATGTTCTCCCGCCAGGTGGGCATGGTGTCGCAGCAGGTAAACTCCATCGCCATGGGCATTGCGGGCGCGCAGCGTATCTTCACGCTGATAGACGAAGAACCGGAAAAAGACAACGGTTACGTCATGCTGGTGAGCGCGAAATACGACGAGGACGGCAACCTCACCGAGAGCGAAACGCGCACCGGTCTGTGGGCGTGGAAACACTATCACAAAGCCACAAATACCACCACTTTCCAAAAGCTGGAAGGCGACATTTATATAGAGCACATGGACTTTGGCTATTCGCCGGAAAAACTGGTGCTCAAAGACATATCCCTTTATGCCAAGCCGGGACAAAAAGTGGCGTTTGTGGGCGCAACGGGCGCGGGCAAGACCACGATAACCAACCTCATCAATCGTTTTTACGACATTGACGACGGCAAGATACGTTACGACGGCATCAACATCAATAAGATCAAAAAGCCAGATCTGCGCAGGTCTTTGGGCATGGTGCTGCAAGACACCAACCTCTTCACCGGCACCATCATGGAGAATATCCGTTACGGCAAACTGGACGCCACGGACGAAGACTGCATAAAGGCGGCAAAGATAGCCAACGCTTACGACTTTATTACCCGCCTGCCCGACGGCTTCAACACCATGCTGGAATCGGACGGCGCCAACCTTTCGCAGGGTCAGCGCCAGCTGCTCTCCATCGCCCGCGCGGCGGTGGCGGACGCACCGGTGATGATACTGGACGAAGCCACTTCCTCCATCGATACTCACACGGAAAAACTGGTGCAGGACGGCATGGATAAGCTGATGGAAGGCAGAACGGTGTTTGTGATAGCGCACCGCCTCTCCACCGTGCGCAACTCCGACGTGATCATGGTGCTCGACCACGGCAGCATCATAGAGCGCGGCACGCACGAACAGCTGATAGAGAAAAAGGGAGTTTACTATCAGCTCTATACCGGCGCGTTCGAATTGGAATAAAACGCAAAAGACAAACCGGGACAAAGCCAAAGGGGACGGCGCGCGCCGTCCCCTTTTTATGCTGCTTTATTTGCGCGGGATCCCGCTCACTGCGCGGAAAAGGTGGTGAAAAGATATTGCAGCGTGTATGTCACGCCCGCTATCTCCACCTTGTAATGGGAAGCGTCAGTCACGGCATAAGGCAAACCTTGCAGGGAAGTTGCGGGAGCGTCTTCTCCCGACAAGCCGTGGATGTGCGCTCCGCTATTGGTGCAGCCCGCGGGGTGGATCAGCCCGGAGAGCGTTTCAAACTGTTCCCCGTCATTGAGCTTTATCCACTGATCGAGTTCCGCCTCGTCTTTGGCGGGCACGTAAAAACGCATGTCCTTGTCCACTTCAAAGGCGTTGTCTTCCACAAAGATCTCCGCCGTCCTGCCCTGATTTATCGTCACGGCGGAGATCTTCACGCCCGCAAAAGCGCCCGCGCATATGCGCTTGACGTTTGCCCCCACATACACGTTTTTAATGCTCTTGTTGCCGGAAAAAGCGCCCGGCGCAACGATGTCCGCCGTAATGGTGTAATCTTCGCCCGCGCTGCGCGCCGCCGGCACCAGATAAAGCGTGACTTCTCCGTTTTCTCCCACGCCGTATAATCCGTAATCGCGCTCTTCGTCCACATAGTAACAGCCGCGCTCACGGCTGTCCCCGCGCACGCTCAGCTCGCGCAAATCGTGCATGCCCGCCAAGGCGTTGTCCGTCAGCGTCACGTTGGTATAAGGAAAATCTTCCAAATTACTGACGGTGCTGCCGGCAAAAGCGTTGGGATAAATGGTCAGCCGCTCAAAGCCGGCGTCAAACTCTACCTGGTCTATCTTGGCTCCGGCAAAGGCGTTTTCCGCAATGATGGTGACTTCCGCGTTGATGCCCAGCGCGTCGTCTTGCAAACGGGGCAGGATCTTGCAATAAGTCGCCCCTTCCACCGCGCCTATCACGGTGGCAAACTGACCGTCTACCTTGTATTTTACGCCCTGGTTGCTGTATATGCCGTCGCCTTCTTCCTGAATGTTCACGCACGCGGCGAGCGCCGTGACGCAGACAACGGCAAGAATTATCGTTATTATGAGCGCAAGCGCCGCTTTTTTCATAACATTTCCTCCTGCTTACTGATATTATACATAAAAACGCGCCCGCAGTCAATACGCAAAATAAACGCCCGCGCGCACACCCGGGCGACCCGGCGCTCCGGCAAAGCGGCGCCTGAAAAGGCGCCGCCGCATATTTATGTAAATTTTTGCAAATTATTCGTTCTTGTTTGCCTCGTCTTTCTCCGCGCTCTCCGCCGCGGCGTCCTGCGCGGCATTGCCGCCCTCTTCCGCCTCGGCTTCCTCGCGGGCGGCTTGCAGCACCGCCCGGCGCAGCCTGTCAGCGTCTTTTGTCACAAACACGACGGGGATTATCGCCAGCGCAGCCACCACGGCGGCGGCGAGGAATATTTCAAACGGCGGCGCGGCAATGCCCTCGTCGTGCGCGTCAAAGGAGTTGATACCTATCACCAGCGCGATGACGGGACCTATCACCATGGGCACCAGCACGGTGAAACACATTCTCACGCCCTGGAAGCGCCCTTCGCACCCCTTAGGGATATAGTCCTGGAAAGCGGACATCAAACCGCCGCTCAGGCAGAGCATGGACCCCAGCATGACGGTGCCGCCCACATAGAGCATGGGCAGATATGCGCTTTCACCCATGAATTTGACAAGATAGATCAAAAGCGTGCCCAGCACCACCACGCAGATGAGCGGCAGATAGAAAAACTTCCTGCCTATCTTGTCGTAAAGCACGCCGATAACACCCGTGATCAGCGCGGAAAGCACGATCACCACGCCCAGCGGCAGCATATAATCGGTTATGCCCAAAGTGACCGTGATAAAGTTGATGAGATAGGACATGAACGTCTGCTGCGCAATGCCCACCAGGCAGAGCGCGGCAAGACAGACATACATATACTTGTTGTTTTTTGCCACGCTCGGACGGAAACCGTAAAACACGTCGGAAAACTTTTTCATGTCCGAACGGGTGAGGTGCGGCGCGTCTTTGACCAAAAACACGGAAATTATGCCGCATACGATGGGTATCACGCCCAAGATGATGAAAAACAACGTGTAATTGCCCTTGTCGTAAGTGAACATGGCGATGACGATGGCGATGACCGTTGCCAGCACGGGCATGACGGAGAGCACCGTGTTGACCTTGCCGCGATTGGTGCCGTCCGTGACGTCGGTCACCCAGGCGTTGAACGCCGCGTCATTGGCGGTGGAGCCGGCAAACGTCATCACGCAGTCGAAAATGACCAAAAGCGCCATCACCATGCCGCTTTTCCCCGAATCGAAGTCCATCGGGATGACGGCAAACAGCATGATGGTGAAGCCCCACACTATGTAACCGGCAGAGATGAGCGCTTTTCTGCGCCCTATCTTATCGCTGAACGCACCGGCAAAAATGGTGGTCAGCGTGGCGGTGAGCGCGGACAAGATCACCATCAGCGTGGTGGCGATATAATAATTGCTGCCGAATTTGCTCACGTCTTCAAAAAGGTCTTGGGCAAAGGTGGCAAAATACATGTTTTCTATTATCCAGGCTATCTGACCGATAAGCCCGCACAACAGCACGCTGCCCCATATCCTGCCGCCCAAGCGCGTGGATCTTGACTTTATCATAACTTCCCTCCGCTTTTATCTGCTTTAATAATATACCCGTTGCAAACTTTTTTCAAGAGGGAATTTCACTTTCAAAGGAAAATTGAAGAAGACCCGCCTATATTTTTATGTCTTCCAGCTCTATTCCCGCCACGCCGCAGCGCTCCTGCTCCCGCGCGGAATAATATTGCTCCATGTCTTCCGCCTTTGCCCCGGCAAGCTCGTCCGGCGCATAGCCGCATTTGCGCAGATCCAAAGAAGCGTAAAGCTGCTTGAAGTTTGCAAAGACGTGCAGAGCCTTCACGCGCTTTTGCAGCTTTTCTCCGCTCTCCCGGCTTGTGAAAACGATAATGTCGCCCACGGATATACCGCGCCTTTTTTCATCGTAAAGGCGCAGCTCTATCGTCTTTTCCCCGTCTTTTATCTTTTTGAACGGCTGCGCGTTCAGCCTCATTTCGTGTATCATATCTCCCCCGCATAGACCGTGGTGTTCAAGCGTTCCGTATATTTGCCGGACACGGCGTATTTTTCAAAGTGCGCTTTGAGCGCCGCCACGTATTCTTCGTATCCCGCCTCGCCGCGCCTGAGCGCATATGAAGAAGAGAGCCTGCGCCCGATAAACTGTTCTTGCGAATAAGAAAACACGCCGTTTTCAAACTCCGTCCGCGCAAAGCCGCGCGGGAAAAACTCACGCAGCGCCGAATCGTCACCGTTGAAAACGCCGCCCGAACGCCCTTTGAAATTATGCGCGCAATATTCAAGGTCGAGCGCATAAAGCGCCTGTTCCGCCGCGTCGCGCTCACGCATGTTCCAGATGAGCGCCACCGCTCCGCCAGGCTTTAAAACGCGCTTGCACGAGGCGTAAAACGCCTTGCCGTCAAACCAATGGAACGCCTGTGCCGCCGTGACGAGATCCACGCTCTTCTCGGGCAAGGCGATGTTTTCCGCCGGCGACGAAATATGCTCGAACTCGGCAAAGCCGCCCAACTCATCGATCAGCACGCGCGCCATATCCTCGTTCGGCTCCACGCAAAAGGTCTTGATACCCCTTTTTATCAGCCCCGCGGCAAACTTGCCCGTGCCCGCGCCCACGTCCGCCGCCACGCCGCCGTGCGGCAGATAATTTTTGCATAAATATTCATAGAGCGCATCAGGATAACCGGGACGGAATTTACCGTAAACTTCCGCTTTACCGCTGAATTTTTCCGTGTTTTTTATTTGCTCTCCCATCTTTTTGCCCTTTTACCTCTCTTTTTTGCGTTTTGTCCGCCTTTTATTTTATCATACGGAAAAAAATTTTTTCAACCGCGTTTTTCCGGTTTACTTGCGCGCGCGCATTTGCTATAATTGCGGCATGGGCGAATTATACTTGAAAACTTTGATAATAATGCTGGTGCTTTCCGCTTTTATTGTGCCCGGCTTTATTCTGCGCAAAATAAAAATGCTCTCCGCCGATTCCACCGAATCGCTGAGCGCCATCCTGCTCTACGTCTGCCAGCCGATGCTGATCATCAACTCCCTCTGCGTGTTCGACCAAGAGCAATGGGCGGTGATAAGCTCCATGTCCAAAGTGAGCCTGCTGTGCGATTTTGCCATTGTCATGGCGGTTTCCACCGTGGCGTTTTTGCTGCTTTTCGGCATTTGCAAACTTATCTTCATCAAGTATCGAAACAAGACCGCGGCGGGCATTTATTCCTTTATCACCCTCTTTTCCAACTGCGGCTTTATCGGCGTGCCCTTCATAGAAATGTTCTCCGACCACGATCCGCTCGCCTCCGTTTACGTGATGGTGTTCAACATCGTGTTCTGCGTGTTCAGCTGGACGCTGGGCGTATACTTCATCACGGGCGACAGAAAAGAAATATCCTTCAAAAAAGTCATTCTCAACCCCACGATAGTGGCAAGCGTCATCGCGCTGCTCCTCTTTTTCGTGCCCGAGATCAACTTTTTCATGTTTGAAGAAGTGGCGGAATTGCAGGTCTTCCCCAAATACCTGGCATACACCACCACGCCGATATCCATGCTGATAGTGGGCATCCGCATTGCCGATATGAGCGCGCGCGATATCTTTGCCAAACCCCCGGCATACTTTGCCGGCGCGCTGAGGCTGCTGCTCGCGCCCGCGATCACGCTGTGCGCGGCGCTGATGTTCTTTGCCATAGTCAAGGCGATAGACCCCGCCGCCGTGGAACGCGATTACGCCTTCCTCGCGCCCGTGATCTCCATGGCAATGTCCCCCGCCGCCTCCGTGGTGGCGATGAGCACGCGCTTCAAGGGCGATACGGCGCTTGCCGCCACCACCTTTGTGACCGCAACGCTTGTCAGCATCATCGTGATCCCGCTCACCGCCTCCGCGGCGATGAGCATTTGGGGCATGCTGTGAAAAGCGCGGCGCTCAAAAGCGTCGCGCTCCGGTCACTCATGTCGCACTACCTTCTGCGGATCTAGTCGCTGTCGCCAAATTGCCATCCCGTATATATTATTATGCGCGCCAATTTTTCCGCAGGCGGCAGGCTCTCAAGATGAGAAGAAGCGTCCTCGTCATGTTCGCCTTCGTCAAAGCCGTGCACCTCATAGAAAATCAATTCGTTTTTTTCGTTGAACCCCATCACGTGTGAGAACATTTCTTTTTTCAATTTGCCGGATATGGTGCACGAATAACCCATAAGGTTTGCCCAATACTCGCTTGAACTGTCGTCGTATTTGTAAAATACGAATTTAAGGGAATCTATCCCGCTGCCCTTCTCCGTATAATACGTCAACATTCCTCCGGGAAGTTTTTCCCCCTTCTGCATGTGCGCGACATAACGCGGCTGTTCCTTGCAGGGCGTTTGCAGCAGCTTTTCCAAATCTATGGTGGCAGTATTCGATCTCTCCTCTGTCCAGTATTTGTCCTTACGCAAAACAAATTTTATCCGCCTTTTCGCAAACACGCTCTTTTGGATGGGCAGAGAAACAGAAAACGGATAACCGTTGAAAAAGATCCCATCCCTAACTTCCAACAAACAAAAGCAGTTCCCACGCACCTGCTTACTGAATTCTTCTACATGCAAAAGATCTCCGTCCAAGTCGTATATACGTGCTTCCATCCTGAAAGTCTTGATCGCGCCGGAAGCGATGTATTGTCCGACCACCTTCAATTCATCCTCATTATTCCAATAAGCATAGAATTTCATATCGTCTATGCCAACGCGTTTTTCGGCTTTTCTGTCGCGGATAATAAAGTCCGCGGGTATACGGGTGCTGTATTTTTTGTCGGCATAATCTTCGCATTCTTCTTCGTCGCAATATTCTTCGTCTTCGTATTCGTCGTCATCTTCGTATTCGTCATCGTCTTCGTATTCGTCATCGTCTTCGTATTCGTCATCGTCTTCGTATTCGTCATCGTCTTCGTATTCGTCATCGTCTTCGTATTCGTCGTCATACTCTTCGTCTTCTTCGTCCTCATCGAGCGCGTCGTAATATTCCCGCCTCTTCCTCTCATGATAAGAGGAATAACCGGGCACGCTGCTCTCCGTTACGGCGTCCATATCGTCGCGTATCATGGCGTCCGTAATATCCACGCCGCCGTCAAAATTCATATCTTTTGCGCCAAAGATGCTCTCCCATATATTAAAATCATCATCTCCGAACATATCCGATTTCCTTGACTTGTTTTTCTACATGATAACCGCTTTATTTTGCAATTGTCTGTCATATTAAAAAAATTTTTACTCAATTTTTCACAATTCCGCCAGTGAAGCTATCACCAGCCGCTGCCTGGCGTCGTCATACAGCGTGCGCCAATAATCCTGTCCCGCCGCCGTTGTGCCCAATTCCGTCCAAACGCCGAGTTCCGTAGCCCGCGGCGCAGCCACATAACGCGTGCCGCCGTCCGGATTGTCCATGACCTTGGCTTTGAGCAATTCCGCCATCTGCTTGAAAGTGGGGGCTTTGCAGTCCGTGAACGCCTGCCTGATGTTGCGCAAAATTACGGACAGCGCCACCGGGCGCGGTTCTATACTGACGGCGCTCGCCTTTTCCGCGTCGTAGACAAACGTCTTGCCCTTGCTTTTTTGCGACAATTTGCTCAAACCGCCCTTGGCAATGAGCTGTTCGAGCACGTCGCTCACATAAAACAAGCACCTGCTTATGCGCACGTTGTTGAGCACGCTGTCTTCTTCTATGCCGCTGCTGCCGATCGGATCTATGCCGTTTGCCAATTTGCGGATGATGTCCTGCGCCCGTTTGAGTTTTTCTTGTTCTTCCATTTCTCCATCCTATTTTAATTTGCCCAAGCCCAAAGAATAAGGCTGCGATTTGCCTATCTGCTTTTTACTCTTTGCGTCCAAAAGCATTATGCACCGCGCAAAGGTGTGCAGCTGCTGATACATCAGCTCAAGATCGAATTTGTCCATGTGCGCGTTGCCCGTAGGATCCACAGAGCACAGATAATCGGGCGCGGTGACCAGCGCTATCTCCGGTATGCCCTTTTTGGAAAGCGGCTGCCCTTCTCCGAAGTGCATGGTGTTGTGCCCGCGCAAAGTCATGGTGCGCAAAAGCGTGCGCTCCGCCGCCGCCTCATAATACAATTTGTCCAGATTTTTATTGCCGGTATAGACAAGCTCCGTATCCACGGCGTTCGTCTGCATATAAACGCCGTTTTTATCTTTCCACTCCGTGCAGCCCAAATGCTCCACCGCACAGCCCGCCACCGCCTTATACTTTTCTCCGTTCCACAGCGCCTTGTTGTCTTTGAGCCACCTGCCCGTGGCTTGGTTGGACGGCAGCAGCCCCACGCGGAAAACGGGCAGCCGGAAATGCCCGGTGACAAAGGTAAAAATAAGCGTGCGCCTGCACGGGTGCGCCTTGAAATACCGCGCCAACTCCAACATGCCCACGCCGCCGTTTTCCTCGCAAAAATTGCAGCCGTCCGTGTGCGTGTTGACGATCACGGCTTCTTTGCCGCTCTTGTCCGTGCCCTCTATCACCGCGTAAAAAGAACAGGTCTGCGCCGGCTCCAAACTGCCCGTGAGCGTGAGGGTGGCGCGCTTTTTCGCCTTTGCCGCGGCAATGACTTTTTTGCCCTGCGTTTCATTCACCCACAGCACGGGCACACCCAAATAGTCCAAAATAAAATTGAGGCATTGCCCCTCCGCCATCTTGTCCGACATGCCTTCCCACACGCATATCACGCCCTTGACCCCGGACGTTTTGAGCGAGGGAAAGGTTAGCAGCGTTTTCACGAACGCCGTGCTCACCGGACCGCGGTAACTCTTCTCCACTTCCAAACCCTGCGGAAGTGAAGCGCGCTTATTGAACGCAATGCGGCTGCTGATGTGTTCGAGATTTTTTATGCGCACCACCGCTATCTTGCCGCGCGCCGCCGCAAACGAGAGAGGCGAATTGCCAGTCAGTCTGAGCTGCGCCGTGACGCCCTCTTCCCCGGTAAGTCCGCTGTAATGGAAGGGAGAGGACACGGGTATGCTTTCTCCTTCTATGTCCAAAGCGCAGCGCTTTGCCTCCCATTTTTCAAAGTCGTATGTCTTGCTCTTCACTTCCAGTCCCATAGCGCGCAGCTGCTCTTGCAGCCACAGACAAAACGCGTTATGCCCTTTTGTGCCCGTGAGCCTGTTGCCGAATGCGTTCATGGCGTCCATGTTTTCAAGCACTCTTTCCCGCGAGGTGACTTCGTCCAAAAAGTATTCCATTTTCCGCTCCTTATCCTTTTTGCCTTGATTAAATTTTACGCCCAAACGTCGGCGATGTCAATACCGCTTTTTCACCCCCGCCTTCATTTTTTATAAAAACGCGTCGCGCCGCGCGCTATATATTGTCATTTATTTACACAGATGTTATAATATTAGCAAATGTTGTGCCGCAAAACCGCGGCACGGGGTGGAATTTTATGAAAGAGAAATTACAAAACGCTTTACTCGTAGTGCGCCGCTATTGGCAAAAACCGCCGAAAGGTCAGGAAGTGGCTTACAAGGAAATCGCCGCTTTCAGCGTGGGCACCATGGGTCTTAAAGGTTACGGCAATCTGATGACCAAATATATTCAGATGACCGCCACCTGCCTGCTCACCGGCACGGTCTACGGACTCAGCCCGCGCGACCTGATGTATCTGTTCATCATCACCAACGTCATAGGCGTTATCAAAACGCCGTTCATAAGCATGCTGGTGGATAACACCAACACGCCGATAGGCAAGTTCAGACCTTACATAATTTGGGCGGGTATCCCCACGGTGATAGCCATCATCGGTCTGACTTGGCTGATACCGTGCGAGCAAACAACGGTCCCGTTCAACACGGCAAAAATGCTGGAAAACGGCATGTCGCCGGAAAGTTTGCGCATCTTGAAAATCGTGCTGATCGGCGTGTTTTACAATCTGCTGAGCATTGCCCAGCCCCTCACCGGCAACGCGCAGGTGGGACTTACGCAGGTCATCAGCTCCAACTCCGCGGAACGCTCCAAGATCTTGGGCTTTTCCGAGGTCCTGGGCAATCTCGGTCCCAGCATCATACAATTTTTGCTCCCCACTTTGGGCGGCTTGATCTTCGGCAAAGACGCCATGACCAACATCTGGAATTACCGCATTCTGATGCCGATATTCGCCCTGGCTTCCTTCTTTATGAGCTTTATCGCGCTATACTATACCCAGGAGCGCGCCGTGATCCCCAAAATGCACGTCAACAAGATCAAATTCCTCGACGGTATGAAGATCCTCTCCAAAAACCGGGAGTTTTGGGCGATCACCGTCACCAGGTTCTTCGACAGCTTCAAAACCTCGCTGGTCGCCCTGCTGCCCTGGGTCTGCACTTACCAGCTGCGCAACAGCAGCTTCCAAGGCATAGCGGAAACCATCGTATCGATAGGCTTCACGCCGGGCATGATCTTGGCGCCCCTGCTCATTTATAAGTTGGGCACGCGCAAATCGGGTCTTACCTTCTGCCTGGCAAACTGCATCGCCGCCGCCATAATGTTCTTTTCCTTCAAAAGCGGCTTTGTGTTTTTTGTCATCTCGCTGTTCATCTTCAACTTTACGGACGGACCTCAATATATCATTCAATCCACCGTCATGTCCGACTGCCTTGACGCACAGCAGGACAAAACCGGCGTGCGCATAGAAGGCTTTGCGCAAAATTTCCAAGCCATGGTCACCACGATAGGCACCATTCTCTCCACCGTCTTGTTCACGTTTGTCTACGAACACTTCGGACTGGTGGCGGATCCCGATACGGGCGTGACGGATTATTCGATCCTCTATAACGACGACGTGCGCGAACCCATCATCTCCGTGATCATACTCATCGCCATCGGCGCCAGCCTGCTTGCGGCGCTGCCTTATCTGTTCGTCAGACTGGACCGCAAAACCATGGTGTCCATCCGCGCCTCGCTGCAACGCAAAAAGGTCATCACCGACCTTGCGCTCACAGACGCTCCCATAGAAGAGCAAGACGCGGCTTACGAGGCATATTTGGCGGATAAAGAAAAAGCGGACGCGGCGGCTGCGGCAAAAGCCGCGGAAGAGAAAGCCGCTTTGCAGCAAAAACAACTTGAAGAACGAAAATTGCAAGCCGCCTTCAAACACGAATTGTTATTGGCGGAAGACAATATCGCCGCGCGCGGCGGCAGCCGCGGAGACGCGCGCCGCGCAGCAAACGCCATCAAGAAAAAACGCCAAGCGGCAAAACGCGCCGTCACAAAAGCGGCGTTCGATAAATTGCGTGCAGACAGCAAGGCGCTCAACGCGCGCAAAAAGCAATTCTGCAAAGATTGGATAGCCGCCGCCAAAGCGGAAGGCAAAAAGCGCTGGCTGCGCGTTTTGGCAAGAGAAGCCTTCTCCCGCCAGCTCGCCAAAGAAGCCAACGAATCCCCGGAAGAACCGGTCACGGCATGACCAAAACGCATCTCCCCGGCAAAAGCCGGGGAGATGTAAAATATGCAAATTTATATGTGCTAAACAATTTGTGATGTTAGCTTGTTCTTTCATCTTTTCCTCCGATTGGGGTTATTTCATGGTTGCCAGACCGTTTAATATCTTAACCCAATCGGAGATTTTTTGTCTACTTCATCGGCTGAGCCTCTTTGAACTCCCACGACTATCGCGGGGTTTTCGTTGACACACAAAAACAAGCCGAGCATAACACTCTGCTTGTTTTTGTGGTGGAGAAATAGCAATGTAAAACGAATAACTATTAGTTTGGATTGAAACTCTGATTTGTCTTCAGTCTTAAAGCCTTTTCAAACGCTTGAAATGTGCTACCATTCTAATTCTTATCTAATGCTACGATCTTTGCATAAAGTGTTTTTATGGAATTCTATCGGAACAACAACACCACTTTTGTGAATATACGCTACAATCCAATTCGAAAAATCTTCCTTATCTATCAACATAATTAAGCTTTACCTTGAAAGTATCTAATTAAATCATTACGACTTTCTTCAAACCATTGACTGGAAATATAGATATCAACGCCATTTACATTGACGGGCGCTTTATAATATCTAAAAGTTTTACTATCTCCTCTATTCGCTTCACGCGATAGGGCAAGTACAGGATATACTACTTTTTTGAATGTTTCCCTTGTGTAATCTTTCGTCATCAACAAGTTTATATTAGCTTGCGACAATTTGCCATTAGTCAACAGATATTTAAACATTTGATAGGCGAGTTCACCGGCAGTAACATTTGAATAGGTTGTTTCGTCAGCCAAATCCAATACGCCAGTCTCCTTTCGTTTAGGCCTAACCAGAAATTTCACGTCTTGGTAATCAAATCCAAAACCGTCTAACAGTTCTCGAATAATATTGATTTTATGTTGCGAACTTAAATTAGTCTCGATAAACATTGACATCGTATCGCTTAATTGGTAAGGAGAACGCAGTTTCGTGCTTAATTCATTATGATATGCATTGTCTAAATTTGCGAATAGCACAGGGTCTAACATATACAGCGTTGCATTGATTTTCTTGTATGCATCCGTAATATTATCACACGCTATTTCATCACCCAACAAATTTATTTTTAGAATAGTTTTATTGGTGAAATCTATTTCATCGTCTAACGTAACCCAATCTTCAATAACATCAGGTTCAAAGTCAGTAAGAGGAGTTTGCCAAATTTTTTCTGCCCACTCATATAATTTTTGAGCCCTTGCAGTTATTTGCTTTTCAGTCCATACTTCACAGGTTTTAATATAGCTATTTAAAGAGAGCTTGCTATGCAAAAAGCCTTTGTCTTGAAGTGATTTTTTCTTTGCAAACGACAAATTACTATAATCACTATTATAAGCTGTCAGAGTTAAATTGCCGACAGTATCCTTATACTTTGAATGGGTTAACTCCCAATTATCGCCTAAACAATCTTTCCATTCTTCAGTTAACGTTTGAGGCATTATGTGTTCAATAGTCAACTCGGCGTTATCAATTTGGTCTTCAACGGCCATACGCTCTCTATTGTTATAATTTTCTAACCTTTCAAAAAAATACTTTCTTGTGTTAGGTCTAGCATTATAGAGTTCGTACGTAACAAACTTTTCAGCAAAATCGTGGTCATTAGGGAATCTACTTTTACCTGTCTTCGATAGAACTGAATACTTTAAGGCATCAATAAAGGTTGCGCCGTTTTTATCTATATAGCGTTGAATTTCAGCACCCATACTAACAAATATTTTGTTGAGGGCAGAGGTAGGCAACCCACAAACAATTCTTCGCGCTATATAGCTTTCAATTACGCTCACACATACCGACAGTTCCTCTTCTGTCAGCATGCTTTGTTTTTTAGCATAAAATAGGTCAAATAAGAGCGGCGTAACGGTATTGACTTCAAGTTTATTTATTCGGGCAATAGTATTTAAATAAGCAGTTCTATCGCTGATTTTAGCGTTTTTAATTTTATTGTAGAACTCGGCATAGATTAAAATATCTTTTAAAATATCTTCAATCTGTAAATCAATATTCTTTTCTCGATAACTCTTGAAAGCAAAATACAATTTATTTTCATTTGCCAGTTCTCTTGTCTTGACTGCCAAATAATACCTAATAAATTTATTTATATCGTCCTTTGATACTTGATTTTCAAGTTTCTCCCAGTAGTTCTTGTAAATGCGTTCCTGTTGCGTCGAAGACATTTTCATAAGAACGTAATTTCTAATTTTATCGGCTTCTTCCAAATCAAGTCCAGTTGAGTTTAGACTTTCAAAAATAAGCTGAGGGTCATCGCCATTATGAGGGTTTAGGCTTATATTGACTATCATAAGTTTCATGATAGCATCATACAAGCCCTTAATATCAACGCCATTAAATGAAGATAAAACATCATAAAAGAAATTGTAATTGACAGTGACATTATTATTAATTATCGGTTGAGTTTTTTCAATCAATCTGTCATAGGCATCGTCATCACCCTGCACGAGTTTTAATTTTAGCTTTTTTGCACTGTCGGCATACTCGTCGGTTAGGTAAGCTGTTGTGATTTTATTAGCATTTATCCCTATATTCAATTTATTATCAGTAATATAATTTCGAATAGCCAATAGCAAAAGAGAAACGGTAGTTATTCGTTGCTGCCCGTCAATGATTACGTATTCGTTACAACCACCAATATCATTTTCGACATATACGATACTACCGAAAAAGTGGGATTTATAGCCCTGCTTATAAACCTCTAATAAATCTTTAATCAGCAATTCGCAGTTTGACTTTTTCCAACTATACGGTCTTTGATAGACTGGAATAACGAACTTTTTATCCGAACCATCCAGAAATCTAACGATATAGCCCTCTTTTGCAATCATATTTTTGCTCCTATGATTTTATCTTCTAATTTTGATAATGTTTGCAATAATAGTCATTGTTTTTATATTATAGCAGAAAATTGATGATTTTTCAAGTAAAAGCACATGTTTAAATCCAATTTGGCACTATGGCGGGTGTTTGAATAAACGAGCGGCTCGGCTGCGCCTCGCCGTTCAAGCACCCGCCATATGGGCAGACGGAATAAGGCGAAACTCAAAAGCGCACGGGAGCGGGCGGTCGCCGCTGAACCGCTTGGCGGTCCGCCCGTATTTCCTCGTGCGGCAGACTCTGAGTGTTAACGCCATTTTGTATGAGCTCTTTATTTGGAATTGGCAGCGTTTTCTTGACACTTTGAAAAGAATACGATGAAATGAGAAAAGAAAAAACCTAAAACTACTTTCACTTGACTGTGGTTCGTTTTAGGTTTTAACTGGTGGAACTGAAAGCCGCAAAAACGCACACAGTATTATATCAGATAAATAGAACGGAATACTATTGCCAAGTTGATTTGCCGCTTTCAGATTATCCGCTGTATGGCAAACAATTAGTCGCAAGCCAGGGCTAACGCCTTGCCGTTGGCTTGCTCCGTGCAAACGGCTGTCATTGCGTCTTTATGGATCCTCTTTGACAGCCGTTATATAATTGAACCCTTCTAAAAATGGATTATTTTTATTTTGCCTCTTGAAAAATATTATTTTATATGTTATAATCTATAAAAAAGGAGTAAGAAAATGGCTAACAAAAGAATCTTTGTGAGTTTTCCCGAACAAGATGAAAATTTGCGTGACCTTCTTGTAGGTCAATCAAAAAATACAAATTCCCCATTTGATTTTACAGATATGTCTGTTCATAAACCTTGGGATAATGCTTGGAAAACTAAATGTCGCATAAAAATAAAGAGTTGTGATGGTTTAATTGCAATCATTACGCCAAACACATTAAAAGCAGATGGACAAATATGGGAGATTAATTGCGCTGATGAGGAAGATGTTCCTATCCTTTGCATCAAAACTTCGGAATATATTCCAGGAGATAAAACAAAAGCAAAAATAGGAAATAGAAGGATATTTAATTGGGATTGGGATACGATAAAAAACTTTATAGAAGGACTATAATATGAAAAAGAAAGCCTATATATGCTTTGACTATGATAACGATTTTGAACTGAAAGAATGTCTGGTTGGTCAAGCAAAGAATCCTGATTCTCCTTTTTCTATTTCGGATGTATCTATCAAGCAAGAAATTCAAACAAATTGGAAATTTTATGCTCGACAGAAAATACGAAATGCTGATATTATTATCGTATTATGCGGTAAACATACTAATACGGCTAAGGGGGTTGCCGCAGAACTTAGTATAACACAGGAAGAAAGGAAACCCTACTTTTTGCTCTGTGGGCGCAGCGATGGGAATGTAACAAAGCCTATCAATGCGCGTACCTCTGATAAAATTTATAAATGGACATGGGATAACTTAAAAATTCTTGTTGGGGGAGGACGTTAAAAGTGGGAAATAGAAAAGCTCTTGTAGTAGGTATTGATGACTATTCAGTCGTTCCTTTGCATGGTTGTGTTAATGATGCTGAAGATGTTGCCGCTTTGCTGTCTCGTAATGATGACAGGAGTATTAATTTTTCTGTTCAACTTAGGACATCAAAAACGGATGAAATTAATAAATCGGCTTTAAAAAAATGGATAAGCGATTGCTTTGCGGGTGATGATGAAATAGCTTTGTTTTATTTCTCAGGACATGGTCAGATTGATGCCTGCGGTGGTTATATAGTAACGCCTGATTATGCCCCTATGGACTGGGGAATCTCTATGCAAGATATTTTAAATTATGCAAACAACTCAAAATGTCAAAATAAAGTTATAATTCTTGATTGCTGTCATGCTGGATCTGTGGGAGCTATAAATACATTAGGACAACAAACAGCAATTATAAATGAAGGTGTTACAATATTAACAGCAAGTAATTTTGATGAGGCCGCCGCTGAAATAAATGGTCATGGTGTATTTACAGAATTATTGACCGAGGCGTTAAAAGGGGGTGCGGCGGATATTACAGGTAATATTTCACCTGGCAGTATTTATGCTTATATTGATAGAGCACTAGGACCGTGGGAACAACGTCCAGTTTTTAAAACAAATGTAAAACGTTTCATTTCTTTAAGAACCGTTATAGCTCCTATTGATATAAATATCGTCAGAAGAATTACAGATTACTTTGATGAACCAACAACAAAACTTCCGCTTAACCCGTCATATGAACCAACAAATAATACTAAAACAGAACATAAAGTTATTGAACCTTATTCTATTGAGAAGAATGTAGCCATTTTTTCAGATTTACAAAAACTAGAAAGTGTTGGATTAGTTGTTCCAGATGGAACTCCTCATATGTATTATGCCGCTATGGAATCAAAAGCTTGTAAGCTTACTTCCGTTGGTCAACATTATTGGAGATTGGTTAAAGAAAATAGAATTTAACTTTTAATTAACGTTGCATTTACAAATTAAATTATCATTTTGTTGTGATAAGGCTGTCATGGCATCTTTATAGATCCGCTTTGACAGCCGTTTTGCTTGTTCCTTATTCGACGGCAAATCAGCATATATGTTTTTGCTTTCATTATAAAAATAGATATCGCTTATTCCATGCGGCATATTTATGTTCATTAAGAAATTCCTTTATAGTCTTTTTGAACTTTAAAAAGTTTAGTTATTATGCTAAGCATCTGATAAACATAATATCTATAATTCTCGTAATCAAACGGAGTTTCGTTGTTTAAGAAGTGTATATAGTTTCGATTATTATTTATCTGTTCTAATATAATACTTTCTTCCCTTGTAATATCGTTTCTTTTTTCTATGCAATTTATTAAAATTGATGAACGTTCTTTCCACGCATTTTTCTTATCCTTTTTACATTGATTAGCAATAATTTCTGTTTCCCTAAATATTGTGGCATGTATTTTTAAGAAGGCATCTAAAATTGAGCCTAGCATAAGCCAAAGCAAAATTATTTGCATATTATTTATAACGCCTATCTTATCAATTCTTTCTTCAAGCAGGTAAATTTCATCAACCAACAGTAATAAATTATCTGACTTATTCATTACAACATTTATCATTGACGGCTCAGATGTTCCAAAATAAAGCTGCCATGTTTCAGTCATCATTTTTATTGTAGAGCGATAATTTATGATTTCCGAATGTAAAAATCGTTCTTTTTGAAGTGGTTGAGCACATACAGTTTCACAGGTAGGCGCGCCCACCGTAGAACCGTTCTCAATCCAAACACTTGACTCATGTTCATCTATTGCCAATTCGTGAAAATAACCACCTAATTCACCTGATTTAATCATCCTTTTATTAACACTGCATTTATATTCACGAATACATTTTACTTGATAAAATCTTTGTCCGCCAATAATCACAGGAGTTTTAACAAATTCTAAATTCGGATTTTTACTACGATTTTGCATTTCATATATACCTCTTGATAAGTATAGCGAAACTGAATGTTAAAGTCAAATTGCCCGTTAGAAAGAAAATATCTCCATCGTTTGCAATCTCTATGAGTAGTGGCGATAACCGTTGACAGGAAAAGTTGTTCAACAGCATAGCCAATCCATTTACTCGATAGCGGGCATTGCCCGCTCAGGGCTGCACTCCCCTTATCTCCGCCACAAAATAATAAAAAAACAAGCCGAGCATAACACTCTGCTTGTTTTTGTGGTGGAGATAAGGGGGGTCGAACCCCTGACCTCTTGAATGCCATTCAAGCGCTCTACCAACTGAGCTATACCCCCGAAGTGCCCTCTTAGTATAGCACATAAGAGGGTGTGTGTCAAAATGTTTGAAGGAGTTTTTTACAGCTTTTTGGCAATTTCCTTCATCTTTTTCCTGCCTTCGTCGCTGATGGGACGGAAAGGTCTGCGGCAACCGCCCATGGGTATGCCCATCTCGTCGAGCAGAGCTTTTTCCGCGGCGAAAGTGCCGTATTTGACGATTTCCGCGATGATGGCGTTGGCTTCCATCTGCTTTGCCTGCGCGGCGCGGATGTCGCCTTTTTGGAAGAAGTTGTATATATCGATGAACTTTTCCGCCATAAAGTTATAAGTGCTGCCGATGCCGCCGTCCGCGCCCATGGTCAAGCCGGCGATGAACATTTCGTCCCAGCCGTTGTAGACGATCGGATCTGCCGCCATGGTTTTGAATTGCTGCAACAGGAACAGATCGGACGTGGTATGTTTGATACCGATGAACCTGTCGGAAGCGGCGAACATCTCTTCCGCGATCGCCTTGGTGAAGTTGAAGCCGTTGGCATTGGGGAAGTTGTATATTATCATGGGGATATCCACGCTGCGGACGATGTCCAGATAATAATTTTTCACGGCGTCGTAACTGAATCCGTAATAATAAGGCGCAACGGCGGAGATGGCGTCAAAACCCACCTCTTTGGCGTATTTTGCCATTTCTATGGCGTGGTCGGTGCAGATGGTGCCCACATGCGCGATCAGTGTGGTCCTGCCCTCGTTTGCCTCAGCGGCGGCTTTGAAGAGCTGTTTGCGCTCTTCCACCGTAAGCAGCAGACCTTCGCCGGTGGAACCGCCCACGTAAAAGCCGTTGACGCCTTTTTTAATGTTGAAGTTGATGAGTTTTGCCACAGAATCCGCGTTCACCGCGCCGTTTTTGTCAAAGGGCGTGAGGAGCGCCGGGAGAACTCCCTTGAATTTTTCCTTCATATTGACCTCCGTGGAACTTGCGTTCCAAATGTATTTTTTATTTGTCATACGACATCTGCATGCCGTAATCGCCGTTGAGTGCGGCGTATGCGCTGCCCAGCAGCGCCGCCCTGTTGCCCAAAGCCGCCTTTTTCAGCCTGTCCGCCACGGCGGGAGCGCACATGTTTTTCAATTTGTCCCACCATTGCTCTGCCATCTCCACCACGCCGCCGCCGATGAGTATCTCATCGGGATCGTATTTTTCGCAGGCATGATCGAGCACGGCTTTGAAGTCCGCGCAGAATTTATCCACCGCCGCGGCGCAGGCGGGATCGAACAATATCTCTTCCACCTTTTCCCTGCCGGCGTTCATCTTGATACCGGTGGCGGACACATACATCTCCGCGCAGCCCTTTTTGCCGCAGCGGCAATCTCTGCCGCCTTCATGCAAGACAACGTGCCCCAGCCTGATATTGAGCACGCTGCCGCAGCCGAGCTTCTCTTTGTCCGCTATCATGGCGCAGCCCAGCCCCGTGCCCAAAGTGAGCATCATGGGTCTTTTGCCCGTGCTGCCGCCCACATACACCTCGCCGATGAGCGCGGCGGAAGCGTCGTTTATCACCACCACCCTGCCGCCGAAGCGTGCTTTGAGCGCTCCGCGCAGATCAAGCCCGGTAAAGCCGGGCAAAGCGGAAGTGGCGTAAGTGACCTTACCGGTGGCGTCGTCTATATCTCCGGCGGAACCCACGCCGATGACGGCGCAATCGGTGCGCGCGCGATAATTATCCACCGCTTTGCAAATGTTTTCCACAATGTGCTCTCTGCCGTATTTTGCCTCCGTGGGCACGGAAGAGCGATGCGCTATCTTGTATGTGGAGCCGTCGGCGGGTCTTGAACAGGAGATCAACGCCGATTTAATGCCCGTGCCGCCAATATCTACGCCTATCAACTTCATTTTATCACCTTGGCAAAGCGCTTTGTAATGTCCATTGGACGGGTGATCGCGCTGCCTATCACCACCGCGTAAACGCCCAAGGACCACACTTTTTCCAGCTGAGCGGTTTCCCAAATGCCGCCTTCGGCGATTATCTTCACATCGGGAAATTCTTTGACAAGCTGCGCGTCGAAGCCGTAATCGGGGATCGCCGTGCCCTTGGTGGCGGCGGTGTAACCGCGCATGGTGGTGCCGATATAGTCAAAGCCCAAACGCGCGGCTTCACGCGCGCTCTCCATGCAATCGCAGTCTGCCATTATCTCCCTTTCCGGAGCGTTTTTACGGATATATGCCACCAATTCTTCCAGCGTTTCTTTGGGGCGGCTGCGGCGGGTGCAGTCTAACGCTATCACTTCGCAATCGGTGGTAAGAAGCTCTTTTACTTCTTTTAGGGTGGGTGTGATATAAACGTCGCTGCCCTCATACTCCTGTTTGATGATGCCGATGACGGGCACGTTTACTTCCTGTTTGATCTCGTTTATCTCATTGACGTATCCCGTTCTGATACCCACGGCGCCGCCCAACACCGCCGCGCGCGCGAAGTGGCGCATGATGCCCAAACCGTAAAGGGGTTCTCCCTTTACCGCCTGGCAGGATACTATCAAACCTCTATTCAGCTTTGCCATTTCCATAGTCCTCCAAAACGGATACGGGGAACACGGCGCTCTCGATGGTTTCGTGCTTGGTGCTGCCCTCATAGAGCAAAACAATATCCCCGTTTTTCGCCTGCGTCATGCAGCTGTATACAAAACCGTTGTCCGCGCCTTCTTCTTTGACGGGCATGGACGATACGAACGTTTCGCCGTAATCGTAAGAAAGGCGCACCATGCCGTTTTCGCGGCGCTGTTTGTCCGCGGCGTTGCACACCAAGGTCACTTCCCTGCCGCCGTATTGCGCGTTGAGCACGCTCACCTGGCAGATAGGCTGAGGCAAAAATTCGTTATGACGATAATTATGCCACGTCACGCCGCCGTCAGTGCTCTCCGCCATCGCCACCAGGCGTTTGAGGCTGTGGTTGCGCATGAACATGCGCAGCGTGCCGTCCGGAAGCTCTATCACCTGGCTTTCCGTGATGTTGTTCCAGTCCGCCACAAAGCGGCTGGAAAGTTTTATGCCGTGCTTCTTGCGCCCGTCGTTGGGAGATTTGCCGCGCTGCCAGGTCTTGCCGTTATCGTCGCTGTAAATGACGCAGGCGGAAAGACTGAGCACGGGCACGATGAACATGCCCTGCGAATTAAAATATACGGGGAAAACGAGCCTGCCGGCATATTTGCCGTGTTTGAGCTTTATGCCTATGCCAGGGCAGGTGCCCAAAAAGCTCATCCAAGGCGCTTTGACCTGGCTGTTAAGGCACACGGGCTTGCTCCATGTCAGACCGTCGTCACTGCTTTCGCAAATAAAGAGGAAAAAGGTTTCGTATTCGCAGACGGGGCAGTTTTTGATATACATATTGCCTATCTTTTTTCCGCCCTCGTAAACGTCGCCCTTTTCGTCCGCCGTATATGCGGTGAGGTCTTTGCCGGCGTAAATTTTGCCCGCGCCGTCCACATAGCCCTTTTTGCCGCCAACGGTGACTATCTTGTTGCCGGCGGCGTCGAATCCGGTGCCGCGCTTGGCGTTGATGATGCCGATATTGGTGGGCGTGTGCGACCAAAGCAAGTATATCTTGTCCTGCTCTTCGTCATACAACAGCGCGGGGTCTATCGCCAGCGAGCCGTGATTTTTGCTCTCGCCCGCCTCTTCCACCGCCACGATCTGTTCCTGCCAGGTGCGCCCGTTGTCCTCCGAGCGGCGCACGACTTTGTCTATCCTGTTGGGAAAATCCGCGGCGGAAAAAAAGCGCTCGTCCGCGCAGGCAACGATGGTGCCGCGCTTGGTGGTGATGACGGACGGAATGCGATAATTGTTCGCCCTGCCCGTTGCTTTGCCGAAAACCTGAGTTCTGTATATCTTTTCCATATGTTATATTATAACATACATCTTTGCCGCTGTCTATACCTGCGCGCGCATTATTTTTACAATATATATTTGTTCAGCGTGCAAAAAGACTTTCCTCTCCTGCTCAACGCACGGTTTTGGCGCTTTTGTGCGCCAGCATTCGACACGGCGGTGCGAAAGCGTTGTTTATCATTCGCCATTTAATATCTGTAAGTTATATTTAACATTATATATTGACTTGGAGCGCATATTATGCCATAATATTGATATGGAAGCCTCTGTTTATGTATTTGCGGTATTATCGTTTTTGTCAGGCACGGGCACGGCGGCGTTTTATCAGGCAGACAAAAAGAAAGCTGCCACCGTTGCCAAAATGCTGGCGGCGCTCTTCTTCTGCATTGCGGGCGTGATAGCGTTTTGCGCCAAGGTGCAGGACACGGACGCCTGCGCGGTGCTGCTGGCGGGACTGTTCCCTGCGGCGGCGGGCGATTGGTTCCTTGCCAAGAAGGAGTTGGTCGCGGGCGACGAAAAGCGCGATTACCTCAATTTCGCCCTGGGCGTTATCAGCTTTGCCGTGGCGCAGACTTTGTTCATTGCGGCTTTTATGCTGGCAACGGCAAGCGGCGGCAATTACAGTTTTGAATTTTTGCCCCTGGCGTTCCTGCCTCCCGTCTTCGCCCAGATCTCCATGGCGACAAAGCAGGTGAAGATAGAAAAAAAGCGCCTGCCCTTTGTGCTCATATACGGGCTGTTTTTGGGCATGACGCTCTCCGCCGCGGCAAGCAGACTTTACAATAACCCCGAAAGCGTGAGCGCCATTATCGGCGTGGTGGGCGCGGCGGCATTCGTGCTTTCCGACATGTCGCTGGCGTGTTACTATTTTGCCTGCAAAATCAAAGACAGGCGCTTTTTCAATTTCCCGGTGATGATCCTCTACTTCGGCGCGCAGGTGCTCTATGTCATCACGATGATAACGCCGTAAAGACAAGCATGCACGCAAGGCGGCGCGCAGCGCCGCTTTTTTTATTTGTCTTTGCGCAAAAAAGCCGCGCGAGGAGCGCGGCAAAACGCGCGGCGCTTTGCAGGTCCGCGAGGCGCGCTCTTACTTGTTATTCCCGAACGATATAATTTTGCCGCAAAAAAATACCGCCTATATGACGGTATTTCTGATTTTGCTTTGGATTTTTAAGCGCGTAACCACAAGCGGCGATTTCACGGGGAAATACCGATCTGATTGCGCGAGATGATGCAAGGGAAGGAATTTACGCTTTTTCTATTCCCTTGGCTTCCATCATGCCGGCGATGACCGCCTGAGCTTTTCTGACCGCAACGTCCGATTTGAGCGGCAACATGAGCGGGACTTCCTTGTAAGCGGAAACGCTCTCTTTGTTGACCTTGCTCACCTTCATGTCGGCGGGCACTTCCGCGTCCAGATAGAGTTTGAGCGTGTGACCGCCCACGGCTATCTTGGCAAGCAATTTGCCCTTGTAACGGTAACTGTCACATCTGATGCTGGCGCGGCTTTTCACGCCTTTGTAGCTCAAAAGACAGTTCCGAACAGCCTCGTAATAAGCGCTGTGCGTTGCATCCTGACGAACTCGTTCACTGAATGCGGTGATGCTCATCCTTCTCCTCCTCGTAAGCTGCCCGAACCGCTTTGGCGAGCTGGTCTGCGCAAGATGTGTTTCTGAATCCGCATCTTATGCCGCCCAAGAGCTGCTCTATCTCCTCCACGGTCTTGCCTTGTACAAGTATGGGAACGGCTTGCAAGTTACCCGGGCAGCCTCCCTTGAATTTTACGTTGTACACTTTGTTGCCTTCAAGTTCCAAATCTATCTGCACGGCACAGGTGCCGCGCGTTTTATACGTGTGTTTCATTTGCCGTAAAAACGCTTTATATAGTCCTCTATATCCGCACGCGTCCCTTGATAAGGCCCCGGCTTTTCCATCTTGGCGGACACCGTTGCCGTTGCCCACAAAAGGGAATCCTCCACGCCCGCGTGCTCGCGCTCCGATATGTATGCGGCAAACGTGGTGTCCCCTCTGCCGCTCCTGCCGGAGAGATTGCGCGCCTTTATGGGGCAGGCGTATATCTCGTTTCCGTCATAGGCGATGACTTCCGTGTTGTGCGTGATCACCACCTCTTTGGCGCCCCACTTGTGCAGCAGACGCGCCGCTTCCGCCCTGTCTGTTTTGCCCGTCATTATCTCCGCCTCGGCGGCGTCTGTTTTGAGATAGTCTATATAAGGCAGATATTCCAGCTTGTCCTTCCAGTCTTCGAAATACATCAAAGACGTATCCTTGTCCACATGCCGCAAAAGCGCCTGCACGTCCACGGCGGTCTTGCCGCGCCGCGACATCTGCTTGATCAGTTCCCCGTCAAAGTCCCCGTATATCAGCCCGGCAAAGTGGTATACCGCGCAGTCCGCCTCCGGGATATCCTTTTCCGTGAAGGTATCGCCCTGCGCTATGCAGGTGCAGGTGCGCCTTTCTTTGTCCGGCGTGTGATACTTGTTGCGTATGGACGTGGACGCCGCGGAAGGCAGGCAATACACGTCTTTTTGCGGGATAGTGAAGACTTTGAGCCTTTCTCTGTCCGCGTCCGCCAATTTGGTGACCACGCCCGCTTTGTGTCCGAGAGCGCGAGCCGCCGCCGAGGAATATATCACCGCGCCGCCGACCTCGATTATTTCGTTATCGAGATAGTCGATATTATAATCAAGGGATATATGTCCTATTGATAGTATATCATAAAATTTTCCCATGATAAACCCCTTTTTTCGCTTTTTTTATATCAATTTTTGTTTTTTAAGACAAAAATTTCGCTTATTCTCCATATTTTTTGCGGTTCAGCCATTTTATGTCCAACCCATATCCAACCTTATCGCCAGCGCGAGTTCTGCAACATCGATGACAAACATACCCACGCCCGCGCGCGGCTGAGTGTCGAACACAGGCGTTTCCGGATCGGGCGCCGGCGCGTCCGGATCGGGCTGCACGGGCTGAGGAACGTTGTCCGTGCGCTCCATATCGCTACACGCCAGCACGGTGTAAAGTCCGATATCGGGGATCGGATCTATGGGTCCTGCCGCCTCGTCCGTGGTGGCGTTTTCGTGCAGAGCGAAGCTGAGCAGGAAGCGCCTGATCTTGTTGTTCAGATCCTCGCCGAACACGGTATCGGCAAGCCCCGCGCTGCCCGGATCGGCGGCAAGCACTTTGCCCAATGTTTCCATATTCTCTCCGCTCATATCGTTGATGAACACCGCCACGGAGAACAATGCGGCAAACCGCTCCTCGGGCGGCACTTCTTCACCCAATTCGTTCGTATAACCCGCCACCTGGTTGATGGTGGCGCCTTTCAACGCCGCCCTGTCTTCTTTCGTCATGGAAAGATCCATGATGATGGTCACGGTGAAATATTGCGGCAGCAGCTTGAACGCCGCGTTGTTCTCCGCCAGAGCGGAAGAAGCAAGCGTTGCCGTGATTGCCAGCAGCTCGTCGGGCGCGTTCTTTTCCTGCATGCCGCGCGCCGTGCGCCAGGCGTTATACTTGTCTTTGAACGAATCGAATATCTCCTGTTCCACGCTCTTCTGCTGTGCGTCTGCGCCCGTGCCCGTGTTTGTCCCCAGCATGACGAGCTGCTCTATCCAATAATCTTTGCCGTATTCCACGTCCGCGGAAAGCCCCAGACTGGCAGCCAGGTTGTTGCGCGCGTCCTGTTCCGGTTCGCCGGCTTCGCCGCCCGTTTCTCCTTCGCCCGTTTCGCCGCCGGGATTTTCGCCCTCGCCGCCGGGAGCTTCGCCCTCACCGCCGGGAGCTTCGCCCTCACCGCCTTGCGTCACCGCATGTTCACGCGAGATGATGATGTCCGCCAGGAGCACGTCGTAAAGTTTCAGCTCTCCCGTGCCTTCAAAAATACCGGTGAAGTCAAAACCGGACAGCTCCTGCTGCGGGCGGTATGCGCTGCCCAAAAAGGCGCTTTCATCCATACCGCTGTTTTGGGCGGTGAGCTGCCCTTTCGCCTCTTTTTTATCCAACAGATATATGTTGCGCACAGCGTCGGTAAAGGCGGCTTTTCCCACTTTATCTTCTGCTTCCGTGCCCTCCGCCAGCTTGTCTTCATATGTGACCGAATACATCAGCGAATAGACGTTTTCCAGATGCACGCCTTCCGCGTCTATCTCGGCGATGAATTTACCTATGCCGGTGGGGTTGCCCTCTTCGTCTTTTGCCGCCAGCACGGAAGTTATCGCCTGCGACAGCGTGTTGCACACGGCGTCGTAACCGAGTTCTTCGGAAATGTTTTCCCCTCCGCCCAAGCCGACAAGCAAATTGCACATGCTGGTGAGCAGCGCCTCCGTGTTGTTCTCCGCGTCGTTAAACACGATGTCGGTGTTCATCTCCCCGGAAGTGGCGGCGGATATCTCTATGTCCGCGGTCAGATAGACCGCCGACGGCAGCAGCTGATTTATCAGATTATAAAACAAACTGCCCTCGTCAAAGAGAGAAGGATATTTATTGCGCAGCGTGGCACGCATATCGAACTCGAACTTTGCCGTAATGTATACGGAGTCGCTCTCGCGCACTTCCGGATGCCCGATGCTGAGCAGCTTGAAGCCGTATTCATGGATCACGCCGGTCGCCTCGTCCGATTGGAGATAACTGCGCATGAGCGCGCCCAAAGACTCATAGCTCACGGTGGGCGTGATGCTGTCCGGTTCGCGCTCCGCCACCGGTCCGAAGGCGATGTTGTCGATGATGGCGTCCGTGCCGGAGAAAAGGTCTTTCAGGCTCATATACAGGTTGTTGTCGTCTATGTATACGCCGGGCACCTCGGAATCGTCTTTGTCCTCTTCCCCTTTGATGATAAGACCGAAGTCTTCTTCGAGCATTTTTTTCAGATCGGCGGAAGAATATTCTTCTTCTTCAAAGCCTATCACCTTTCCGTCCTCGTCCCTGTCCATATAATGATCGGGAGCGGCGACATAGCGCACTATTTGGAAAAATTCCAGCGGCGTGAGCTGCAAGCCCATCGCGGAGATGAGCGCGCCGATGGGTTTGGCGTTGATCAGATCGGACACAAATCTGACGTTGACCAGATTATTGACCGATTGCACGGCGTTATAAACGGTGGCGTTGATCTGCGTGAGAAAATCGCCCGTGTTGAATTCCGAACCGGTCAAGCCCAGCACCGCGTCCACGATGCGCAGCATTTTTTCCATATCATCCGCGGAAGTGGAATTGATCACCACGCCCGCCCTGCCGTCTTGCGCGCAGGGATAAACTTCCGCGGTGAAATATATCTCTTTGGGCAGCAGGAGCGCCGCGGCTTTTATGCCGAAGGCGGCAATGCCGTCAAACTTCTGCGCCACGCCCTTGACGGCGTCGCGCAAGCATATCTTGATGGTGGCGGAAACTTTGGTATCCGCTTGATTTACTTCATCGGAAGCGGAAACGATCACCTGCGAAACAGACACCGCCTGCGCAAAGTCCACATGCCACTCTTCCTGCATCTGCATCAAAGAATCGGCGCCGGCAAACGCCGCCCGCATCACGTCGTCGATAAAAGCCGCCAGTTGCGGACCGGAGATGTCCACGTCGCCCGTCTTATCCGTGGGATATTCCAGTTCCGCCCAGTCGAATTTGAGTTCTTGCAGCAATTTGTCCAATTCGCTGCTGCCGGTGGTCTGGTTTTCCGCCGCCTGCGACTGCTCTTCCTGCGCGGCATAAGGCGACACGCCGCCGTTGAGCGCGGCAAGCGCCGCCGCCGTATCGGGCGAACCGTCCGCGTTTTCCGCACCAGAACCGTTGAGTATGTCCACCACGATCGCGGGCAGATCCAAATCGTATTGCCTGTCTACACGCATGCACAGAGAGTCCAGAATGCGGTCGTAAAAATCGTCGAGATCTTTTTCGGAATAAGGCGCCGTGACCACGGAATCGTCCGCCTTGTAAATGTTGGAAAGCACGCCCAGCCCTTGGAAAAGATTCATCTGCGTAGGCTCTCCCAAAAAGCGGTCCCAGGCAAAGTATGCCCCGCCCAAAATGCCGCCGCACAAGACCAGCACCAGCACTAAGGCGGTTATGAACGTTGCAAGACAGCAGCGGTGCTTTTTGCGCTTGGGCTCTTCCGGCACCGCGGAGGCATTATCGCTGTCGCCCTCATACGTCACGGGCGCCTCGTCAGAATCGCCGCCGGACGCGGCGGCAGCGGACGCTTCGTCCCCGTCCCCGCTCTCTGCGGGCACGCTCTCTTCCTCGTCGCCGTCCGTGTCAAAAGCGTATGAGTGGTAACGCGTGAGTTCCGACATGCTCCTTTCCTCTTGCAATTTCTTTTCTGTTACATTATAATTATAACAAAAGAACGCGGCGAATTACAACCGATTGAATACATTTTCCGCCGCGGCGCATTTGTATGGAAAACAACAAAAGAGCTTTGCATGAACGGAAATTAAAAGCCCTGCTGGGCACAACGGCTGCGCTATTGCTTTTGGTGTGCGTTTTTCTTGCCGTTTACGGCGTTTACGGCTGGGCGTTCATCACCACGCAGCAAGTAAAAAATTATAAAGCCGACCTCTATGCGCGCGCAAGCGAGAACGCGGAAGGCGGCGGCGTGGCGTTTTTGGGCGATTCGCTCACGGAAATGTATGACCTCGAAAAACATTATCCCGACCTGCAAGTCTATAACCGCGGCATATCGGGCGACACCACCGACCATATGCTGGAACGCCTGGAGAGCAACGTGCTCGCCCTGCGCCCGGACGTGATAGTCTTTTTGGGCGGCTGTAACGATATCCGGCACGGCACCCCCGTGGAAGAAGTGACGGAAAACATCGCTTCCATAATCGCTCGGATAAAAAGCGCCCTGCCCGGCACGCCCGTGATAGTGCAGTCGCTTTACCCGCTCAACACGAACGCGCACGGCATTTTCAAAAACACTCCCGGACAATGCACGGTGGATAAATTGCAAAGCGCCAACGAACAGATCAAAGCGCTTTGCGCGGAATATGACGTTGTGTTTGCAGACATATATCCGCTTTTGGCTGCCGAAGACGGCAATATCCGCCTTGAATACGTGCTGCCGGACAACCTGCATCTGCGCCCCGATACATACGACATCGTCACAAACGCCTTGACGCCGCTCATCAAGGCGGCTTTATCCGCCGGCGACACAAACAATTGATATTCGGATCAAAACAAGCCTTTCAACTCTTCGCCCGTGAAATCGCGGGCGTAAATTATGCTGGCGCGCCTGATCGCCGCTTCGTCCGCGCTTGAAGAGCGGTCGTATATGCCCACCGTGCAAAAACCGGCGCTCCTTGCCGCCAGCGTGCCTTTGAGAATATCTTCAAACACCGCGCATTGCGCCGGGCTTAACCCCAAAAGCGCCGCCGCATGCAGATAAACGTCCGGAAAGCCCTTGCCCCTGCCCACGTCGCGCACGCTGACCTTGGCGGCAAACAGTTCTTCTATCCCCAGCCTTTTGAGCGCGGGCGCGTAAATGTCTTCCGTGAGCGTGGTGGCAATGCCCAATTTTACGCCGCCGGCGTGCAGATAACGCAAAAATTCCGCCGCTCCCGCTTTGGGCTGCACTTCAAAAGCGTAATGCTCCGCCACCATCGAGCGCCAAATATCGCAGATGCTCTCCGCGTCTTCCTCCGCGCCCGTGAGAGCTTTTGTGTATTCAGCCGCCTGCAACATGGTCATATCGCGGATGGCAAGCGCATAACCGGGCGGCACGGGCATGCCCAGCCCGGCAAAATATTCTTCGTCCACCCGCTCCCACACATCCATGGAATCGAGCAGCGTTCCGTCCAGATCGAATATGGCGCCTTTTAACCTCATATATAAAATTATAGCGGAGCCGAAAAAATTTTTCAACAAAATTTCCGCCGACATAGTTGCGTTTTTTAGACACAGCGTTGTATAATTAAACTAACCAATACACGTGGAGGTATTTTATGAAAAAGAAAGTGATGGCAACTTTGTGCATCGCCCTGATAGCGGTGATGTGCGTTTCCCTCTTCGCCTGCAACCAGGGCATGTTCGACGGCTCCTTCAAAAAGGAAGCCACGTCGGAAGAGGCAAAAGCGGCTTGGGACAGCGCCTGCGAGGCGATGGGCGTAAGCAACGCCGAAACCATGGCTCTGGCGAGCGATGAAGATGAGGTCATCAAGGGGTGGAAAGGCATAGCGTTTGAATTGAGCATGGAAAATTCCGCCGCGGCAAGCGCCGATGACAGCAAGGCGAAAACGACCCTGAACCTGACCGCCAGCGGCTCCGTGCTGTTCGATATGAGCGGCTTCGGCGTGAGCGCCGGCATCAACGGCAGCGTGCAAGACAAAGCCGTCGACGCCAAGATAGGCGCTTATATGGAAAACAACGTCTACTATGCCGATATGTCCTTTAACGACGCCGTCCTGCAAGCACAGGCAGACGCCAACGGCAGCGTGCTTGACGTTGCGAACGAATTGTTGGGCGGAATGGTTTCCTCTCTGTCGCAAAGCCTTGCCTCTGTCGGCATGACTTATACGGCGAGCATCCTTTCCGCAGTGCCCTATGAGGAGCTTGCCGATCTGGGCGTGAAGGCTTATATCAACACTTCCGGCGATTATAACCGCGTGAAGTTTGAATTCCCCGCGGAGTTCTTTGCCCGCATGCAGGGCGCAAGCGACACGGAAGCCTACCTGGAAACCATGGCGAACGCGAGCATTTCCCTGATCGTTGCCACGGAAAAGGAGACCAACATGTTCAGCGGCGCCAAGTTGGATATGGATTACGCCTTTAAGGCGGATACGAACAACGCAAACGCGGGCGCTTCGTCCAAATTGAGCGTTTCCATGAGCAACGCCACGGAAGTGACCAATTACCCCAAAGGCAAGGAAGATTTCAAATCCGTCAAAGACATGACGATCAACGACTTGCAAACATTCTTTGAAAATATGATGGACAGCTTGGAGGCTTTGATGCAATTCTGAGCATAAGCGCAACAAAAAAACCGCTCCTTGTGGGCGGTTTTTTTGTTGTCCGCCGCATACGTTGCGACTCCGTTTTGCTTAGTCCGCAAAAAAATTCGGGCTTGCCCGGACCCCCGGGATACAATTTCCCGACGTTATGCCAAATCTCTGTCCTATACTATTATATGTTCACCATTGGCGTTTGTCAATCGGATTTATTTTCAAGCATAAGACGAGGGAATATAGAAAAAGACAACCGTTTAAGGTCGTCCTATGATGTGGCGGAGAAAGAGGGATTTGTCTTTCAGCGATCGTTGGCGAAATATGCATATCGGAAAAGCCCTGCTGTTCGCCCGATCGCGTGCAGCTCGCATGCCGCCCCGCGGCATCAGCGAGGGTTCTTTTCCTCCTTTCTCCGCTAACAAAATAGGACAGCTGTTACTGTCCTATGATGTGGCGGAGAAAGAGGGATTTGTCTTTCAGCGATCGTTGGCGAAATATGCATATCGAAAAAGCCATTCTGTTCGCCCGATCGCGTGCAGCTCGCATGCCGCCCCGCGGCATCAGCGAGGGTTCTTTTCCTCCTTTCTCCGCTAACAAAATAGGACAGCTGCTACTGTCCTATGATGTGGCGGAGAAAGAGGGATTTGTCTTTCAGCGATCGTTGGCGAAATATGCATATCGGAAAAGCCCTGCTGTTCGCCCGATCGCGTGCAGCTCGCATGCCGCCCCGCGGCATCAGTGAGGGTTCTTTTCCTCCTTTCTCCGCTAACAAAATAGGACAGCTGTTACTGTCCTATGATGTGGCGGAGAAAGAGGGATTTGAACCCTCGCTGCGGTTTCCCGCACTACTCCCTTAGCAGGGGAGCCCCTTCGGCCTCTTGGGTATTTCTCCTCATGCCAAAGTATTAAATTTTGGTAGCGGTGATGGGATTCGAACCTATGACCTTCCGGGTATGAACCGGACGCTCTAACCAACTAAGCTACACCGCCACAAAAAGTGGTTGCGGAGGAAGGATTCGAACCTCCGACCTTCGGGTTATGAGCCCGACGAGCTGCCACTGCTCCACTCCGCGTCATTTGATGCTATATTATAATATTAGATATGAGCGCACTTTGTCAATAGTTTTGAGCGATTTTTTGCATTTTATTTTCAAAAAATCTTCTTCAATCAGTTGACAAGTCGGCGCATTTATTATATATTAATATGGCTGACGGCAGGAAACGCGCAGTTACCTGTGCCGCAAATATTACGGCTCCATGGTCAAGCGGTTAAGACACCACCCTTTCACGGTGGTAACAGGGGTTCGATTCCCCTTGGAGTCACCAAAAACAAAAAAGAGCGACAAAATCGCTCTTTTTTGTTTTTTGGTGACGGAAAGGGGAAGCCCCTTGGAGGATAACTGTCCGGTGGACAGTTATCGACGCCGCTTTCACACGCTGCGCCGACCGCATCGCGCCGCTTTTATCCCGCTATTTCGCTCTTGTTTGTTTTTTGGTGACGGAAAGATACCCGCAGGAAGCCTTGAAAAGCATATTTTACGAAGAAATGTGTGCTCTGCATAAATTGTATGCTCGTAAAATACTTTGCTTTCAGCGCAGGGATTTTTGCGTAGATTTTCGCAAGGCGGCGCGCTGTTGCAGCAGGCTGCAACAAACGACGCATTGCGGAAAGGTGCCGAAAAGACCGCGCTCAAAGTGCTTTTCAAGGCTTTCTGCGGGTATCCGCCCTTGGAGGATAACTGTCCGGTGGACAGTTATCGACGCCACTTTCAAACGCTGCGCCGACCGCAATGCGCCGCTCTTATCCCGCTATTTCGCTCTTTTTCTTTTGGTGATGGAAAGATACCCGCAGGAAGCCTTGAAAAGCATGTTTTACGAAGAAGTGTGTGCTCTGCATAAATTGCTATGCTCGTAAAATACTTTGCTTTCAGCGCAGGGATTTTTGCGTAGATTTTTGCAAGGCGGCGCGCAGTTGCAGCAGGCTGCAACAAACGACGCATTGCGGAAAGGTGCCGAAAAGACCGCGCTCAAAGTGCTTTTCAAGGCTTTCTGCGGGTATCCGCCCTTGGAGGATAACTGTCCGGCGGACAGTTATCGACGCCACTTTCAACTGCTGCGCCGACCGCACTGCGCCGCTTTTATCCCGCTGTTTCGCTCTGTTTTGTTTTTGGTGACGGAAAGAAAAACGAGGCGGAAAGTTCTCCCGCCGCTTTTCCCGAATAATATAAACCGTTGCAAAATCGATCAGTCTGCGATATGCAGAACGCTTTTGAATTTGTAGCCTTTGAGCGATCTCAGACACTCTTCCGCCCTCTCGAACGAATCAAAAACGGCAAAACAGGCGCTGCCGCTGCCCGTCATGCAGGCGGCGGAGGAGAAGTTTTTCAAATCGAACATGGTGGCGACTATGCTGGGGCAATGATAAGTGGCGGAGAGAAAGAGCGCGTTATACAAGCCCTCTTCCGTCCTGCCGCTTTTCAGGCATTCCACCGCATTTTCAAAGCCGTTTTTGGGCTGCATGTTCAAAGTATCGAAGTGGGAATATACCTTGGCAGTGGAAGCGCCCATGCATTTTTGCGCCACCACAAAAAACTTTTTGCGCAATCCGTCCAGCCCTTGCACGGGGGTGAGCGCTTCCCCTCTGCCTTGGGCGCGCATGATGCCGCCGTTCATCATATACACCACGTCGCTGCCCACGCTCAAAGCCATCTTCCGCGCCTCGCCCTCGCTTATGCCAAAGAGTTTTTTTGCCGCGTTGAGCACGCCGGCGCTGTCCGCCGAAGAGCCGCCCATACCGGCGGCAAAGGGTATCTTTTTGAAGATGTTCACGTCAAGTCCGCTGCCCGTCAGCTCTCCGACAAGGCGCGCGGTGCGATAAGCGGTGTTCTCTTCTCCGGCTGTTTTACCGTTCATGACCACGCTTATTTCGCCTTTTTTTGCCCTTTTCACCGTCAGGATATCGCCGCAGTTGACGGTGACCATCAGCATGTCCAGATCGTGATAACCGTCCGCTCTCCTGCCGGTCACGTCCAAATAAAGATTGAGTTTGGCATTTGCCTGCACGATCGTCTTATCCATAGGGATATTGTAGCGCACGCGCGCGGACAAGTCAAGACAAAAGGGCGGCTCGCGCCGCCCCTGCCGCCTTTAACTCACGCAGCGGAAAACGATGAGTTTATCTCCCGCCTTTATCCCCTTTTCCGCGCCGGGATTTTGCGCGGCGATGTCGCGTTCGGAGATGTTGAGCGCCTTTGCCGCGTCCCAGAGCGTTTCACCCTCTTCCACCACATAAACGCTGATGCCCGCGTCGTCCGCCTCGCGCTCCTGTCCCACCTCTATGTGCGCGACTCCCGAAAGCACGTTTTTGCGGTATATCACCGCCTGCAAGGCGACGTTGGCGCACACTTCTATCTCCCCTTCTCTGCGCACGCGCGACACCACGTCCGTGACCGCCGCCACGGCTTTGGCAAGGCAGCCGTCTTCCGCTTCTTTGGCGTCTGCGGAGAAAGAATAAGGTATCTCCACGCACAGACTGCCCACGGCGCCGTCGTCTTTTTCATAGATCTGACAGACGTTCATCACTCCTTCCGCAACCAGTCTGCCGCCGCTGCAATAAAGATTGGTCAATCCGCCGAAGGAAGGCACGCTCGCCAAAATGCGCCTCACGCCCTCTTCCTGCACTTCCGCCGTGCCGCATACGCGCTTGCAGGCAAAGCGCATGCCTTCGGGAGCGTAATACTCCTTTTCCGTGCGGCTGACTTCCAGTTCCGCCAGCGGTGAAAACACGTCCGTGATCACCTGAGTCTTGACCTTTTCAAACAGTTTTACTTCCGCTTCCACGGCAACTTCCATCTGCACCACGTTTTCTTCCGCGCTGCCGGTGAGCAGAATGGAGAAAGACTTTATCTGCGCGTTTGCGGTCACGACGTCGTCCGCGCAGGCGCCGCTTATCATCAACTGTTCGGCGAAGGGGTGAGTAAATTGTTTGCTGCAAATGCCGTTATCGTCATAGACCAGTCTGATCCACACCTCGCCTTCCGCGTATACGCTGCCCTCTTCCGCCCGCAAAGCAGTGAAGAATACCTGCGCGCCGTAATCCAATATCTTGCCGATGGCGCAGCCGCTTTCATACTCTTCCGTCACGGTGAAAGAATCGCTGCCGCCGCCTTTGAGTTCCGTTCGCTCGCACTCGGCAACGCGCGTGACCGCGCCCTGCACATCTTCTACCAAAGAAGCGGTGTATTCGCACTCGCTTTCAAATTCCAGATCTATCACCGCCTGGACCTTGATGGAAGAGCCTACCGCCTCGCTTTGAATATCGCTCAGACAGGCTTTTGCACTCACGCTCATGCCTTCCGCCACCTCGGGCGCCGCCACCGCTTCCGTTATCTCCGTCACATAATCCGCGCTCGCCACCGCCCCTGCCGCATCCGCATAGACAACGCGCGTGGTAACTTCCAAAACAACGCGCACCGCTTTGTCCTGCGCCTGCACGCTCTTGACGCCGCAACCGCCGTTCACGCAATAGATCTTGCTCACGCCGCCGGCGGACGCGTCTATGCTGCATTCCGCCGCCAACTGCCCTTTGCCCGCCTGTTCGGTATATTTGACGGTCACATCGTTTTCGCTTATCTGAATAGCCATAATAACCTCCGCTTGAAGTGTCATTATATCCTATTGCCGCCGCCGCGCGATTATGCCTGCGAATACAAACGCCGCTTTGGGCAATAATCGCCGTATGAGAGAAGTGAAAAACCAACTTGAAGCGGTAAAAGCCGCTCTTGCGCGCCTGCGCGGAGAAACGGTGGTGATCGACATCAACCGCGGCAGGAACAAGTTCCAACGCACGCAAGGCGTGCTCACAGACCTTTATCCCGCCATTTTCACCGTGACGGCGGAAGGGAAAGTGATGAGCTTTTCTTATAACGATATTTTATCGCGCAACGTAAGATTTTGCCGCAAGTAGTATCGCTTTGTCCCGCAGTTATGCTATAATGGCATTATGAAGACAGCGATAGTTACCGGCGCATCCGGCGGCATAGGCTTGCAGACGGCGCGCCTCTTGTGCGAAAACGATCATGCCGTGATAGGCTGTTACCGCAGCAACGGCGAAGTTTGCGACGCCTTGGCGGAAAAGCTCAACGTAAGCGGCGTTTTTCAGCCCTATTGCCTCAACGTGCGCAGCGAGGACGAGTGCGCGGAATTGGCAAAATACGCGGTGGACACCTTTGGCAAGATAGACCTCTTGGTAAATTGCGCAGGCATGAACGAGATCGCTCCGCTGGCGGAAAGTCTGCGCTGGGAAGAAATAATAGACGTGAATTTGAGCGGCGCCGTCCGCATGTGCCGTAGCGTGTTGCCCTATATGCTGCGGCGCGGCGCGGGCAGCATCGTCAACATCTCTTCCGTGTGGGGAGAATGCGGCTCTGCCTGCGAAGCGGCTTATTCCGCCAGCAAGGGCGGCTTGAACGCCTTTACCAAAGCGCTTGCCAAAGAAGTGGGCATCATGGGCGTGCGCGTAAACGCGGTCGCGCCCGGCTTTATAGAAACGCCGATGAACTCCGCCCTCTCCGCAAGCGAAGTAAACGAGATCAAAGACGATATCCCCCTGGGCAGGACGGGCACGCCCGCAGACGTTGCCCAAGCCGTGCTGTTTTTGGCAGGGGAAAACGCCGGATATATCACGGGGCAGATATTGACCGTGGACGGAGGCTGGACGATATAAACGCTTGTCCCAAAAAATACGCCGCGGGCAACGAACCCGCGGCGCTTTCAGATCTTACAAAAAACGCGGCGCCGCCGCGTTTTTTTATCGTTCCGTTATCTGCAAAGGCAAACCTTTTTCAAGGCGGCGAGCCGCCTTTGTCCGCCTGGCTTAAATGCTCACTTGCACGGTCATGCAGGAGATGACATCTCCGCTTGCGCTTTGCAGCACGTATTTGAGCAGCAGCGAACCTCTTTCCGAGAGCGAGCCGGGTCCGCCGGTGACATAAGTCACGCCCTTATACTCCGCGGTATCGGGAAGAGCGTCGTATGCGAACTCCGCGGACTCTCCGCCCAGAATAACGGTGGCTTTAACGGAAGGCGTTGTGCCCGCCGCCATGGACACGGAGAAGGCGTCTGCATAGAGCAAGCCTTCCAAAAGCGGAGTGCTGAACGATTTGTCCTCCGCCTTTCCGAAGCCGCCCTTCAGCAATGCGTCGTTGAACAGCGCATCGATATCGGCGTATTCGCCGCTGCTCTTGTAATCATACATGAAGCAATTTGCCGGCAGAGTTTCCTCTCCGCCCACAAAGGCGGGTCTGTTTTCGCCGACAAAGGTCCTGCCGGCGCTGTATGCATAACTTATCGTGCCGCTGTTTTGCGCCGCAAAACCGCCCGCGAGAGCGGCTGCCTGCACCATTGCCGCGGCGTAAGCCTTGGTGACGGTGCCGCGGTTATTGCCTACAAAGCCGCCCGCGTAAGGCGCGTTGACTCTGTCAAGTCCGCTGTAAGCTCCTGTGAACTTGGCGCCGTAATAGCTGTTTGTAATATTGCTCGTATTTTCGCCGGCAAAGCCGCCCGTGAACACCTTGAAGCCCTCGAACGTGCCGGTAACGCTGCCGGTGGCGTAACTGTTGGTTATCGTGCCTTGGTTTGAGCCGACAAAGCCGCCCAAAGCCGCCGACGCGGTGTTTTTACCGGTCAGACTCACGCTGCCACGGTGCGCGCTTGCGTTCACCGTGCCCGCGTTTTTGCCCACAAGTCCGCCCACATAAGCGCTTGTTGCGCCCGTGGTATCCTTTGCCGCAAAACTTATGTCGGATTCGCAGGCGGTGATGACGCCGCTGTTTTCCGCGGCGATCACGCCGGAGGTGTTAAGCGCCTGGAAACTGCCGCTCACGAACACGTATTCTATCACTGCTCCCGCGTTCACCTTGCCCGCGATCACCGCCGAAGACGTGGCATACATGTATTCCGTCTTATCCTCGGTGGCTTCCTGATCTTCCGTGGCTTCATGCCCGGGCACCGTGTAAGAATATTCGCCGTCTTTTGCCGTGACGTCTATGAAGTTGACGTGTCTGAGCGTGCCGGAAAATTCGGGGAACATGGCGTATGTCTTGCTGAACGAAGCATAAGCGCTCTCATGCTCTTCTTCACGCGAATATTGCAGCTGCGCCACATTGACGATGAACATGTTCTTGATCGAATATTCGCCGCTTTTCAGTTCTTCAACGCCTTCTTCGGCGGAATAATCCACCTGCGCGCTTTTTATCGTGCCCGCAAACGCCACGTGATCGAGCGCCAGCCAGGCGTTGCCGTTGAAGTCGATGTCCTCGGCTATCTCAAAGGTGACTCCCTTGCAATCCTCGCCTGCAAGCATGAGCTTTTGGATATACATCAGCTGCGCGCGGGCGGTGGAGATGACGGCGCCCGAGGACGTTCCGTCTTCTTCCTGCTCGTAAGTGGTCTTGATGGTGTAAATCTTGCTATCCTCGTCGTATTCCGGCTCGCAGGCGGAAAGGAATGAAGCGTCCGCCATTTTGGCGCTGCTTTGCAGACGCGCGGTGACCTCCGCGCTCTCGCCCGCCTTTACTTCCGATTCGTATGTCTTGCTTTCATAGTAACAAGCCTGCACGCCGATGTTGAAATATCTGCCGTAAACGTTGCGGTTCTGATAATGCGTGATCTCGCCGTTCTCCGTGGAAGGCTCGCTGTGGAAAATGCGGTCGAGCGCATATTCGAGCACATAGCCGCTGCCCTCCTGCGTGAGAGAAGCGCCCTTGTTTTCGTCGCTTGTGATCTCCCATGCGCTTGTTTCTTCGTTATACCCCAGCCTCACCGTGACGGTGATGTCGGAGAGAGAATTGGCGGAAGAAGTGTTCACGGAAGAGAGCGTGATGTTGAAGGTGTTGACCAAATCGAGCGCCGCCGCGTCAAAACGCAGCGTTACTTTTTCCGTTATGCCGTTTGTCGCCGTGCAGGAGAGATGAATGTCCGTGCCGTCCGCGGCGGGTATGGAATCGTTTATCACGGGAGAGGCGAGCAAAGTGACCGTGAAAAGACGGCTTTCCTCATTTGCCTCATCCGCCGTGACCGTGTTCACGCGGCGGGAATCGAGATATATTTCGCCGTCGCCCTGCGCCTTGACCGTGAGCAGGTATCTGCCCGGCTCCGTGATATTGATGTTGCTCAGCGTGCAGGAAGTTGCCGTTGCCGACGAGGGGGAATAAGTATAATCCGCTTTGCCCGTGTAAGCGGGATCCGCCACCTCTTTGAACACTTGGAGCGCGCTTTCCCCTTCTTCTATCTTCCACGCTTCCACCACCATCTTTTTGGAATTGGCGGACCTTGTCCAACGCAAAGTCTGCGTGGACGCGCCGCTCATCTGCAATTTTTCCATCAACGGGTCGGAGAGCGTTTTTTCCACCACAAAGGTGGTGCGGGACACTTCCGAATTGAGATCTATGCCTTCTGCGGCGGCGTTGGCGCGCACCTGAACGGTGTATTTGCCCGGACTGTCTGCAAATTTGAGAGTGCTTTCGTTGCCGGCGGAATCTTTATGCAGGTAAGTTTCTATGAAAATGCCCTCTATGACGGAAGTGGTCATGGACGAGATCTCGCTGCCGTCTTTGAGTATCTGCACCGTATAATCCGCCGCGCCCGTCACCGCGTTGAACTTGATACGCACGCCGTAAACGCCGCTGCCGGGAGAGGACTCTTCCAAAGCCGCGCTCACGTTTTGCGGATTGGCGAATTTGACGCCGCGCTCGTAAACGTATTCCGCCACGTCGCTGTCTTTATAAAGCCGGTTGCCGCTCACGTCCAGCTCTTCTTCATCGGCAAGCGCCTGCACGTGGATGGTATATGTGCCCGCTTCCGTTATGCCTGCAAGCGAAACGGAAGGAGTAACGGGCGCGCCGTTTTCATCCTCTTCCGCCTGAACGGGCGACGTGAACACGTTCACGCCCTCTTCGTTGGTGGCGTATACGTCGTATTGCTCGGCGTGTTCCACCGGCGTCCAGGTGAGCGTCACCGAGGAGCGGTCGTATACAAAACCGGTGGGGGTATCCAGCTTGGTCTTGTCTTTGCAGGCGGCAAACACCGCCGTCATGCAGCAGACCAAACACAAAATTATTATCAATGCCAAAACACTTTTTTTTCTCATCATTCTTCCCAAATGCGTGCAAAATATTGCCCGCGCATACGCGCTTTGTAAATATGATAGCAAAATCCGCGCCGCTTTTCAACTTTATTGTGGTAAATTTATGCGAATTTATCAAAAAAATATATTGCGCGCCGCGCGAGCGCGCCCGACCGAGCGCGCTCTTCAAGCGCCGCGGCGCAAAAGGCGGGCGTCGCGGCGCTTTTATTCTTCCAGGTTATCGGCGAACTTTATCTCAAAGGGCGCAAGCTCTCCGCTCACCTTGCCCGCTCCCGGCAGAGTGAAGGAATACTTTGCCGCCGCGTCCCCGCTGTTGCGCAGCATGAGCGCGAATTTTTCTCCGTCCGCGGCGATATAGCCGTATACCTCGCCTTTGGCGGGATCGCCGCCGAAAAATTCGGAGCGGGAGAGCACCGCGTAATTGCGCTCCGCCCATTCAAGCGTGCGCGCGGCGATGTTCCACTTGTCCCCGTCCATCATCTCCGGCGTGAAATAAAGCTCGGCAAGACCGCTGGCGCGCATCATGCAGCATTTGAGATAGAGCGCGAACTGCTCGTCCGTGTAGACCACCGTCTTGTGCGAAGGATCGGGCAGCGGCGGATTGTAATTGCGGCGGGCGTAACAAGGCTCGTGATTGTATAAATGCGAGGCGGGGAATTGGATCTGCCGCACCTCGTAAAGATCGCGGTAGCGCTCGTCGCGGTAATTGAGGCATTGGGAAAGATTGTCCCCCTTGCCGATGTAGCCCATGTCCGAGGCGTTGTTCATCCACACAAAGTCCGCCCACTTCAAAAACCAGGGCGAACAGTGCGCATAAGAGGTGATGTTCAGGCACACGTCCGGGCAGACGCTGCGGATATGCTCGAACCCTTTGCACCACTCTTCCCACAAAAAGGTGTAAAACGCCTTGCCGCAGCCCTTGGCGGCGGGGTGGCGGTGCCCTTTGGCGCGGCAGGGCTTGATGGCAAAGCCGTCTATCTTGAAGTATTTGACGTTATACTCGCGGCAGAACTGCGCCATGCGCTCGCACAGGTCGGCGATGTATTTTTTGTCGCCCGTGCAGATATCGCCGGACAAAACGTTCATGTGATAGCCTATCTTGGTGAGCAGGCGCGCATACTTGGGCGTTTGCAGCGTGTAACCGCCGCGCGGTCCGAACCACACGCCGAAGGAAGATGAAAAGGAGCGCGTAAGCTCCGCCTGCGGGGCAAAGCCCTGCGCGAATTTTTGATTGAACTGCCAAAATTGCGGCTTTTTGTATTCCGTCCAGCCATCGTCCACCACATAGCAGTCCAGCGGTCTCAGCCTCGCCTTTTTGAACCCCTCGTAAACGGCGGTGAAGGACGATTTTATATTGTTAGGGTCGATGTCGAGCATGTTGTCATACCAGCTGTTGAACTGGATACGGAATTTTTCCGGACGGGAAAAAGTGCGCACGTAAGTGAAAAAGGTGCGGCGCATCTCTTTCAGCCCGGCGCTCGTTCCGCCACCCAAAATAACGGCGGGCGGACGATATTCACCGCCGCAAGCCACCTCGGAAAAATATCTCCCCACATAATAAGTGAGCGTGACGGCGCCGCCCGTCACGGTGTTTTCCGCCATGGGGCTTTCAATGCCCGTGAAAGTATCGCCGTTATAGACGGGCTGACCCATGGCGGCTATCTCTTTGGGCACAAAAACGCGCTTGGTCAGCGGCACGCACCAGCTAAAGTCCTGCGCCGCCCCGCCGCCGAAGCGAACGTATTCGATAAAAACGTCCCTCTCGCATTTGAGCGCGAACGTCTTTCTCAGATAAGCGCCGTCCGCCGCGTAACGCACCCGGGCGCGCAGACCGTCTTCACCCACGGCGAGATATCCGCTCTCTTCCTCTCTTGCGCGGCATAAAGAGGCGCAAAAAAAGCGTTTGCGGGCAAAGAGCGAATCTTTTGTGCGATAACAGACGACAAATTCGTCGTCGGCTTCGGGAGCATACTCCCGCGAGGTGAGCAGATTTCGGACGCTGACCACACGCGCACCCTGCTTGAGATCGAGCGTTTTTTCCACGGCAGATGAAGAAAATTTCATGACTTTCCCTTTTATCTCCCCATATTGGACGGCAAAAAACCGCCCCGGAGTTTATAACTCTATAATATTGCATCGTTAAAATATTGTCAAGACAAAATCTTCGGAAAATATTGAATTTTGCCTTTTCTTATGCTATAATACTTTTCGGGCAACACTTGGATAGGGAGATATGTAATGACCGATTTTGCAAAGAATTTGAGGATATTGAGAAAGCAAAGCCGCATGTCGCAATTCATGCTGGCAGACAAGTTGGGCGTTTCGCAACGCACGGTTTCACATTATGAAAACGGCTCTTCAGAGCCTTCTTTGCAGATCCTCTGCCGCATCGCCCGCATTTTCAGAGTGAGCACGGACGAACTTTTGGGCTTTGCCTTGAAAGACGAAGAAGAATGAACCGCCGCATGGCGGCTTTTTTATTGCCCAGTTAAGTGCACAAAAAATACATATATCTTCCGCTTCATCTCGCCAACGCAAGCAAGGCTTGACTTACGCGCTCTTTTGTCACTTTTACCGCAATTTTTCAGCGTATTTGCTCGAAAATCAAATTTAGTGCACAAAAAATACATTTATAAGTGCTGCCCGGCGCCGTTTTTTCGTCTGTATATTGCCCTCCTCGGCACCGCTTTTAAGGTCGCGCACCCTGAAACAACCAACACACCAAACGCGCCGTAAGGTTTTGCAAAACGGCGGCGCAGAAAATCACCGCCGGAAAAAATGCGGGCGCGCCAAAAAGCGCGCCCGAACAAAGGCAGCCGAGGGAAAATGACGGGTGACGATGTTAACGCTGCCTTGTTCTGCCCAAAAAACTTTCTTTTTGATCTTGCAAAAGCGTGTTGATGGCGTAAAGCCCGCCCAGCGCTTCCGCGGGGATAAGCCCCGGATACCTGTCCGCCAGCAGGAACAGATCCTTCATGGCTATCTCCTGTCTGCGCACGGCGCTGTCGAAAAACATCTTGTCGCCCGCGCTCACGGCGCATTGCCTTTCTTCTTGCACGATCGCGTTTTTTATCTTGAACATTTCTTTCACCTCTCGCTTTGGTAATTACAATTTACCCCTTTTAATCTGCAAACATTTGTCAGCTTTTATCATTTTTTGCAGAAAATTTCTCTTTTTTGGCACATTCATTCCCTTGCGCGCCCGGCGTGCGCAATTATCTTCTTTTTTACGCTTATTCCTTCCTTCGGCGGCGAGCCGCTTTCACGCGCCGCAAGGCAAGACCGCCTTCCGTCAACAATTTTGCTTTTGTTGAAAAAAACGCTTGACAAATGGATATTCATATTATATTATTATATTCGCTATCGCAAATGCCCCTATAGCTCAGTCGGTAGAGCATGCGGCTGTTAACCGCAGTGTCATAGGTTCGAGTCCTATTGGGGGCGCCACTCAAAAGAGAGCGCAAAGGCGCTCTCTTTTGTTTTACTTCTTGTCCGCCACTTGTTTTCCTTCTTGTCCGCGAGCCGTTCGCATTTTTACGGCATTCGGCAATAAACTTTTTTATTATGACATACATATGCCTTTTTTCGCGCGCACAATATCTTTTGGAGGTATGACGGACGGCACGGCACAGCGAATACAAGATCGCTGTCCGCAAATGCGGCGCGGTCAATGCCGCGCCCGCAAGGAAGCATGCCATGAGCGTGAAGCCGCGATGCCGCCGCCCGTAAAAAGCATTATGTATTTGGAAAAATTTGTGCTGCCGGCAGATGAGAACGATGTGTTTCTCAAAAGATACTACAAGAACGGCCGCTATGTGGACAACGAATATCCGATAGGGATCTTTAACGCGCTGGAACTTGCGGAGTTGGACTTTGAGAAAGTGACGCTGCTGTGCGGCGGCAACGGCTGTGGCAAAAGCTCTCTGCTCAATCTGATAGCGCACAAGCTGAAATTGAAAAGATTCGCGCCTTTCAACGGCAGCGAAACTTTTGCCGAATTTGCGGCGGACTGCTCCGTGCGCCTTTGGACAAACGAAGAGGGAAAAACGCCGGGCATACCGCGCGGCAGCGCCATCATCACCAGCGACGACGTGTTTGAATATATGCTCTCCGTGCGTGAAGCGAACAACGGATTGCGGGCGGACAAACCGCGTGCGCTCGAAGAATTCGGCAAGCTGGCGCGCACGCCGATGATGAAACTTTCCGGGTTGAACGACGAAGAGCTTTTTGCCTTCAAAAAACAGTTGGAAGCAAAGCGCGCGGCGCGGCGCAGGGGGTCCGTCCGGAAATATCTGAAAAAGACGCTGGGCGAGGAAACGCGCCTTTTCAGCAACGGAGAGACCGCTCTCATCTATTTTGAAGAAAAGTTGCAATACGACAACTTATACCTGCTTGACGAGCCGGAAAACAGCCTTTCTCCGCTCATGCAATTGCAGCTGAAAGAGATGTTGGAGAGACTGTCGCGCTATTGCGGCTGTCAATTTATCATCGCCACGCATTCGCCCTTTCTATCCGCCCTGGAAGGCGCGAAGATCTACGACATGAGCGTGGTGCCGGTGGATGTACGCAAGTGGTGGCAGCTGAGCAGCTCGCGCACATACTTTGAGTTTTTCCATAAGCACCGCGACCTGTTTTTATAAGCGGACAAGGCGCAAATATCTCCGCCGCGCCGCCGCGTTTTGCATAAAAAAAGGAGCGCCGCCGCGCTCCGTTTTTTCTTTTATGCCGCCGCTCAATCCACGCCGGTCACGGCGGTGGTATTGAGATAAGTGCGTATCTTCTCGCTCAATTCGGGCGTTGTGTCAACGCCGAGATGAATAGCGATACTCACGTCCTCCGCCGCACCTTTGAACATGTCCGCGCTCATGGCGGAATTGTCCACCAGACCGTTATAATAGCTCTCCTGCTTGTTTTCAAAAATCACGTGCAGGATCTTTTCCTCGCCGTCAAGGGTCAAGCCGTTGAAGACGTTGGCGCCGAAAGAAGTTACCTTTTCCGGCAGATAGATATAATCGAACTGCGCTTCCGCAAAGGCGTATGCGCGCAGCTCGGTCATGGGGATCGTCTGCTGCTGCAAAAATTTGAACATACCGCTCTGCCCCTCGCCCACCGTATCGTTTTTGCGCATGCTTGCCTCGGCGTCGAACGCGCCCACATAGGCAATGATGCTGTTGAAAGACGAATCCATCAAAAGATAGTGCTGATTGGCGGTGGTGCATGTGCTCTCGCCGCTTTTTGCCGTGTAATACGGATCCAGCTTGTAAAGAGCGAAATGCGCGCCCACGATATTGCCTTCCGTGCTTGTTTCACCGCCGGCAATGTCCAAAGCGTCCGCGTTCTTCAAACCGGAAAAAGCGCCGTCGCCGATAGAGGTGACGTTTTCACCGATGATAAAGCCTTTCAAACCGCTGCCGTAGAACAAAAGCGCGGGCACTTCCGTGACTTCCGGAGAGAGGGAGGTTTCTTTGCTCGCCTTGTATTCGCCCGCTTCATCCTGCGTCATATAACTCACCGTGGTCAGATTGGCGGCGCCGTAAAATGCGCCTTCTCCCAGCTCCGGCGAGCATTCGTAAAAACGCACTTCCTTGACGGAAAGCACGCCGCGGAAGGCGTAATCGCCGATATATTCGACGTTATCGTAAAAGTTGAGCGTCGCCTTGTTTGACGTTCCGCTCACGTTGTATGTGCAGCCGTCAAAGGCGCGATCGCCGACGCTTTCCAGCACCTTGTCGTCAAGCGCCTTTGTGAGGAAGAACTCCTGCGAGGAAGCGGAAGCATTTTTTCTGAATTGCAAGGAGGTGCAGCCGTAAAACGCGTCGTTGCCTATCTCCGTGAGGGAAACAACGCTCTCCGCGTCCGCATAACTCACGTATTGTATCCTGTTGCAGCCGTCAAAGGCGTTGTTTTCTATGGTGGTAAGGGCGGCGTTCAAAACAACTTTCCTGTTGTTTGCCGCAGACGCCGTTATCGAATTATAAAAAGCGTATTCCCCGATGGTCTGCAAAGAAGAAGGCATGGTGATCTGCGCCACGGCGTTATAGTCGGAATCGTCCTCGCCCTTGCCGCCGCTTGAAACGGATATATATATGTTGGAGAGAGTGGGACACTCGGAAAAAGCGTAAGCGCCGATGCTCTCCACACCGTTGCCCATGGTTACTTCCATCAGAGAATCACAGCCGGAAAAAGCGTTTTCCGGAATGCTCTTCAAGCCGTCAGGCAGCACCACGGACACGAGCGAACCCATGTCATAAAAAGCGCGCGCGCCCAAGGTGAAGTTATCCGCCTTGCTCTCTATCGTCACGCTGGATATTTCCGCATTTTTGGCAAAAGCGCTCTCCGCAATGCCCACCACCGGTCTGCCGCCTATCTTATCGGGCACCACAACGTTTACGTCTTCTCCCGTATATTCCAAGATGGTGGCTTGTCCGCGCTCCAAAGAATAGACAAAGCCGTCCGCTTCTTTGCGCGCAGTGTTGAACTCACTGACAACGATGAGCGCCACGGCAACGGCAATGACCGCCACCAGCAAAACCGCCAACATGATGATCGCGGTGATTTGTTTTGTTGTCAACTTTTTTTTGACTTTTTCCGCCATATATTTTCCCTGGATGATGCTTTATTTTTCTAAGTATAGCATACGCAAATAAAAAAAATCAAATTAAAACGCGCGCAAAATAAGCAAATGCCCCGTTTTATCGCCTTCACCCCTTGCGCGGGGCAAAAAAACAACGGGCAGCCGCTTATGCTGCCCGCCGGCAAACGGACTCAGGTCCGGTCGGAACACCCCGACGTTGCCCTTTTATCATACGTCCTTTTTGCAAACAAGTCGAGCGCCGCGGCTCAGATCTTTGCGCCGATGAAAGAAAGCGCCACGCGCACGCCGTCCACCGCCGCGGAAGTTATGCCGCCGGCGTAGCCCGCGCCCTCTCCGCAGGGGTAAAGCCCGCGAATGCTGCTCTGCATGTCCGCGCCGCGCAAAATGCGCACGGGCGCGCTGGTGCGCGTTTCCACGCCGCTGAGCAGGCTGTCGCCGCGGTTGAAAACGGGTATCTTGCGCGCAAAGGCATCCGCCGCGCCGCTTATGCCCTCGCAAACGTATGCGGGCAGGCAGGAATTGAGGTCGGCAAAGGCGTATCCCCTGCGGCAGGAAGGCTGCACGCCGCCGAAGCGAGCGCTCACGCGGCGCGATTTGAAATCGTCCAGCCTCTGCACGGGCGGAGCATAACCGCCCGCCGCGGCATATGCCAGCCTCTCCCACTTGCGCTGAAAAGCCACGCCGTCCAGCACGCCACACCCGAAGTCCGCCTCCGTGACCGTGACGATGAGCGCGGAATCGGCGTTTGCGCCGCCGCGTCCGCTCGCGCTCATGCCGTTGACCACGCAGCCGCCCGCCTCGCTTGCCGCCGCCACCACTTCTCCGCCGGGGCACATGCAAAATGTGTAACAGCCGCGCCCGTTTATCTGCGCGGTCAGTTTGTAATCCGCCGCCGGAAGTCCGCCGCCGCTCATGCCGAACTGCGCAACGTCTATATCCTTTTGCAGATGTTCTATGCGCACGCCCACGGCAAAGGGCTTGCTCGTCATCTCCGCGCCGCGCTCGAACAGCGTCCGATAAACGTCGCGGGCGCTGTGCCCCACGGCGAACACCGCGCGCGAACAATCCAGAACGCCCGCGTGTTTTCCCTCCAAAACCAGGGCGCGCAGCGCGCCGCCGCTTGTTTTTATGTCCGTCACGGCGGTGTCGAAAAAGAATTCCCCGCCCAAAACCTCTATCTTTTTTCTGAGCGCCGCCACCACGCGCGGCAAAACGTCCGTGCCGATGTGCGGCTTGCTCTCCGCGGTCAGCGTTTCTCCGCCGCCGCAGCGAGCAAACTCTGCCACCACCGCCGCCGCCATGCCGCCGCCGATGCCCGTGCTCAGCTTTCCGTCGGAAAAGGTGCCCGCGCCGCCCTCGCCGAACTGCACGTTGCAGTTTTCGTCCAAGTCTGCCCCGTTGAAAAAGGCGTTCACCTTTTGCACGCGCTCTTCCACGCGCGCGCCGCGCTCTATCACGCGCGGTCTTGCGCCCAAAAGCGCCAGCGTGAGCGCGCAAAAAAGTCCCGCCGGACCGCTGCCCACCACCACGGGACGCTCACCGGCAAGCGGCGCTTCTCCAAGCGGCAGACAGCGGCGCAAAAGCTCTTCTTCTAGCGAAGCAACGGGAGGCGTTATTATGCGCACCTTTGCGTTGCGGCACGCCCTAACAATGCGCGATTCGTCACCGGCGACGATAACGCCCAGATTGTAAACCTCTTTTATCTGCGGCTTGCGGCGGCAGTCCAGCGAGCGTTTGAGCACTCCGGCGTGCTTTATTTCCGCAGCTCTTATGCGCAAAACGCGCGCCGCTTCACGCCTGGCGTCAAAGGGAGCGAAAAAATCGACGGCAACGCCTTCTATGCCTATCATCGCTTTATCCTCGCGGCAATGCCGTCCGCCGCCGCCATGGCGCTCACCCATGCCCAATGCAGGTTGTATCCGCCGCATTCGCCGTCTATGTCCGCCATCTCGCCTATGCAATAAAGTCCGTCATGCTTTTTTGACATCATCGTTTCCGCGTCCAGTTCATCGAGCGCCACGCCGCCGCAAGTCACCTGGTTGTCCGTATCCGCCACGCTCACGCGGCAGGAAAAGTCCTTGACCGCGGCAAGTCCGCCCCGGCGAAGCAATTTGTCCGCCAGTGCCTTGTGCAAAAGCCCGCACAAAAGCTCTTCCCGCCCGCCGTAAACTTCTTGTAGCTTTTCCCTGGAAAAATCGGGGGCAAAGTCTATGCACAGCACGCCGCTCCCGCCCGCACGCGCGGCAAAAGAGGAAAGCCAAAACGCCAGCACGCCGCTCACCCCGTCTTCACGGAAGAGTATCTCTCCCCTGTCTTCATAAGTTTTTCCGCCCGTCTCCAAACTTGCCGCCACCTTGGCGCGCACTCCTTTAAGACCTTTGAATTTATCCGTTTTCAGATATGTCACCGCCGGGCGCAAAGGCGTTGTTTCAAGCCCAAGCTCCCGCGCCAAAGCAAACGAAGCTCTGCCGCCGCCCGCCGCGCTGCCGCACGCCAACACCACGTTTTCCGCGCGCAGCTCTCCGCCCGCATATGTGAGCAGAAAAGAGTCCCTTTCCCTTTTTATCGCCAAAACGGGCGCGCCGGTGCGCACTTTTGCGCCTTTGAGCGCGTGCAAAAGCACGTTGAGCACGCTGCCGGACGAATTGGAATAAGGATATATCCTGCCTTCCGCGTCCTGCCGGCACAAAAGCCCCAGCTCTTCCCAGGCGCCGAGCACCCGTTCCAAACCGTATTTACGCAAAAGAGGGGCGACAAAAGCGGGCGCGTTGTATCTTTCCGCGCTCACGTTTTTATTGGAGAGGTTGCATCTGCCGTTGCCGCTGACCAGTATCTTTTTGCCCACGCGCACCCCGGCTTCCAAAACCACGGGCGTGACGCCCGCTTGCAAAAGGCGCGCCGCGCAGAACAGACCGCCCGCGCCGCCGCCCACGATCACAACTTTTTCCATAGCCCAAGTATAACACAAAACGCGCCCTTTGGCAAGGCGCGCCGACGAGCGTTACTCCGTTTTTTTCTTTCTCTCTCCCGCCGTAACGTAAGCAAACGCCAAGCCTGCCGTAACCGCCATCAGCACCGCGATGATGAGCGCCGCAGGTATCGCATATGCGAGCGCGACGTAAAACTGCGCGTGCGAGGCTTGCGGCACGGCGGCGGCGATGACGACGGCGCCTATCGCAAGCGCCAAAAGCGTGACTATCCCCGCAATAACGGCGGCGCGGACATAGATGGCGGCGGTTTCATAAAAGATGAGAGTGCGCTTGTCTTTTTCCGTGACGCCCATCTTTTTCATCATCTCCAAAAAGCCGCGGCGCTTGCGCAGATTGAACGCCGCCGCGTTCATGTAATCGATCGCGCAGGCGACGAACGTCACCAGCCCCAGCACGCCCAAAACGGCGCACGCCATATCCGTATCGCCCACCATTTCCGCCGCGGCGGCAAGCTGAGATAAGAAAGGCGCGTCTTCCGCGTTGACATTGTAAAAACCGCCTTTCAGCCTTCTAAAATTTTCATAAGCCTCTTTTGCCTCGGAAAAACTTTTGTATTGCACAAAAGCGTGCCGGCTGCCCAGGTTATCGTGATCCGCGCCGTCAAAACGGGACAGCCCGGAAAACAGCGGCACAAAGGCGCCCTTTTGCGCCGCCCGCTCGGCAAGCGCCTTCACGTCCGCCTGCGGATAAGTGAGCACCGCGCAAGCCTCCGTGCGTCCGTTTTCGTTATATATGTCCTGCAAACTCAGCTGCGGCATCAGATCGATCCCGTCCATGAACAAACTGCTCCTCTTCACCCAAATGTCCGCCTCGTCTTTGACGTTTTCGTAATAGACGTCCTCTATCACGCCCGCCACGGCAAACTCATAAAAGACGTAAACCTCCCCCTGAGGCGGCACATATCCGACGCCTTCCGCCGTGCAGGCGTGAGGATCGCGGCTTGCGTTGTTGTCGTCATATACGTATTGATCGTTGTCCGCACCCAAACTTATGCGCAAAGAAAATTTTTTGCCGAGCGCTTCCGCAGACGAAATCCCCAGCTTTTCCAGCAGGCGTGCGGAAACGTATATCTCCGCGCCGTTTTCCGAAAAGCCCTCTCCCGTCAGCGATTCGCCTTTGTTTTTGCGCAGGTACCCCGCCGCGTCTGCCGGCAGATAATTCCCTTGCGAGTCGGGCGAAACCACTTTTATTTTCAGAGAGTCGCTGCCGTCCGGCGCCATGCCTGCCCCGTCCGTCAAAAGTTCGCCCTGCTCGTATATCAGTTCTTCCCACTGCGGCGCAAGCTCCCTGCCCGGAGCGGCGCTCTCCACGTCGCTCTTTTCCAAAGTGTTCGATAAAAGCGCGGTCTGATATCTTTGTTCGCTCTTGTCCCCGTAAACGTATACGTCTCCCAAATCGCGGTATTCGTAAGCAAAGAGCAGCTGCGGCGGCGCGTCGTCTATGTCCGCATATATCTCGCCGTAAAAACCCAGCAATATCCACACCACCGGCAAAAGCAGCATTATCCCGACGGCAATGGTGAAAGAAGTGCGCCTGCCTGCTGAGGTGCGGGCGCGCAGGAGAGCCATTTTCCAAATATCGCGTCTCTTCATACTTCTCTCCTCATGGTGGAAAGCAGATTTTTTCTTTTTATCGTCTTGTGCAGCGTGACAGCCACATAGGCGGCGGCAAAAACGGTGAATGCGACGATACACGCGATGTCCACCCACCACTCCCAGGCGAACACTCTCGCATTGCTGTTCAAGATGGCGGAAGCCGCCCGTGCGCACAGCCGGGAAAAGGCGTGACTCACGCCCATGGCAAGCAGCGACGCGCCCGCCGCGCAGACGGATATTTCCGCCGCCGCCATCAACCCTATATCCGTGCGCTTCACGCCCATGCAACGCATCAGAGCATAAAGTCTGATGTTGTCGTAAACGCCGATCACGGCATTATTGCGCAGCACGCTGAACATGAGCAGAGCGAAAAACACCGCCACCGCCGCCGCCAGCACGGCGGTGAGCGCGGACGCGGTCTTCAATTCGTTGTAACGGGAAAGCGCCGGGGATGAAAACGCACCGCCCTGCGGATATACTTCCGCTTCCGCCCCGCCTACGGCGGCGGACAAGGCGTCCATGGTGGAATATTCTCCGTCCGGGATCTTGACGGATATCTCCGCGCTGCGTATCTCCGCCGCACCCGTCTTGTAAAGATATTCGCTTTTGGCGTATATCCCCTCTTCGCCTTCCGCCAGCACGCCGGCAACGGTGAAAGAAATCTGTCTGTCCCCTATCAGCGCGGAAAAACTCTTGCCCACCATGTCATTTATATGCAGATATTTTTCCGCCAAGGCGGCATAATAAGCGGAGATCCACACGCCGTTTTCCGGCGCCTCTTCCATGCCCGCTCCGCTCGCCACGGTGATATTGCCGTCTTCCGCGGCGCGCACGCGGACGGACGCGCCGGCAAAATCCACCGTGTGCGTGGTCTCATATTTTTTTATGCCCTGCACTTCACCCACGGCGGAAAGCCGCTCTTCCAACAGGCGCAGATGCGCCGGCATGACGGCGTAACCTTCTTCATCTTTGCCAGCGCCTATCGAATCCACGTTCACCTGCACCACCCCGTCGCGCTCCCGCACATACATGCGCATATCTTCGCGCGCCGTGGCTTGCGTGGAAAAGGCGATGTATGTGACCGCAAAAATGAGCGTTGCCACCAGCAGACAAAGCAGGGCGGTGATAAAAAACCTGCCCTTGTGCTTTTTCCAGTCGTTGAAAGCAAACACCGCGATATCTTTGAACTTCATTGCACCCGCCCATCTTTCAGCTCTATGACGCGGTCGCAGCGCGCCGCGAATTCCTTATTGTGCGTGACCATCACCACGGTCACGCCCTCCTGCGCCAGCGTGCGGAACACATCCATCACCGCGCTGCCGCTCTTAGAATCCAAATTGCCCGTAGGCTCGTCCGCCAAGATCAGCTGCGCGCCGCCCGCCAGGGCGCGCGCGATACATACGCGCTGCATCTGTCCGCCGGAAAGCTGCGCGGGCAAGGCGTCCTCCTTGTCCGCAAGATCGAACTTTGCCAACATCTCGCGTGCCCGCGCTTCACGCGCTTTTTCTTCCGCGCCGCGCAAAATGAGCGGTATTTCCACGTTTACCAGCACGGAGAAACTCTCTTCCAAATAAAAGCCCTGGAACACGAACCCCACGTTTTCCCGCCTGAACTTTGCCGCCTGTTCTTCGGAAAGGCGCGAAATGTCGCGCCCGCCCACGATGACTTCGCCCTGCGTGGGCGCGTCCAACGCGCCGATGAGGTTGAGCAGCGTGCTTTTACCGCTGCCGCTCTCGCCCGTGACGGCAACGAACTCTCCGTCCTCGATCGATAAGGACACGTTGTCCAGCGCTTTGACTTCTCCGGCTTTTCCGCCGTTATAAATTTTGGTGACGTTTTTTATCTCTATCATACCATGTTTTCCGCCTCTGTCTATATTTTATCACCCCGCAAAGGCGCCGTCAATAGGCATTTGACCGCCGCGTAAGGATAATTTATCAAATGGTTTGACATATCCGCGCGCGCATTATATAATATTTGTAACTTTTATTACACGGAGCGCAAAATGGATCTGTTGGAAATAGAAAAAAAGTGGCAAAAAAAGTGGGCGGAAGATAAGATCTACTCCTTTAACACCGCCAAACGCGACAAAAAGTATTACACGCTGGAAATGTTCTCTTACCCCTCCGGTGCAAAGTTGCACGTGGGGCACTGGTATAACTTCGGACCTTCCGACAGCTTTGCCCGCTTCAAAAGCATGCAGGGCTATGAAGTGTTCGAGCCGATGGGCTTTGACGCCTTCGGACTGCCGGCGGAAAATTACGCCATAAAAACGGGCATTCACCCGCAGGATTCCACGCTGAAAAACATAGCCACCATGGAAAAACAGCTGCAAGCCATGGGCGGCATGTTCGACTGGGATTATGAAGTGAAGACCTGCATGCCCGATTATTACAAGTGGACGCAATGGATATTTTTACAGCTTTACAAAGCGGGACTTGCTTACCGCAAGGAAGCGCCCGTCAACTGGTGCACTTCCTGCAACACCGTGCTTGCCAACGAACAGGTGGTGGACGGACATTGCGAGCGCTGCGGCTCCCAGGTGGTGAGAAAAAACCTCACGCAATGGTTCTTTAAGATAACCGCTTACGCGGACGAACTGCTGCGCGATCTGGACAAGCTGGACTGGCCGGAAAAGACCAAAGCCATGCAGCGCCATTGGATAGGAAAAAGCACGGGCGGAGAGATAGAATTCACCTGCGAAAGCGGCGACAAATTCCGCGTGTTCACCACCAGAGCGGACACCATCTTCGGCGTGTCTTACGTCATTCTGGCGCCCGAACACCCCTTGGTGGACAAGCTCACCACTCCCGAATGCCGCAAGGCGGTGGAGGAATACAAGCTGGCTTGCTCCAAAGTTTCCGAAATAGACAGAATGAGCTCCACGCGTGAAAAGACGGGCGCGTTCACGGGCGCATACTGCATAAACCCCGTCAACGGCGAGCGCGTGCCCATTTGGATAGGCGATTACGTCATCTACTCTTACGGCACGGGCGCGGTGATGGGCGTGGCGGCGCACGACGAACGCGACTTTGACTTTGCCAAAAAATACGGCTTGCAGATCAAGCGCGTGATAAAGAGCGCGGACGGCAGCCCGGACGAGCTGCCCTATTGCGAATACGGCGTGATGGTAAACAGCGGCAAATTCGACGGCATGAGCAGCGAAGAAGGCAAAGTCGCCGTGGTCAAGTGGCTGGAAGAAAAAGGCGCCGGCGAGCTGAAAACCAATTACCGCCTGCGCGATTGGCTCATCTCCCGCCAGAGGTATTGGGGCTGCCCCATACCCGTCATCCATTGCCCGCATTGCGGAGAAGTGGCGGTGCCGGAGAAAGACCTGCCCGTGAAGCTGCCTTATAACGTGGACTTTGCCCCGGACGGCAAATCTCCCCTTTTGAAGAGCGAAGAGTTCATGAACTGCACCTGTCCCAAGTGCGGCGCGCCCGCCAGACGCGACCCGGACACCCTGGACACCTTTGTCTGCTCTTCCTGGTATTTTTTGCGTTATCCGGACGCCCACAACGATAAGCAGGCGTTCGACCCGGAGATAATCAACAAGATGCTGCCCGTGGACAAGTATATCGGCGGCGCGGAACACGCCTGCATGCACCTGCTTTACGCGCGCTTCTTCACCAAGGCGCTGCGCGATCTGGGCTATCTCAAATTCGACGAGCCGTTCACTTCCCTCGTCCACCAGGGCACCATTCTGGGTCCGGACGGCTTTAAGATGAGCAAATCGCGCGGCAATGTGGTTTCCCCGGACGATTACGTGAGCAAATACGGCAGCGACGCTTTCCGTTTTTATCTGATGTTCGGCTTTGCCTATACCGCCGGCGGTCCCTGGAACAGCAGCGGCATAGAGAGCATAGTCAAATTTTTGGAGCGCGCGGAAAGACTGGTGCTGAAAATCAAGGATATGCCCGCCGCGCAAAAGGCGGTGGGAGCCGCGGAAAAAGAGCTTTTGTTCACGCTGAACAACACGATCAAACGCGTGACGGAAGACATGGAAGCGTTTTCTTTCAACACGGCGATCGCCCGCATCATGGAACTGGTGAACGCCATGTATAAATACGATTCCGACTGCGCGGATAAAGACGGAGCGCTTTTGCACGATTGCGCGGACAAACTGGTGCTGATGCTGGCGCCCATGGTGCCGCACATCGCCGAAGAGCTGGGTCAGCAGCTGGGCAAGCCTTATCCCATCTATCGCCGCCCCTTCCCCAAGTGCGAAGAAAAGTGGCTGGTCAAGGACGAATACGAACTTGCCGTGCAGGTCAACAGCCGCATCAAAGCCAAGATAGTGGTGCCTGTGGACGCGGACAACAAAGAGATAGAAAAACTGGCGCTGGAAAACGACGCCGTCAAACAGGCGCTGGGCGCCATGAAGCCGATAAAGACCATTGTCATACCCAAACGCCTGGTCAACATAGTGGCGAAATAAGGAGCAGAATATGATAGACATTAAACTTATCAGAACAAATCCGGAACTTGTCAAAGAAAACATCAAAAAGAAGTTTCAGGACGAAAAACTTCCCCTGGTAGACGAAGTTTACGCCATGGACAAAGAATTCCGCGAGGCAAAAACGCGCTGCGACTTTTTGCGCGGCAGACGCAACGCCATCAGCAAACAGATAGGCGGCTTTATGGCGAAGGGCGACAAAGACGCCGCCGCGGCAGCCAAGCAGGAAGTGGCAGACGTTGCCAAAGAACTCGCCATGCTGGAAGAGCGCGAAGAGGTCTTGCAGGAAGAGATCAAAAAGCGCATGATGGTCATTCCCAACATCATAGACGCCAGCGTGCCGATCGGCAAAGACGACAGCGAAAACGTGGAAGTGGAACGCTTCGGAGAGCCTCTCGTGCCCGACTTTGAGATACCTTACCACGTGGATATCATGGAAAAGTTTTCCGGCATAGACTTGGACAGCGCGCGCCGCACCTCGGGCAACGGTTTTTATTACCTCACCGGGGACATCGCCCGCCTGCACTCCGCCATCCTCTCTTATGCGCGCGACTTTATGATAGACCGCGGCTTTACTTACTGCGTGCCGCCCTTCATGATCCGTTCGAGCGTGGTGAACGGCGTGATGAGCTTTGCGGAGATGGAAAACATGATGTATAAGATAGAAGGAGAAGACCTCTATCTCATCGGCACTTCCGAACACTCCATGATAGGCAGATTCACGGACACCCTGCTGGCGGAAGAAAAACTGCCGCTCACGCTGACCAGTTATTCCCCCTGCTTCCGCAAAGAAGTGGGCGCGCACGGCATAGAAGAGCGCGGCGTTTATCGCATACATCAATTTGAAAAGCAGGAAATGATAGTCATCTGCAAGCCGGAAGAGAGCATGGATTGGTTTGTCAAACTCTATATGAACACGGTAGACTTTTTCCGCTCCCTTGACATTCCCGTGCGCACGCTGGAATGCTGCTCCGGCGACCTTGCCGACCTCAAAGTGAAGAGCCTGGACGTGGAGGCATGGTCCCCGCGCCAGAAAAAATACTTTGAGGTGGGCAGCTGCTCCAACCTGGGCGACGCACAGGCAAGAAGGCTGGGCATCAGGATAAAGGGCGCGGACGGCAATTATTTTGCCCACACGCTCAACAATACCGTGGTGGCTCCGCCGCGCATGCTGATAGCATACCTGGAAAACAACCTGCAAAAAGACGGCAGCGTGAACATTCCTCAGCCGCTGAGAATGTATATGGGCGGCAAAGACAAGCTCACGGCAAAATAAGAGCCGCTCGCTTATGATAAAAAAGGACGCGCCTGCGTCCTTTTTTGTGCTTACGAACACCACAAGATTTGTTCCGATAAAATCTCACAAGGTGCTGCGCTTGGTTTGACGATCCATTCTCAGAGATAACTTCGCCCCGCAGAGCGCCTCGTTCAGATGCCCAGCATGCGGCGGGTAAAGCCGTCCGGCGACCAATCCACGCAGCCCATCTCCACCGGACGTATGCTGCCGTGATGATCGGAACCGCCCGTGGCGATGAGGCGGTATTTGCGCGCGATCTCATAAAGCCGCGCCGTCACCTGCGGCGTGTGCGAGGGATAATTCGCCTCTATCCCCGCCAGTCCGTAAGGCTTCAAGCCGGCGATGAGATCTTCCAAAACGCCCTTGTTGACAAACACCAGCGGGTGCGCCAGCACGGCAAGTCCGCCCGCGGCGGTTATCGCCTTCACCGCTTCAAGCGGCGTTAAGCGGCGCGAGGGCACGAACGCCGCACCCGTCTTACCCAAATATCTCTCAAACGCCTCCTGAATGGAACAGACATAGCCGCCCTCCAGCAGCATTTTGGCGATGTGCGGACGCCCCACCGTGTCCAAAGAGAGCAACCTTTCCCTGTCCAATTTGATGTTGAATCCCGCCAATTTGTCCAGGATGAGCGCCGCGCGGGCAAGGCGCTTTTGTTTGAGATCTTCCAGCTTGGCGTTGAATTCTTTGTCCTCTATGTCTATATTATAGCCCAACACGTGCACTTCGTAAGAAGAAAAGGCAGAAAGCTCCACGCCGCGCAAAACCTTTACGCCCTGCTTTTTTCCCTCTTCGAGCGCTTCGCGGACGCCGCCGATCGTGTCATGATCGGTGAGGGCGATAACGTCAAGTCCCTTTTCTTTTGCCATCTGCACCACGCGCGCGGGACTGTCGCTGCCGTCGCTGGCGGTGGAATGCAAATGCAGATCCAGCCTCATTCCGCATCACCTCCCGGCAGAGCCGTGCCGTCCTCTTCTCCCACCTCGGGATTTTCGTTGGCTATCTTATTTATCTTCTTCATCACCTTGCCCGTGCGGTCGGCTATCTGTTCCAAAGTGCCGCCCACGGTTTGGTTCTGCTTCCTCGCCGTTTCCACCAAGCCCGTAAACTTTTCAAACTGCTTTTTGAAATCGCCGAACGCTTGGGCTATCTCCTTGCTCGATTTTTGCAGTTTCATGGTGGTAAAGCCCATCTTCAAGCTGTTCAAAAGCGCCGCCATGGTGGAAGGTCCGCACGGCACCACGCTGCAATCGCGCCTGAGCCTGTCCATTAAATTTGTATCGCGCACCACCTCCGCATACACGCTTTCCGAAGGCAGATACATCACGGCAAAATCGGTGGTGGCGGCGCCGATATACTTGTCGCGTATGCTCCTGCCCTGCTTCATCACGGACTCTTTGAAGAATTTGAGATACAGCTCCGCCGCCGCACTGTCGCCGGCGTTTGCGGCGTCCGCGTAACGCAGATAATCCTCCGCGGGAAATTTGCTGTCTATGGGCAGCAACACCTCTTTGCCCTCGCTGCCCGGCATGCGCACGGCAAAGTCCACGCGCTCGCCGCTGCCGCGCTTGACCTGGCACTGCCTTTCAAACTGTTCGGGCGCAAGTATGTCTTCAAGCAGCGATTCGAGCGCCACCTCTCCCCAGTTGCCGCGCGTTTTCACGCCGCCCAGCAATCTGTTCATGTTGCCCACCTGTTCGCCCAGCTGCCGCATCTCGCCCAAGCCCTTGCTCACGTTGTCCAAAGACTGCTGCACGGTTTTGAAAGATTCGCCCAGGCGCGTTTCCAGCGTTTTGCTCAGCTTTTCGTCCACAGTTTCCCGCATCTTTTCCAGCTGCAAAGCGTTGTCCGTGCGCACTTTTTCCAGTTGCGCGGCATTGTCCGTGCGCACCTTTTCCAACTGCTTTTCGTTGTCCTCACGCACCTTTTCCAGGCTCTTGCTCACGTTTTCGTCCAAAGCGTTCAGGCGCTGTTCCGTCCTTTCGCCCATGACCCGCACGGTGTCGTTCAGGCTTGAAGTGAGCTTTTCAAAGTTCTCCCCCACCGCGCGGCGAGTGGTATCCGATATGTCCGTGATGTTCTTCATATACGCACCCAAAGCCTGCGTCTGCGCCGTGGCGGATGAGGACGCGTTCTCGCGCGTGATCTTGCCCTGTTCTTCCGTTTTTTCTTTGAGTTCCCGCTTGACGTCGTCTATGATGTCCACAAAGTCGTCATGACTTAAAGCGCCTTCCGCTCCGCCGCCCTTTTGCTTGAAGCGCGACACGAGCGCGGTGATGAACGCGCCCAACGCCGCCGCCAGCGCGCATGCCGCCAAAGCGATGATAACGATAAATTCAGTCTGCATTTTTTCTCTTCTCCAATATCTCCAACAATATTTCCCTTTTGTTTTGCTTTTCGCCGCGCAGGCACAGATCCAAAAGCTCTTGCAGCGTTTTGCCCACCTGTTCCCCGCGGTAACCGAAAGCCGCCACATCGTTTCCGTTCACGGCAAGCTGCCCCACGGAAAGCGGCACGCCCTCTGCTTTGAGCTTGTCGCGCAGGCGCCTGATACGCAGGCAGCGCTCCATGTCCGCCTCTCCGCCCGTGGCGCGCGCGTCGGCGATGATAAGCTCCGTCAGATCGTCCACGATGTCTTGATTTTCCGCCACAAAGCGGCGCAGTTTGCTCTCGCGCATGTCGCCGCGCATATCCGTCATATGCGCCGCCACCAACCGCACGACGCGCCTCACTTCCGCCTTGGGATAACGTAGCCGCGTCATTATCTCTTCCGCCATTTCCGCGCCCACCTGCGCATGGCGATACATGTTGCCGTCTTCCCTCATGCATCTGCCCTTGGCGATGTCGTGCAAAAGCGCGGCAAGGCGCAAGTGCGGCGGCGCATATTCCACCGTTTTGATAATGTGTTCGTCCACCGTATATTTGTGGAAGGCGGGGTTTTGCGCCACGCCGATGTTTTCACAAAATTCCGGCATTATCACGCCCATGGCGCCGCATTCCGTCAGTCCGCGCAAACCCTTGCCCACGTGTTCTCCCGCCAAAAGTTTGTCCAGTTCCACGCGGACGCGTTCGGGTGCGATGTCCGCCAGCAGGCGGCACTGCGCCGCCGCGGCGCGCGCCGTTTGCTCTTCCGCGTCAAAGCCGAGCACGGCGACAAAACGATAAAGGCGCATGATGCGCAAGCCGTCTTCTCCCAGCACGCGCATTGGCTCGTCCGCCGCGCGCAGCAGACGCGCTTTCAGATCGGCAAGACCGCCCGTGACGTCCGTTATCTCGCCGGTGAGAATGTTGCGGTATAAGGCGTTCACGGTAAAATCGCGCCGCCGTGCGTCTTCCGCGATGTCCTGCGTGAAACGCACGGAAACGGGCTTGTGCACGCCGCTGCCGGCGGGATAACTGTCCACGCGGAAAGGGGTGTATTCATAACTGTGCCGCCCCTTTACGATCACCGTGCCCAGGCGTTTGGAGCCTACGCTCACGCGCATGCCCGCCGCCGCGGCGCATTGTTCCGCCTCTTCTTGCAAGCAGGCGGAGGTGAGATCGATATCTTCCACCGCTCTGCCCAAAAGCATGTCGCGCACGCTGCCGCCCACCGCGTAAAGCGGCTTTTGCGGCGGGAAAAAAGACGCCAGTTTTTCCAGCTCTTTGTTCACTTATCTTCCTTCAAAGTGTAAATGTGTGGCAGGTTGCGGAATTTTTCGTCCCAGTCCAAGCCGTATCCCACCACAAATTCGTCCGGAATGGAAAAGCCCACGTAATCCCCCTTTATCTCCACCACGCGGCGGGAAGGCTTGTCCAAAAGCGCGCACGTCTTCACGCTCGCCGCGCCGCGCTCTTTGAGCATGTTTATCAGGGCGACGGACGTCCTGCCGCTGTCTATGATGTCGTCCACCACCAGCACGTCTTTCCCCTTCACGTCCGTGCGCATGTCCGTTATCACTTTGAGCGCGCCGCTCGTGGTGCCGCTGCCGTAACTGGACACGGTGATGGTGTCTACCGTGACCGGCAGGGAGATGCGCCTGATGAGGTCGGCGTAAAAAGGTATGGCGCCGCGCAAAATGCACACCGCCACCGGCTGTTTGCCGCAATAATCCGCGCTCACCTGCGCGCCCAGTTCGTCCACACGGCGGCGAATGTCCGCTTCTTTTATCAAGATCTTGTCCAAAACGTAATTCATTGTTCTCTCTCCAAGGATATATAAAGACGCCTGTCGCCTTCGTTTACTTTGAGTTTTTGCGATATTTCCAGCCCCGCCACGGCATAGATCTGGTCGCCGCACGCCAAAACGGGCAGCCGCTCACGCAGATAGCGCGGCACTTTTTTGTCCGTGAACCAGTCACCCAGGGAGCGCCTGCCTCCGCCGAAGGGCAGAAAATAGTCCCCCTCTTTGCGCCTGCGCCACACCGCGCCCGCCGGCACCGCGGCGCTGTTTATCACCAGCGCGTTTTCCGCCGCGCCGCGCTTTTCCTTCCACACGCGCACTTCATACATGCCTATCTGCGCCACGCCCTCGGCAAAGGGCACTTCGCCGTTGAAGGGCGGCGTTTCGCGGTATAAGTGCACCGTATCCCCCACCTTGCAGGCGCGGAATCCGGACGGCAGACAGACGATCGCGCCGTTTTCCGATTCTTTGAGCGCGAATATCGCCGCGATGTGCTCCGACGTCACGTCCACCCTGCCGCCTATCCTGCCCAATGCTTCGAACACCGCCGTTTCCCCGGTCACGCCCTGCAAGGCTTGCAGGGGCAGCACCGCCGCGCCGTGCTCGGTCAGCTCCGCTTGCGGGCTGAGCGAGGCGATGTATGCGTATGCCTGCAAGGCGCGCTCGCCCAGCATGTTGATGCCCTTGCGCGCGTTGGGGAAGCGCTTTTCTATCACCGGCAGCATGACCTCGCGCACGTAATTGCGGGTAAAGCCGGTGTCTTTATTGGAAGTATCCTCGCGGAAAGGCACGCCGTTCACCTGCGCGTAACGCGCGATGGTGGCGGCGGACATGTCCACCAGAGGGCGATAGACCACGCCGTCGTCGCGCGGTATGCCGCACAGCCCTTTCAGACCGCTGCCGCGGAAGATGTGCATGAGTATGCTCTCCGCGTTGTCGTCCGCGTGGTGGGCGGTGAGCACTCTATCCGCCTCGCCCTCTTTGACGATGCGCTCGAATTCCCGCCGGCGCAAAATGCGCGCGCCCTGCTCCGTGCCAAAGCCGTGCAGACGGCAAAAGCCGCGGCAGTCAAGTTCCACCACCCGGCACGGCACGCCGAACTCTTCGCAATAGGCTTTGACAAAGCTGCTGTCGCCCACGGATTCTTCTCCGCGCAGACCATGCTCGAAATTGAGCACGGAAAAGGAAGGAAGCTTGTCTGCGCCCGCGATAAAATAGTGCAGCAGGCACATGGAATCCCTGCCGCCGGAAACGGCAAGCACCACTTTTTTGAAATCCTGAAATTCTCCTGCGTGTATCATATATCAATTATAGCGCAAAACGCGCGCGTGTGCAAGGGTAATTTTTTGCTTGGCGCAAACTGTGCTTGAAAATGCCGCGCAAGATAACAAAAAGCAGGGCGAAAGCCCTGCAAAATGGAGCGGGTGATGGGAATCGAACCCACAACCTAAGCTTGGGAAGCTCATGTTTTACCACTAAACTACACCCGCAAGCGTTTATATGATAGCACAATCCGGACGCAATGTCCACAAGAAAAACGGCGAAAATTGAAATTTGACGCTTATCTGTGCGCACGGCGGCGTTTGGCGGCGCTTTTCCGCGATTTACCCGCGACGCGGAGCGCGGTTTTTCGGCGCGGACGGCGCCGTCTTGTGACGGACCATAATAAATATCCACCCCAAAAAAGTTGGACAAACTTTTTTGGGGGGGATATCAAAACAGGTGGTATTATTTGTCTGCTTGATCGGCGGAGCCTCTTTTGAACTCCCGCGACTATCGCGGGGTTTTCGTTGACACAAAAAAGCGCCGCCCGTAGGCGGCGCCGTTTGCCGTGTTTTGTTATCAGTCAAGCAGTTCGGCGAAATACTTGATGGTCCTCACCATCTGGCTGGTGTAGGAGTTTTCGTTGTCATACCAGGACACGACCTGCACCTGATAGGTGTCGTCGTCTATCTTGGAAACCATGGTCTGCGTTGCGTCGAACAAAGAGCCGTAAGTCATGCCGATGATGTCGGAAGACACGATCTCATCGGTGTTATAACCGAAGGATTCGTTCGCCTGAGCCTTCATGGCGGCGTTGATGCCCTCTTTGGTCACGTCCTTGCCCTTGACCACAGCCACGAGAATGGTGGTGGAACCGGTGGCGGTGGGAACGCGCTGAGCCGAACCGATCAGCTTGCCGTTGAGTTCGGGAATAACAAGACCGATAGCCTTGGCGGCGCCGGTGCTGTTAGGCACGATGTTCTGCGCGCCCGCACGGGACCTGCGCAGATCGCCCTTGCGCTGAGGACCGTCCAGGATCATCTGGTCGCCGGTGTAAGCGTGAACGGTGGTCATGATACCGCTGACGATGGGAGCGTAATCATTGAGCGCCTTAGCCATGGGAGCCAAGCAGTTGGTGGTGCAGGACGCGGCGGAAATGATGTTGTCTTCCTTGGTCAGGGTGTTGTGGTTGACATTGTAAACGATGGTAGGCAGATCGTTGCCCGCGGGAGCGGAGATGACGACCTTTTTGGCGCCGGCTTTGATGTGCGCGGCGGCCTTTTCCTTTTTGGTGTAGAAACCGGTGCATTCGAGCACGACGTCTACGCGCAGCTTCTTCCAAGGCAGTTTTTCCGCATTGGCTTCGGCATATATGGTGATCTGTTTGCCGTCAACGGTGATGGAACCGGGGGTAACCACCTTTTTGCCGTCTTCACTCATGACCGCGTCGGTATAAGTGACTTCATGATTCCTTGCATAGTTGCCCTGCATGGTGTCATACTTGAGCAGATGAGCAAGCATCTTGGGGCTGGTGAGGTCGTTGATGGCAACGACTTGATAACCCTTAGCACCGAACATCTGTCTGAAAGCCAAACGTCCGATACGGCCGAAACCGTTGATTGCAACTCTTACGTTCTTTGCCATAATGTTGTTATCCTCCAAAAGATTTTGTCTTTTTTTTATCAATTAACAGTTTATCAACTATTAAGCCGTTTTGCAACTGTTTTTCCGCATTTTTAATAAATTTTGCCCCCGTTTAAGGCTTTTTGACCCTCATTTGAGGTTTTCCGGATTGAGGCATTCAAGCTCCGGCAGCACGAATCTGCCGTCTTTGCGCACCAAAACTCCGTCCATATAGATCTCGCCGCCGCCCATTTGCGGAGTCTGCACCAAAACAAGGTCCCAATGCTCGGCGGACACGTTGCCGTTCCAGGCGTCGTCATAGCACGCGCCCGGCGTGAAGTGGATGCTGCCGCTTATCTTTTCGTCGAACAAAATGTCGCCCATCGCCTTGTTGATATAAGGATTCAGCCCGAAGGAAAACTCGCCCACATATCTGGCGCCCTCGTCCACGTCGAAGATCTTGTTGATCGCCGCCGTATCGTTGGCGGTGGCTTCCACTATCTTGCCGTCTTTGAACAGCAGAGAGACGTTTTCAAACTTGATGCCGTTGTTCACGGACGGCACGTTGTAAGTTATCCTGCCGTTCACGCTGTCTTTGACCGGCGCGGTGTATACTTCCCCGTCCGGGATATTGCAATGTCCGCTGCACTTGACCGCCCCGATGCCCTTGACGGAAAAACTTATGTCCGTGCCGGGAGAGAGGATACGCACCTTGTCCGTTTTGTTGATAAGTTCCACCAGCGGATCCATCGCCTTGTCCATCTTGGCGTAATCGAGGTTGCACACATTGAAAAACATGTCTTCAAACGCTTCCGTGCTCATGCCGCTCATGGCGCTCATGCCGGGAGTGGGATAACGCAGAATGACCCACTTGGTCTTTTTTACGCGTATGTCGTGATGGACGGGGTGCGCGTAATAAAGGTTGTATGCGTCCATGGCGGCGGAGGGCACGTCCGAATTTTCATAGGCGTTGTTGCCGCCGCGGATACCGATGTAAGCCTGCATCTGCTCGAATTTGGGTTTGTCGAATCCCGCCATCTTGTCCGCCATGGTCTTATCCATGCCCAGCAAAAGCTCGCGCTTTATGCGCGCGTCGCTCAGCGTGACAAACGGATAAGCGCCCGCGGCGTAAGCCTCGCGCACTATGCACGCCACCAGCTGATAATCCGCTTCCGTGCACTCTATCAACAGATTTTCGCCCTTTTTCAAAGAGCAGGAATAATGCACCAAATTGTGCGCCAAAGTTTTGATCCTTTCGTCCAGTAACATAAAAAACTCCTTTGCCTTGCGGCGTTCAAATCATATAAATTATAGCACTATGCGCGCGCATTTACAATAAATTTTCCGTAAATGCGCCCGCATAAGATAATTTTGCGCAAAACGATTGAAATATACCGCCCCTTGTGCTAAAATGATAGCATAAAATAAATTATTTACTCGGAGGTAAATATCATGCCATTGGTAACAACCAAAAAAATGTTCGAGTCGGCATATAAGAACGGATATGCCATCGGCGCATTCAACGTCAACAACATGGAAATAATCCAGGGCATCGTGGAAGCGGCAACCGAAGAAAACGCTCCCCTTATCTTGCAGGTGTCTTCCGGCGCGCGCAAATACGCCAACCCCGTTTACCTGCGCAAAATGGTGGAAGCGGCGGAAGAGGTCAGCCATCTGCCCATCTGCCTGCACCTCGACCACGGCGACAGCTTTGAGCTGTGCAAGAGCTGCATAGACGGCGGCTTTAATTCCGTGATGATAGACGGCTCTCACCTGCCTTTCAAAGAAAACATCGCCCTTACCAAAAAGGTGGTGGAATACGCGCACGACCACGGCGTGACCGTGGAAGGCGAATTGGGCAGACTGGCGGGCGTTGAGGACGACGTGAAAGTTTCCGCGGAAGACAGCTCTTACACCCGTCCCGAGGAAGTGGAAGAGTTCGTCACCAAGACGGGCTGCGATTCCCTCGCCATTGCCATAGGCACTTCCCACGGCGCTTACAAGTTCAAGCCCGGCACCAAGCCTCAACTGCGCTTTGACATTTTGGAAGAAGTTTCCAAGAGGCTGCCCATGTTCCCCATCGTCCTGCACGGCGCTTCTTCCGTTCCGCAGAACTTTGTCAAGATAATCAACGAGAACGGCGGCAAACTCGCCGACGCCATCGGCGTGCCCGAGGAAATGCTCCGTCAGGCTGCCGGCATGGCGGTGTGCAAGATCAACATCGACTCCGACCTGCGCCTTGCCTGCACCGCGGGCATCCGCAAGCACTTCATGGAGCACCCCGATCACTTCGACCCCCGTCAGTATCTGGGCGACGCGCGCGCGAACATCAAGCAGATCGTCAAACACAAGCTCACCGAGGTCCTCGGCTGCGCGGGTAAGGCGAACGAGGCGCTTTAATAATTTAAGCGAAAAACAAAAGGGAAAGGGCGGATATGGTTTTATGCCATATCTGCCCTTTCGTTTTTCGCTTCCCTAGGGGACACCCCGCCATTCAAAAATAAAACGATAAACGGAGATATAAGCGCAATATATCGCCGTTTTATTTTTTTGAGGCGTAGTTTCCCCCTCTTTTTGCGGGCGGCGTAATCTCGTATCGCGCTTAATCTTACCGCAAAAATTCACCGCTTCCGCCCTCATTCGCTTCACAAGTTTCGCTCATTCGGAAAATGCGCACGGCGCATTTTAGAGGTGACGCTTGGCAAAAGTGTGATTTTGCCGCACTTTATTACACTTTATTCGGGGTGCAGCGTCACGCTGCCTCCGCTGCGGTTTTCCCCTCGTTTTGCGGCGAGATATAAAAAGCATGCAAGCGTTAGCCGCAAAAATTCACTCTTTCCGCCCTCATTCGCTTCGCGTGCTCCGCTCACTCGGAAAATGCGCACGGCGCATTTTAGAGGTAACGCTTGGCAAAAGTGTGATTTTGCTGCGCTTTATTACACTTTGCTGTGTAAGTATTGCAAAGAGATTAGCTGGACAAACGGAAAAGTAACGTCAAGGCGTGTAAGGGGTGGAGCGCCCCGCGCTCCGGGTGCAGCGTCACGCTGCTTTGAGGGCACATTTCACGTTTTTGCCCTTCAAGTCAAAAACATTTCACTTTTGCGCGGTTGGCATATTTCATGTGTTTGTTTATGATGATAATTATGCCGGACAGACGTCTATAAGGGTGCACAGGAGGGTGATGGATTTGCGTGTGGATTTGGACAAAGGTGCCGCAGGCAATACTCTTGCGGTATTGTCAAGGCGCATTTGTGCAAAGGCGTGCGTAAAGACGCGCCCTACTGCGTGCCCGCATAGCGCCTGTCCGGCAGAGAAAATTCGCGTCCGAAGCGGCACGGCACCCTTTTGCTTATCGCTCATTGCCGTGCCGCGCAGGACATATCGCGTCGGCGCAGCCGACATATCGCATTTTGCCGTTCGGCGTGTTCGGCTTACGAAAATGATAGCAACGGCAAAATATATCGCGTCCGGAGCAAGGGCGCATTTCTTCGCTTATCGCTCATTGCGCCCTTGCGCAGGACATAAAAAAGGCTATTTTCATTTTTTTATATAATCGTCAAACTTCAATTTTCCCATATAAAGTCCGCCGTTATAATTGAACACGGTGGGGTGTTCCACGCCGCTGAAAACATTGCTTTGGATGATGCCGTGCAGAGCGGTGTTTTGCGTGTTTTCCGCGCGCACGTCCACGCGAATGGCAACGGCACAATCGGTAAAAGTATTGTCGCGCACGAATATCTCCGCGTCTGAGGGCAAAACGTCCAGCGCGCATTCATAGCCGGAAAAGGCGCAGCCCGACATTTTAAGCTCCGCAAAGCCCGGCTCAAGCGTGAGCGCCGTGCGCCCCTTTGCTCCGCGTGGCAGCTCTTCTTCTTTTTCCTGCTTGCCCTGCTCTTTTTCTTCAAAGGCGTCACTGCCCGGCAAAAGCTCCTTTACGTCATAGATAAAGCGGCAATTTTCCAATACGGCGCCGCAGCCCTCTTCCACCGTCAGCGAGGCGGTATCTGCCGCGGAAGAGGTGTAAAAACCGATGTTTTCCAAGGAAACGCACGCCCCGTCCGCCACCGTCAGTCCGCCGATGAAAACGCCCTGCTCACCCAGCAGTTTGACGTTTTTGTCCACCTTTTCACCGCAAGCGTAATAGCCGCGGAAAAACAGAACGGTGTCCCCGTCCTCGCAGGCGGCAAGCGCGCCGTCCGGCGAGGAGAAGTGCGCCGCGTCCTCTCTGCCGGCGAATTTCTCCGACACCTGCTTTTCACTTACGATCACTTCACACACGGCTTTATGCGTGGTGTTTACTATCTTCACGGCGATCTGCGCCCTGCCGCCGGAGAGAGCGCGCACCCGCCCCTCTTCCACTTGCGCCACGGCGGGCGCGTCGCTCTCCCACTCCACCTCGTATGCCGTGCCGCGCGGCGTGAAAACGGCATGCAGATCCGCCTCTTCTCCCGTGACCATGAATTTGACGCTTTCGGAAAGGCGCACGTATTGCGCATATTCCTTTTCCTGCGCGTCGTCTTTATAAGTGCACGCCGCCGTCAAGCACGCCAGCGCCGCCATAAGTATCGCCACCGCTTTTTTCATAAGAAAAGTTTGCGCAAAAGCGCCGCCGCTATTCCCCGCGCCCGCAAAAAACAAAAGCCGGACGGAAGATACTTCCGCCCGGCGCGATCAAGCCGCAAATCAAACGTTACTCTATGTCTATCCTGCTCGAACCGCCCTGTTTGCGTTCCTCTTTGGGAATGATGACGGTGAGGATGCCGTTTTCGTATTTGGCTTTTATGTCCTCTTTCTTCACATCGCCCACATAGTAACTTCTGCTGCAAGAAAAACTCCTCTCGCGGCGGATATAGTTACCCTTGTCTGCGGTCTGCTTTTCGCTCTTGCCCGCGGATATGCTCAGATATCCGTCTTCCAACTCGATGGCGATGTCGCCCTTCTCCATGCCGGGAAGCTCTATCTCCATCTCGTAATCCTTATCGTTTTCCTTGATGTCCGTGCGCATATATTTGTGCCCTTCGCTCCTTCTGTAAAAGCCCGGGAAAAAGTCGCGTATGGCGTCTTCAAAGAAATCATAGTCGCTCCAATTGCCTCTCCTGCTCAGTTCGTTTTTCATATTCGTTATCTCCTTTTTTCTTTATTTGGCACTCAGTGCTACTGATTGCTGGCACTCAATGCCTTCAACTGCTAATATAATAACACATTCCGGCGCGTTGTCAAGAGGTATTTGCAAGTTTTTACTTACGTTTTACTTTTTATTGTCAAATTAAACTTGCGTTATCGGTATTTTTCGCCATTTCGGCAATAAAACAAACTCCAAGGCTATAAAAAACGCGGGCGCCCGAAAAAGGCGCCCGTTTACATTGATGTCGAATAATGTAAAATATCAAAGACCGATCTTGTTGAGATAGGCGTATTTCAAGATGGCTGCCACCGTTTTGCTGTCCCTGATCTCCATGTTCAGCACCTTTTCCAGCGCCTGTTTGAATGGCAGGCGGCGCACGTTGAGGAATTCCCCTTCATCCAAATGCGCGTGCGTGGCTTTCAGACCGTGCGCCAGATAGACGTAAATATGTTCGTTGCTGTAAGCCACGGTGGGATAGATCTCCAAAAACTTTTCCGCCCTGTCCGTGACCAGTCCGCACTCCTCTTCCAATTCGCGCAGGGCGCACGCCATGGGATCTTCATCCCTGTTGCGCTTGCCGGCGGGTATTTCCAACATCACCTCCCCGTAAGGATAGCGGAACTGCTCCACCAGATAGACGCACCCTTCCTCATCCACCGCCAGCACCGCGCAGCCGCCCGAATGGTTGACATATTCGCGGCGCGAATGCTTGCCGCCCGGCAGCTCCACTTCATCGTTATAAAGCTGCAAGATCCTGCCGTCGTAAATGAGATCGCTTTTGACGAGTTTTTCTTTCAGATCCATTTTGCACCTCGAAAAAACGGAGCCGTGCGGCTCCGCTTTTGTTTTTTTTGCTTTTATTCGGAGATGAGTTCGTCTATCAGCTGCTGATAAACTTTTGCGTCCTGCGTCACGCAGGAATCCTCGTTCTCGCTGACGAATTTGTTGATCACGGTGTTGTAATTGTCCGTCTTCTTGCCTTCAAGCAGCAGGTCGCTCACGTATTCCTTCAAGGTCTTGCGCTCCACTTCTATGCTGCTTATCACCTTGTTTCCGTTGTCGTCAAGCACATAAGTGAAATCGTCGTCCAGCTCGTAAACCACGTTCACGTTCACCTGATAAGGATACTCGTTGCCCAGCACATACCAGGTGTGGTCACCCTCCGCCTGTTCCGTGACGGTGGAGCCTATCTGCGCTTCGTCAAAGGCGTATCCGTTGATCATCACTATCTGGATACCGTATGTGTTGATGATGAAGGAAATGCTGCCGTCCGCGGTGACAAAGGTGTATACGGGGGCTTCTATCTTCCTGCCGTCGTTGATCTCGGAGCTCATCTGTGCCACAAAGATCTGATATTCGGTGCCCGGCGCTTCGGCGAATTTTTCGTTGTTGAAAGAATTATCGCTCGTGGAGCCGCTCACCATCACGACGGCGCCGCGGTTTGCTTCCGTTATCGCCATTGTGCCCACGTCCGCACGCTGAGAGTAGGGCGTTTCCTTATACAGCCTGCGCGCCAGCACCGCGTATTCTTCCACATAAGAAGTCGCCGTGCCGTCCGGCGTGACCTGATAACTTGTGCTCTCGAACATGCCGCTGTCATCGTTGACCAGATACATCAAGTCGGTAAACGCTTCGTTGATCGCATATTGTTCGAGCGCCTCTTCATTGCCGGAGTAATCCTCGCCCATCAGCTGCTTGGCTGCGGCAAGGAAGTCCGCCTTGTAATCGGCGATATACTTGACCATGGCGGCGAGCACGTCCGCATAATTCACGTTTCTGGCGGTGTATGCTTCGGAGAGCTTGTCCGTGACGGAATCGTATTCCGTATCGGAGATATTGATGCCCAGACCCGTCTTGCCCCAACGCGCCGCTATCTCCTGCAAAACGCCGTTGTCCGCGTCCAGATCGGTATAGCGTTCGTCGAGATTGTCTATGCCGAGGGCGAGCACGGCACGGAAGTCCGCCACGTCTTCATCACCCAGGCGCGTGGTGAGCGCGGAGAGATAAGTCTGCTGCTCTTCGGAAAATCCCAGCAGAATGGAGCGCACGTTGAAGTAACCTTTTTCATAGTGCTTGACCACGGTGCCGCCGCTCTCCAAGGAGGAGGCATACGCCTCTTCATCGGTGAAACTTTCCACGTTGAGCTGCGCCTGTTTGGTGATGTAGGCGGCGCACTCTTCGTCGCTGACCGTGAGAGCCGCTCCCACCAACTCTTCATACTTGGCGCTTATCCTGCTTTCGTATTGATTTTCGAGATAATATTGATAGTCGATATGGTTTTCTTCCAACGTTTTTTGCAGATCGTTGTAAGCCGAACGCATGTTGCTGCGGCGGGTGCGCGCTTCTTCCAGTTTGCCTTCCAGCTCCGCGGTGTCCGCGCCGCCGGCTGCGGCTATCTGCGAGTTGAGGTCGTCTATCTCGTCCTGCACCTGCTTCATCTGCTCGTTATACCAGGCGTTGAATTGCACGGGCAGCTTGCCGCTTTCCGCGGTGAAGGAAGGATCCGCCACATAATCGGTGGACGGAGTCTGCTCTTCGCGCACGGGACGGGCTTCAAGCTCTTCCTGTTCCTCTTCTTCCGCCGGGGTCTGCTCTTCTTCGTTGTCGTTTGCCGCCTGCTCTTTTTCACGCTCTTCTATATTGGTTTCCCACAGGCTCTTGAATTCCGCATTGGCGCGCTGGATGCAATAGCGCTGCTCATCGTAAGTGAGCAGTTCGGTAAGTGCGGAATCGTTGGTGAAAGTGACGCCCATATGCTTTGCCACTTCCGCTTCCGCTTTGAGCTGCAACAGCGATTGACGTGCGAGCGAATCGTAAAGATATTCAAGCGCCTCTTGCTCCGTCATGCCGTAATATTGCACATAGACGGGACCGTAAGAGGAATACAAATTGCGCAGTTCGCCCTTGAGGACATAGTCGGTAAGTCCGCCGTAATTGACGGTGGCGACCACCTGATTATAATCCTTCTCCGCATTGGTGGTGATCAGATCGCAGCCGATGAGCGTGCCCGCCACCGCGCCTAAGACCAATACCACTACCACCGCCAGAGCGATCGTCTTCTTTTTCATCTACGCTTCTCCTTATTTATATTAATAAGTATATGACTATCATTGATTATACACTAATCGCGCGGGCGATTTCAATTATTTTGCCGCGTCAAATCGTATATTTTTGTTAAAATTTCTTCCGTGAGCCTTAGTTTTTCCTTCACTCCGCCCGTGAACTTGTTGAAAATGAGGCGCGGCTTCTCCTCCGCGGTCACGGAGATGACCTCGGAAAAGGCGGATATCGCCTCCAAATACCCCTCTTTGCGGTATATCCTTTCGTCGGCAAAGACCAGCTGTCCGGCGTGCTCCGAGAGCGTCACTTTCGCCACGCCCGTGCGGCATGCCAGCGTGCGGATAAGCCCCACGCTCACCAGATTTTCCAGCTCCTTGGGCGGCTTGCCGTATGTGCCTTTCAGGCGCGCGAGCAACTCGTCCGCCTCCTTGCGGCTCTCCAATGCGGCGATGTCGCGGTAAACTTTGAGCTTGTCGTCCGCGTCGGCGATGTAACGGCTGTCCAGATATGCGTCTATGTCCACGCTCACTTCCGCCTCCACGTCGCTGCCGCGCTCGCCGCGCAGCTCTTCCACGCACTCTTTGAGCAGTTTGCAATACATGTCGTAACCCACTTTTTCTATGTGTCCGTGCTGCTCTCTGCCCAAAATATTGCCCGCGCCGCGTATTTCCAGATCGCGCATGGCTATCTTGAAGCCGCTGCCCAATTCCGTGTAATCCATCAGGCTTTTCAGCCTCTTCACCGCGTCGCCCGTCATCACGGCGCCGGAGGTTGTGAAGTATGCGTATGCAAGCCTGTCGCGCCTGCCCACCCTGCCGCGCAGTTGATAAAGCTGCGCCAAGCCCAGTTTGTCCGCGTCGCAGACGATGAGCGTGTTGGCGTCGGGCACGTCTATGCCGTTTTCTATGATGGTGGTGCACACCATCACATTCGCCTCGCGGTTGTAAAAGGCGCGCAGACTGTCTTCAAGCTGCACCGAATCCATCTGTCCGTGCCCCACGACCACCCGCGCCTGCGGCACCAGCTCCGCTATGCGCGCCGCCATGCTCTCTATGCCCTGCACGCGGTTGAAGAGTATATACGTCTGTCCGCCGCGCGCTATCTCCCTGCTCACCGCATCTTTCAAAAGCGCGTCCGTGAGCTCCGTGACGTAAGTCTGCACGGGCAGGCGGTTTTTGGGCGGCGTTTCCAAAAGACTGATGTCCCTGATGCCCGTGAGCGCCATGTTGAGCGTGCGCGGAATGGGAGTGGCGGAAAGAGTGAGCACGTTCACGCTTTTTTTCACCGCTTTGAGCTTTTCTTTTTGCTCCACTCCGAAGCGCTGTTCTTCGTCCAGCACCAAAAGCCCCAGATCGTGGAAGCGCACGTCTTTGCCCAACAGTCTGTGCGTTGCCACCGCTATCAGCGACACTCCCGTTGCCAGGCGTTCCAGCGAACCCCTTATCTCCTCCGCGCTCTGATAGCGCGTGAGCAGCTCCACTTTAAGCCCCCAGGGCGCAAAACGGGCGGAAGCGGTGTTGTAATGCTGACGGGCAAGCACGGTGGTGGGCGCCATTATGACCGCGCTCTTGCCGTCTGTGACCGTTTTGAAAACGGCGCGCAGCGCCACTTCCGTCTTGCCGTAACCCACGTCGCCGCACAACAGCCTGTCCATGACAATGCCGCGCTCCATATCCGATTTGATCTCGTCCGTGGCGCGCCGCTGATCGGGCGTTTCCTCATATTCGAAAGACTGCTCGAACTCCGTCTGCAACGACGTGTCCGGACTGTATTTGAATCCCTTTGCCTGCATGCGCTCGGAATAAAGCTGCACCAGGTTTATCGCCATTTCGCGCAGCGATCTTCTCACGCCTTCTTTGAGCTTTTCAAATTCTTTGCCGCCCAGTTTGGAAAGGCGCGGCGCCCTCTCGCTACCCGAATAACGGCTCAGCCGCCCCGTTTGGTCTATGGGCACATAGAGCATGGCTCCGCCGGCGTATTCTATGGCGATGTAATCGCGCTCGGAATCGGAAAAACTCTTGCGCGTGATCCCCACGCATCTGCCTATGCCGTGCACGTCGTGCACGACATAATCGCCCATCTTGGGCACGGAAAAAGGCGCGCGGGAACGCACGGGCGCCGCCATGCCGCTCCGCCTGATGATGTCTTCTCTGCCGATGACCACAAGTTTCGCGCCCGGATAGCACACGCCGCGCCGCAGGGCGATTGGGGTGACATGCACGCCCGTCTGCACGCCGAGTTCGTCCTCGCAGGCGCAAGCCACTTCCTCGTCGTTCAGTCCGGAAGCCAGCGTCCGCGCGGTGCGCGGATCGCCCATGCACAGCACCACGTTGAACCCGGCGGCGCGGAAGTTGCGGATGTCCGCGTAAAGCGTCTTGTAATTGAGCGTGTAATCGGCAAGCGGCGCGCAGCGCGGCTTGAAAATGCGCTGCGGATCGAACAGCCGCGCCGTGGAAGTCAGGCTGCAAAAATTTACTTTGGGAAAGGGCGCGAACATCTTGACCAGATCGCCCGCGCCGCGCAGCACGCCGGCATGCGAAGGCAGAGTTTCCCCGTCTTCACACAGCGCCTTGACGCGCGCCTTGTGCTCTTCCAGATAAAGTTCCAGTTTGTCTGCGACCAGTCCGTCCTCTTCAAACGCCACCACGCCGCCTTCCGGCATATAGGCGGTAACGTCCGCGCAGCCGGCTTTGTAAAAAGGCAGCAGCCATTGTCCGCCCTGATCCGATCTTCCCGCCGCTTCCAGTTCCGCGATGATGGCGGCGCGGCGCTCGCTTGAAGCCGCCTTCCCCTTTTTGCTTTCCTTTTTCGCCTTTTCCAGGGCGGCGTTCCATTCTCTGTCCGTGAGCAAGAGATCGTTGCAGGGAAAAACTTCCAGCTCTTCCTTTTCCGCCACGGTCATCATGCTCTCCGGATCGTAAAGTTTGATGCTCTCTATCTCGTCGCCCCAAAAGCTCACCCTCACCGGCAAGTCCGCGTCCGGCGGAAAGATGACCAGCGTGTCGCCCGTCACGGAATAAGAAGCGTGCTCTTCCGCCTTCGCTTCACGCGTATAGCCCAGCTCCGCCAGTTTGTCCGCCAGGACGGTGAGGTCGAGCTCTTCCCCCTTTTTCAGGCGCACCGCCGCGCCGAGCAGGCGCTCCGGAGCGGGATAATATTCCGCCAAAGCCTGCGGCGTGGTGATCACGCAGTCGTATTCGCCGCGCGCCATGCCCGCCAACACTTTGAGCCGCGCCGCCACGCGCGAGTGCTGGAACGCCTTGCGGAAGATGAGCAGATCGTCTTTGCGATCGAGCACCGCCGTGCGCGGACAAAAGGACGATATGCGCTCATACATGAGATTTTGTGTGGGCGAATCGGGCACCACATACAAAACGAATCGCCCCAGGTGCGTGGCAACGTGCGCCCTTTCGGAAGCTCCGAGGGCGACGACGGCGCAGCTTTTGCCCGCGTTTACAAAGTTGTAAAGCTCGGCAAGTTCTCCGCCCAAAGCACGCAGATCGAGCAGTTTTTCCAGATCCATTTTATTCTTCTATCTTTTCCAAAATAAAGCGCGCGGCTTGCTCTATCGCCGGCAGCAGTTTTTCTTCATCGTCTTTTATGTCGGAGAGCACATAGTCGGCAAGCGGCACGCTCTTGTCCACCCCCACGCCTATGCGCAGGCGCGGGATGTCCGTCCTGCCCGTAAGCGCCACGATGTTGCGCATGCCGTTGTGCGTGCCCGCAGAGCCGGAAGGACGGAAGCGCAGGCTGCCCGGCGGCAGGTCTATGTCGTCGTAAACGATGAGCATTTCCTGCGGTTTCACGCCGTAATGCGCCATCAGGGCGCGCACGCTCTCCCCGGACAAATTCATATAAGTGAGCGGCTTGGCGATCACGGTCTTTTTGGAATGCACATAAGTTTCGCACACCAGCGCGGAACATATCTCCTTGTCCGCCCTTTTGCCCAGCATTTCCAACAGCTTGTCCACCGCCATAAAGCCCATGTTATGGCGCGTGCGCGCATATTTTTCTCCGGGATTGCCCAAGCCCACTATCAGCATCTCGTTCTGTGCTCCTTGAAAAAATCTTTGAGTATCGCGCCGCACTCCTGCGCCATTATGCCGCCCGTGACGCGCGGACGATGATTGAACCGCTTGTCCTCCGGCAGGTCGTAAAGCGTGCCGCAGCAGCCCGCCTTGGGATCGTAAGCGCCAAAATAAATGTTGTCTATGCGTGCGTTTATCAGCGCTCCCGCGCACATGGGGCACGGCTCCAAAGTCACATAGATGTCACAGCCGGTCAGGCGCCAGTCGCCCACGGCGCGGCATGCCTTTTCTATCGCCACCATTTCCGCATGGAAATTGGCGCACCCGTAACGCTCTTTACGGTTATACGCCTTGGCAATTATCTCTCCGTCTTTTACTATCACCGCGCCCACCGGGACTTCACGATGTCTGACCGCCAGCTTTGCCTGGTGCAGCGCCGCTTTCATGAATTTTTCATCCATCGGCTATATCTTGCACAAAACGCGAGCAAATGTCAAGCACTTGCGCGTTGCGCGCATAAATTGCCTCAACGTCTTCATAAAGCTGAGCGTAAGAGCGCGCGCTCTCGCCAACCTCCACCGTAAGTCCGGGTAAAAACGAGGTGGCGACAAACCAATCTTTGAAACCGCCCGCGCTGCCGGAAGACTCAAAAACGCCGTAACCCGTTGCCGTGCCTATCTCCCGCGCCAGCTGCGGATAAGGATCGGCGCATTCAAAGCCTTTGTATATGACCTCGCCCTTGGCGTGATAACTCAGCGTGACGCGGGGCTGGATTTTCAGACAAAAATCGTGCAGCGCCCTGCTCTCGGGCTGGTCGAGCGGATATGCGCCGATATAATTGCCGGGCGCGGGATATGTCACGTTCTGCGCGCCCGTGCCCCAGCGCGCGGGAAAATTCACATTGAGATCCACCGCGTTCGCGTTGGCTTTCCACAGAGAAAAATCCGTGCTGCCGCCATTGATCTCAAACACATAGCGGCGTTTTTCTTCATCCGCTATCGAATCAAGCCCGCGCAGGCACAGCTCCACGCCGTCAGGGTCTGTCATGGGCAGACACCACACGCCCGCGCTGCCGGAATACTCTTCCATCATGCGCAGCACCACCGGCGCGGTCACGCCCTCACGCGCGTGGATAGCCGCCTGTATCAGGATCTGTCCGCCGGAAAAAGACCCTTTGAAAACGCCGTATATGGGGCGCCCCAGCACGCTGTATCCCACAACGAACACCCGTGCGCCGCCGCTTTTGAGCCGTTCCAGGCTCTGCTCGTAATCCTGCCAAGTGAACATGCTGCATTATATGCGGAAAAGAAAAAAGGCGTCCCTGCGGCAAGGCGAAAAACCTTTTGCGATATTTTTGCCGTCACGCCCGCGCCAAGCGCAAACTCACTTGTGATAACTCCCTCCGCCGGCTATCATAAAAGCCCGGTATATCTGCTCCGTGAGGATGAGGCGCATGAGCTGATGGGGATATGTGACCTTGCCGAAAGAAACGCGCGCGTCCGCGCGGGCGATGACTTGCGGAGAAAGTCCGTAAGAGCCGCCGATGACCAAGGTCACCTTGCTCACTCCGGAAGAAGGCAGCGCGGTGAGCAGCGCGGAAAATTCCGGGCTTGAAAGCTGTTTACCCTCTATGCAGAGCGCTATCGCGTAACCGGACATCTGCGCCAGCAGCCGCTGCCCTTCCCGCTCTTTCACCGTTTCCACGTCGGCGGCGCTTTCGGAAGCCAGAGGCTCTTCCGCCACCTCATGCACGGAAAATTTACAAAAACGCGAGAGGCGCTTGGCATATTCCGCCACGCCCTCTTTGAGATAATTTTCTTTGAGTTTGCCCACGCAGAGCACGGTCACGGATAACATTATTGCACAAATCCCAAAATGGTGTTGAGCACAAAGATGACTCCCGGCAGCGCAAAACAGACGATAAGCCCCTTGATCTCTTTTTTGTCGTCTTTTTTATCTTCGCTTTCAAAGCGCTGGATGAGCATTTCCTTGATCTCCGGCGTGGCGGCATTGGCGATCTGCGAGAGGCGGAAAGCCTCTTCTTCCTCTCTTTTTTGCCGTTCCTCGTCCGATTCAAACAAAAGTCTGAGGCGCATATCCCACGCCTTGGGCGAAGCGCCTTTGACCGCTTTCAGCTCCTCTTCCACGCCGCGCGCCTTGATCGCCAGGCGATACAAAAGATAGCACAGCCCCAGCAAGACGGCGATACCGCCCACGGTGGCGCCCGCCATGATGCCCGCCGCCGTCCCGGTTATCTCGATATAATCGATGCCGGAAGAAGTGAGGGCGAAGTCCAAAAGCAAAACGGCAATATTGGATACGAAGTGCTCTATCACGCTCGTCCACAGGCTGCGCGTGACGTAATAAGTCCAGCAGGTGATCATGCCGATGAAGAATTGATAGACCAGCTGCACGGGAGAGCCGTGCATGAGCGCAAAAAGCAGCGAGCTGAGCAGCATTCCGAACACATATCCCCTGCCGGCAAAACCGCGCGACACATGCCCGCGGAAGAGGAATTCTTCCACCACGGCGGGCAAAAGCGCGGTGACCGCGGCATATGCTGCCAAAACGCCCGCATTCTGCGCGCTGGGCACGACGGTGGACTCAAAGCCCAGAGCGGAAAATCCCGAATTGATGAGAGTGGCGATCGGTGAAAAAGCCGGCAGCATGAACAGACCGATAAAGACGGCAAGCACCAAATACACGGGCTTGGTTTTGCCGCCCAAGCCGCAATTTGTCCACACGCGGCGTCCCTTTATTTTGGAATACAAAAAAGGCGCGGCAAAAAACGCAAGCTCGTTGAGCGCCACCACAATACACGAGTATGCGGGCGATTTGTCAAAGGCGTTTTCCGCCTCTTCGCCCATGGGCACGTCCGTTATCTGCAAGACCACGGAAAACAAAAACTGCAACAGCAGCATGACGATATACGCGCCGATAAAGATCGCCGCCGCGTCGTATAAACCGCACTCTTTTTCAAGCGGCTTGTTAATTTGCGTTTCACCGTTTTTTTTGCTCATACTATTTCCGTCAGCAGGGAGGGTTCGAATTGAAAAGCCACGTCCACTTTCACATCTCTGCCCTGCGTGATGTGCGCCGCCGTCATTGCCGACACCACCGTGTTGTAAGCCGTTGCCGGCGTGTTGTTGTCCTGCGAAAGATGCGCCAGAATGATGCGCTTCACTCCCGCCTGCACCAGTTTTACGCCCACATCCGCGGCGTCGTCGTTGCTCAGATGTCCTTCTTTGCCCGCTATGCGCACTTTAAGACTGTAAGGATATTTGCCGTTTTGCAGCATCTGCTTATCGTGATTGCTCTCCAACAAGACCGCGTCCGCCCGGCTCATGCGCTTGCCCGCAGCCGCCGTGACGTAACCCAGGTCCGTGGCGGTGCAGAGCGTTTTTTTGCCGTCTTCTATCTGAAAACCCACCGTATACGCCGCGTCGTGGTGCACGCGGAAAGGGGTGATATACATGTCGCCCACCGCCGTGCCCAGATCGAAAGCGCTTGTTTCCAACACGGAAGTTATCGCATACTTTTGATAAGCCGCCGCGCAGGAGATGGGCGAGATGAACGCCTTGACGCCGTATTTGTCGCAAAACGCCTGCACGCCCTTGATATGGTCGGTATGTTCGTGCGTGACGGCGATAAGCCGCACCTTGCCCAGATCCAAGCCCACTCCCGCGGCGCGCTTTTCCAACTCCCGCAAAGAAAGACCCTGATCTATGAGCACGGCTTGATCGCCGCTTTCCACATATGTGCAATTTCCCTTGCTGCCGCTTGACAGCGTGCAAATCTTCATATAAGCCTCGCCATTGATTGTAACACAAAATCCATTGTTTTTACAAGGCAATTATGGTATATTATTTATAAAGGCGCGCAAATGCGCCTCGGGAGAAGCATATGAAAAGAGCGGATCTGAGTTTACTCACGCAAAAAATCCAAGAAGCGATAGTATCGATCGCCTGCAACATGCACCCCTCCTGCCGCGCGGCGCTGGAAAAAGCGCGCCTGCAAGAGGACTGCCCCACCGCGCGCTTTGCCCTGGACGTGATGTGCCGCAACGCGGATCTCGCCGCGCAAAAAGGTTATCCCGTCTGCCAGGACACGGGCATGGCGGTGGTGTTTCTGTCTGTGGGGCGGGAGCTTATTTTGCCGGGCGACATCTATGAAGCGGTCAACGAGGGCGTGCGCCGCGGTTACAAAATGCTGCGCAAATCCGTGCTCGATCCCGTCACGCGCGTGAACACGGGCGACAACACGCCCGCCGTGATCCACACCCGCCTGACGGAAGGCGACAAGATAGGCGTGGAGATAATGCTCAAAGGCTTCGGCAGTGAAAACATGTCAAAAGTGTATCTGCTCAATCCCGCCCAGGGCATGGACGAAGCCAAAAAGCTGATCGTGCAAAGCGTGGCGCAGGCAGGCTCCAATCCCTGTCCGCCCGTGATAGTGGGCGTGGGCTTGGGCGGCACGCTGGAAAAGGCGTGCGAACTCTCCAAACACGCGCTCTTCCGCGAGATAGGCTCTGCCAATCCCGATCCTCAGCTGGACGAATTGGAAAAATATCTGCTCGATAAGATAAACAAGTTGAGCATAGGCGCGCAGGGCTTTGGCGGCAAAACGAGCGCGCTGGGCGTTTTTATCGAAAAATACCCCACCCACATCTCTTCCCTGCCCGTGGCGGTGAACATACTCTGCCATTGCTCGCGCGCAACGAGCTTTGCAATATAGGTGCGATATGGAAAAAAAGATAACTCTTCCTTTGGACAAGCAAACTGCGCTTTCGCTCACGGCGGGCGAAGGCGTGCTGCTCAGCGGCGAAATGTTCGTCTTCCGCGACGCGGGACACAAGCGGCTTTTTGAAAGCATAAAAGCGGGCAAGCCCGACATCGATTATAAGGGCGAAACGATATATTTCATGGGTCCCTGCCCTGCCATGCCCGGACAGATAATGGGCAGCTGCGGTCCCACCACTTCCGGCAGAATGGATAAATATACCCCCTATATGTTCGATACGGGACTTGCCGCGCAGATAGGAAAAGGCAAGCGCAGCCCGGAATGCGTAGAAGCGATCAAGCGCAACGGCGGCGTTTATTTCGCCGCGATAGGCGGCGCGGGCGCCGTTTATTCTTCCTGCGTGACGGCGGTCAAAGAGATATGCTATGCAGATCTGGGCACGGAAGCCGTGCGCCGCATAACCGTCAAAGACTTCCCCGCCATTGTGGCGATAGACTCGCAAGGAAACAACATTTACGAAAAAAAGTGACGGAAAACATGAAAAAGGCGCCCGCCGGGCGCCTTTTTCATTGCCTTTTCACATGTAATAATAATTGTCAAAAAAATAACCGTTATTATACAGCGCTCCGAATGTCATCATCACAATGGCAAAAACGATCGCCGCAACGGTGAGCAGCAGAGAGAGAAACGCAGGGAAAAGATATTCGCTCGACCTGCACGCTTTTTTCTTTTCCTTGACCGCCGTTACGCACGAGGTCACGGAAAATATCAGCGCGCCCGCCGCGCCTATAATGCCGAATATCCCCGCCCCGAGGGCAAAAACGGGATAATCGTCATAATGGTCGTGCATGCACGCAAACACCGCAAAAACGAACATCGACCATAATATGGAAATGAGCGACATTATCCAGGACAAATGCTTTTCTCCGTCCGCTTTTTCAACCGCCGTTCCGGCAACGGTCGGCTCCTCTTCCGCCGCGCCGAGCGGCTCCGCGGGCGCAGGCTGCGCCGGAACGGGCGCCGCGCCGCCTTTAAGACTTGCCTCATACTCGGGCGTGAGTTTGCCGCATTTGACGCACATCACCGCGTCGTCGGGCATCTCGTTGCCGCAATAAGTGCAAAACATGCTCCGCCCTCCTTACACGCTCATCACGGCAAACATCACCGCCGCGCAGATGAAATCTATCACATAAGCCAAGCCCACCGCCGTCATGCATACGGGGAAGATCTTGCCCGACGCGGAAACGCGCTCACCGATGGAGATGACCAGCGAAATGACCGCCGCCACCAGCGTGAGTATGGAGAATATGCCTGCCACCACCAGCAAGCCTATCTGTCCTATCTCGTAACCAACCCCCTCGCCCGTCAGCTGATCGATGGTGTTGGAAGTGGTGACGATGGTGTTGAGCACCGTGCCGAACAAAAACAGGAAAAACGCGACAAGCGCAACAATGGTGCCTTTTGACATCTTTGTCCGTTTTTTCACCGCCTGCACGGGCGCCGACACGGGCGCCGCGGGCACGCTCTGCCGCATCAGTCTGCCACAGCCGGGGCAGATGAGCGCTTCGTCTTCCAGTTGCTTTCCGCAATATTTACAAAACATATGATTTCCTCCCTTCACGATATTGAGTTTGATGTAATTATACCACACAAATTTGGTAATGTAAAGGTGCGACAAACAAAAATCCGACCGCACCTTGATTAGTGCAATCGGGTCTTTGAAAAAACATTTTATCGGTTTTATATTGCAAAAGCGCTGAGCGACACTGCCAAACAGATAAACTCGATAAAATAAGCAACGCTTATCAATAGCATGCACAGCGGGAATACCCGCCTAATTGCCGCCGCGCGTTCGGCAAATACAAGCGCAACCGAAGTTATTGCCATACCTAGGCAGATGACAGATAAAATGCCGCTCATAATCGCTATAAAGCTTTCATTTATCGTCACAACGCCAAGTAACATATTCCTATTTATCGATGTAGAAACAGTAGTGTTTATTGTTTCGCCTAAAATATATACTGCAAACGCCACAAATGCAATAACAGAACCGCGAGGAACCTTTTCTTTCTTCTGCGCTTTCGGCTGGACCGCGGGCGAGGCAGATGCCGCAGATACGGGCTTCACGACCTGACAGCCCTTATCCGTCAGCTTGCCGCAGCCGGGACATATCACCGCGTCATCATCGAATTCTTTACCGCAAAACTTGCAAAACATAATAAATTTCTCCTTTTACATTACATAATACCATAATAGCACACGTTTCGTGTGCTATCAAGCACACAATTCGTGTTCCGTGATAATATTTTTCTATGAATTTCTTTGCGGAAAACTTGAAGAATTTGCGGAAAGAAGCCGGGCTTTTGCAGCGCGAACTGGCGGAAAAATTGAATCTCACAAAAAACGCCGTATCCGGCTGGGAAGTGGGACGCAATCAGCCCGACTTTGACACTCTTTTGCGCATTTGCGACATCTTTGACGTGACCGCCGACGAGATCCTGCGCACAAAATTGTAAGATGTTTTGTCACCCGCACGCGCGGAAAATTATAAAAATCGTGCAGACTTAGGCGGCGGGAGTGCGCCCTGCCTCAGCAGAATTTTTGTTTGAACAAGGCGAACGCCGCAGACTATACTTTTTATATTGTCAAATACTCAAATAAGCACTCGGCGCGGCGGGCAAAAGTGCGCTCCCCGCCTCGATTTTTCGTGCAGGTTTTTGGGCGGGCGGCGCAGGTAATACTCTTGCGGTATTATCAAGCCGTCCGCGCGGAAAAATGCATGGAAAAGCGCGGCGCGGAGCACATAAATATCCCGCGCATACACTAAGCACTCGGCGCGGCGGGCAAAAGTGCGCTCCCCGCCTCGATTTTTCGTGCAGGTTTTTGGGCGGGCGGCGCAGG